>NZ_JBIRNP010000002.1:0-101635 GCF_044331705.1 Streptomyces sp. NPDC017202 | reverse complement strand
TGCCCTGCTTCACCATCGCCGCCCGGTATTCGTCCCAGTCGGGGTGCTCACCGGCGATGTTGCGGTAGTACTCGACCAGTGCCTCGACGGAGTCGGGCGAGTCGATGACCTCGGCGGTGCCGTCGACCTGGACCCAGGGCCCGTTCCAGTCGTCGCTCAGCACGAGCACGCTGACCCGCTCGTCCCGCTTGGCGTTGCGCGTCTTGGCCCGCTCCGGGTAGGTGGACACGACGATCCGGCCCGAGTCGTCGACCCCGCAGGTCAGCGGGGAGGCCTGGGGGCTGCCGTCGGCACGCCGGGTGATGAGGATCGCGCGGTGCCGGGGACGTACGAAGTCCAGCAGCTCGTCGAGGGAGACGGACGTGTTGGTCGCGATGTTCGGTGCCATGGGGCCAGCGTAGGCGCGGGGGCGGCGCGGGGGCGGGCGCCGGGGCCGCCCCGGCCGTGCCCACGCCCACGCGCGTACCCCTGCCCGTGCCCGCGCTCCTGCCCGCGCTCACGCCTGCGGCAGCGACTCCCCCTGTACGGCCTGGATGTCCAGTTCGACCTTGAGCGTCGTGCCGATGGCGGCGATGCCCGCCTGGACGACCTGGTTGTAGGTGATGGCGAAGTCCTCGCGGTGCAGGTCGGCCGTCGCGCGGAAGGCCGCCCGGGTGCCGCCCCAGGGATCGGCGCCGGTGCCGAGGTAGGCGAGGTCCAGGTCGACGGGGCGGACGACGCCGCGCAGGGACAGGTCGCCGTGGACGGTCCAGCGGTCGGGGCCCGCGGCCGTCAGGCCGGTCGAGCGGTAGGTGATCTCCGGGTGGGCGTCGGTGTCCAGGAAGTCCGCCGAGCGCAGGTGCGTGTCGCGCACGGCGTTGCCGGTGTCGATGGAGGCGGCGCGGATCACCGCCGCCACCCGCGATTTTCCGACGTCGTCGGGGGCGATCTCGACGGACGCGGTGAAGTCGGTGAACCGGCCGCGCACGCTGGAGATGCCGAGGTGCTGGGCGACCGCGCCGACCGTGGAGTGCGCCGGGTCGACGGTCCACGGGCCGGGCGGCGGCAGTTCGGTGCCGCCCTGCCGGGCCAGCGTGACCGTGCCGACCTCGGCCCGGCCGCTCGCGGTGACCAGCGCGCTCGCGGCGGCCGGCGCGTATCCGACGGCGGTGACGATCACGGTGTACGCCCCCGGCGCCAGCGCGGCCGTGCCGCGTACGGCACCCTCCGCGTCGGCCTCGGCGCGCAGCACCTGCGTGCCCGTCGTGTCCGTCACCGTGACGACCGCGTGCGACACGGCCCATCCGTCCCGGGTGCGGATCCTCGCGGTCAGTCCCATCTCACGCAACTCCTCGAAGAGACCGGCCCGTGGCGGGGAGCTCCCCACCACGGGCCGGTGCCGTGTCGTGCTACTCGCCGGGGTGGGCGAGTGCGATGTCGTGGCCGTCCACGCCGGTGCCGGCGACGGTCAGGGAGGTGGCCACCGGCGGGTAGCCGGTCGCGATGACCGTGTAGTCCCCGCCGTCCAGGTCGGTGAAGGCGTACGCCCCGTCCACACCGGTGGTGGCGGTGCCGACCACGTTGCCCGCCGCGTCGACGAGCGTCACGCGCGCGTCGGCCAGCGGACCGTGCGGCGCCCGGACGACGCCCTGGACCTGCGCCCCCGCGTCGAGGACCAGCTCCACGCGGGTCACCCCGGTCGCGCCGACCTCGACGGGCAGGGCGCGCGGCCGGAACCCGGCGGCGTTGACCGCGACGGTCACGGCACCCGGCACCAGCTCGGCGAAGGAGAACTCGCCCTGCTCACCGGTGGTCGCGGTGGCCAGCAGATCCCCCCGCACGTCGGTGACGACGACCATGGCGTGCCCGACGGGCTCGCCCGTCTCGGCGGCCCGCACGACACCGCCGAGCCCGCTGGTCCCGCTGAGCAGGATGTCGTACGCGACCGGCTCGCCGTTGACGACGATCGTGGACGCCTGCGGCTGGAACCCGTCGGCGGAGGCGATCAGGACGTACGAGCCCGCGCCCGGCGCGTCCAGCCCGTAGGAGCCGTCGGCCTGCGCGACCGAGCGGCCCAGCTGACGGCCCGCGAGGGAGATCAGCGTGACGGCGGCCTGCGGCACGGGCGCGCTCTCGGCACCGCGGACCAGACCGCGGACCGGGATGCCGCCGGAGGAGGCCGCGGGGGCCTCGGTGGTGGTGGCGGTGGTGGCGGCGAGCCGCTGCGTGTCCTCGGGACCGGCCTCGGCGGCGGCACCGGCGAGGGCCTGCTCACCGGCGGGAGCCGGGGCCTCGACGGCGGCCGAGGTCGAGGCCGGGGCCGGGGTCTGGGCCGGGGCGTCCGCGGAGTCCGTCTGCGCCAGCGCGCCCATGGTCCGCAGCGGGACCTCCTTGATGAACAGGGTGATGAGGAAGGCCAGCAGGGCCATGACGGCGGCGATCAGGAAGACGTCCGCGATGCCGTGGCCGTACGCGCTCTCCATGACCGTGCGCAGCGGCAGCGGCAGCTTGTCCATGTCGGGGATGGCGCCCCCGGAGTCCGAGGCGGCGGAGGCGTACTCGGGGCCGAGGTCCGCGATGCCGTCCCGGGCGTAGTCGCCGATGCGGTGGGCCATGACGGCGCCCAGCGCCGAGACGCCCATCGCACCGCCGAGGGAGCGGAAGAAGGTGACCGTGGAGCTGGCCGCGCCGAGGTCGCGCGGGGCGACCTGGTTCTGCGTGGACAGCACCAGGTTCTGCATCATCATGCCGACGCCGAGGCCGAGCAGGGCCATGAAGACGGCGGTCTTCCAGTACGGGGTGTCGTAACGGATGGTGCCCAGCAGGCCGAGGCCCGCCGTGATGAGCACGCCGCCGCCGACCAGCCAGGCCTTCCACTTGCCGGTGCGGGTGATGAGCTGTCCCGACACGGTGGAGGAGACGAAGAGCCCGCCGATCATCGGGATCGTCAGGACACCGGACATGGTCGGCGACTCGTCGCGGGCCAGCTGGAAGTACTGGGCGAAGAAGACCGTGCCGGAGAACATCGCGACGCCGACGAACATCGAGGCGGCGGAGGACAGCGTGATGGTGCGGTTGCGGAAGAGGCGCAGCGGGATGATCGGTTCGGCGGCCCGCGACTCGACGAGCACGAAGATCAGCCCGAGCGCGATCGAGCCCGCGACCATCGTGTACGTCTGCCAGGACAGCCAGTCGTACTTGTCACCGGCGAAGGTGACCCAGACCAGCAGCAGCGAGACCGCGGCCGAGATGAAGAACGCGCCGGCCCAGTCGACCTTGACGTCCCGCTTCACGACGGGCAGGTGCAGGGTCTTCTGCAGCACGATCAGCGCGATCACGGCGAAGGGCACGCCGACGTAGAAGCACCAGCGCCAGCCCAGCCAGCTCGTGTCGGTGATGACACCGCCGAGCAGCGGACCGCCGACGGTGGCGACGGCGAAGGTCGCGCCGAGGTAGCCGGAGTAACGTCCGCGCTCCCGCGGGGAGATCATCGCCGCCATGACGATCTGGGCGAGGGCGGAGAGGCCGCCCACGCCGACGCCCTGCACCACGCGGCAGGCGATCAGCATGCCGGGGTTCTGCGACAGACCGGCGGCGGCCGATCCGAGGACGTAGACGACGAGCGCTATCTGGACGAGCGCCTTCTTGTCGTACAGGTCGGCGAGCTTGCCCCACAGGGGGGTGGTCGCGGTCATCGCCAGCAGGGTGGCGGTGACGACCCAGGTGTAGGCGGACTGGCCGCCGCCGAGGTCGCCGATGATCTCCGGGAGGGCGTTCGAGACGATCGTGGACGACAGGATCGCCACGAACATGCCGAGGAGCAGCCCGGAGAGGGCCTCCATGATCTGCCGGTGGGTCATCGGAGCGTCGCCGGCGGACCCTCCGCCGTGCTTCGCGTGAGCCCGCACACCGGCTGGTGTGGTCGTTGCCATGGACTTCCTTCTCTTACGTCGCTTGTGCGGGTGTACGGGTGGTCCGGTCACGTGACGGTCCACGTGGGTGTTCGCTCTCGGGAACGGGCGGGGGCCGGTGGGGCCGGTGCGGGGTGGACCGGCAGTCGCCGAAGCTGGCGCGCAGCCGGGTCATCAGCCCGATGAGCTGACCGACCTCGTCGTCGGTCCAGTCGCTCAGCCGCTCCGCCAGCAGATCGGTGCTGCGGCGGGTCAGCTCGGCGAGCATCGCGTGGCCCTCGGGGGTGAGGCGCAGGATCCGCGAGCGCTTGTCCGTGGGGTCCGGGGACCGCTCGATCCAGCCTCGTTCGGCGAGGTGCGCGGCGTGCCGGCTGGTCACCGACATGTCGACGGCGAGCAGCTCGGACAGGGCACTCATGCGCAGGTCGCCGTGCCGGTCGAGCAGTGTCAGCACCCCCGCCGAGCCGGGCGAGCAGTCGGGCGGCAGGATCCGTCCGAGGTCCCGCTTCACGGCTCCGACGGCGCTGAGCTGACGCGCCAGCTCCTCGAACTGTGCCTGCCCTGCCATCACACCTCCCGCTTTTGTTGCTTAGGGCAACCATAGAAGCGCTTGGTTGCTACAGGCAAACAAATAGGGGGTGGGTGCCGCAAAAAGTTGGCAAAGACAAGTATTGCCGGAGTAAATGCCCAGGTGGGGGAACCGGCCGGGCGGGAGGGCGGGAGGAGCGGGCCGAATCGGTCGGGCCTGAGCACGCCCCCGCTTGGGACACCCCGGCCGCTTTCGCTAGTGTCTCGGGGCATGGCTAACACGCAGGGCCCCCAGGGCAACCACGACCCCGCCGGCAGCACCCAGATGTTCCGGGCGTTCGTCGACGAGGGCACCCCTCAGGCATCCCGCCAGGCCCCGGCCCCGGCCGGCCCCCGCCTCGGCCTGATCCTGGGCGTCGTCGCGGCGGTGGCGATCGTGGCGGCGGTGGCCTGGCTGGCACTGAAGTAGCGGACAGGACGGCGCGCCCCGACGGTACGGCCCGCTCGGCGGCGCCCGCTCGGGGGCGGCCGTCCCGGGCTTCGTCGCCCGGCCGCCACCCGCACCCCCGGTCGGGCGGCGCGGTCGTTCCCGCACCGGCACGCCCCGTGTCTGCGCAGGCATGCCCGGCGGACCCGCCAGGCGTCCACGCGCACCGTCCAGGTGCCGCGCTCACGGGCTTTCGGGGCGACCGGTGCCGGGAACTCCTCCCTCGGCCCGGTCGACGCCCAGGGCGCCGACGAGGTGTGTCCCCGGGGTGACCGACCCCGAACAGGCCGGTGCGTCGGCCGTGTTGGGGAAGCGGGAGGTGCCTGCCCGCACCACCGGCGGTCCGCGGCGGCGCGTTCGGACTCGCTCGCGGTCGAGGCGGCCGGGCCGCAGTGCCCGCCCGCCGGCAGGACTCCCGCACCTACGACGACGGCCGCCGAAGCGCCCGGTGAGGCGCCCCGGCGGCCCTGTGGCCACGCCGGCCGGCGCACCGCACCGGTGTCACCGGCGGTCCGTCCGGGAACAAGCCCGCGAACGGTGGTGCGGACCCGGCGACGGGCCCGCACCACGGCTCAGTCGGAGATCAGGCCCTCACGGAGCTGGGACAGGGTGCGCGTGAGCAGACGCGAGACGTGCATCTGGGAGATGCCGACCTCCTCGCCGATCTGCGACTGCGTCATGTTGGCGAAGAAGCGCAGCATGATGATCTGCCGCTCACGCGGCGGCAGCTTGGCCAGCAGGGGCTTCAGCGACTCGCGGTACTCCACGCCCTCCAGCGCCGTGTCCTCGTAGCCGAGGCGGTCGGCGAGGGAGCCCTCGCCACCGTCGTCCTCGGGGGCCGGCGAGTCGAGGGAGGAGGCGGTGTACGCGTTGCCGACGGCCAGCCCGTCGACCACGTCCTCCTCGGAGACGCCCAGGACCAGGGCCAGTTCGGCCACCGTCGGCGAGCGGTCCAGCTTCTGGGAGAGCTCGTCGCTGGCCTTGGTGAGGGCCAGCCGCAGCTCCTGGAGGCGGCGCGGGACGCGCACCGACCACGAGGTGTCGCGGAAGAAGCGCTTGATCTCGCCCACGACCGTCGGCATCGCGAAGGTCGGGAACTCGACGCCCCGTTCGCAGTCGAAGCGGTCGATCGCCTTGATCAGGCCGATGGTGCCGACCTGGACGATGTCCTCCATCGGCTCGTTGCGCGAGCGGAAGCGTGCCGCCGCGTACCGCACGAGCGGGAGGTTCAGCTCGATGAGCGTGTCCCGGACGTACGCGCGCTCGGGGCTC
The DNA here is from genome assembly GCF_044331705.1 of Streptomyces sp. NPDC017202. Taxonomy (NCBI): domain Bacteria; kingdom Bacillati; phylum Actinomycetota; class Actinomycetes; order Kitasatosporales; family Streptomycetaceae; genus Streptomyces; species Streptomyces sp. NPDC017202. The sequence continues at coordinate 95,458 of NZ_JBIRNP010000002.1, read as the reverse complement.
TCCTCGTCGAGCGCGGCCAGCCGCAGGAACAGGGAGCGGGACAGGGTGCGGGTGTCGATGGCTCCCGTGGCCGGGAGCGCCGGGACGGGAGCGGCCTCGAGGGCCGTGACGTCGTCGAGCACGTCGGGCTCGACGGGCGTGACGGGCTCGGTGGGCGCGGACTCGCTCTTCGTGAGCATGAGCACCTTCGAGCTGCCCTGGTCTGCGGACATGCCACCCCCTTTGGGTCGCGGGACGGTCGTGGCGAACGCTCCGGATCGAGGAACGCCAGCCTTCACCTGAATACCGGAGCCGAAGCCTCGGCAAACGCGCTTCCGGCAGAATGTCACATGTCGGCAACACGCTGTAGTGACATGTCGACATGTGAGTCTCGAATAGGCCCTGGAAACAGGGGGTGTGACGGTTTATCAGCACGGTTCGGCCGGGAATCGCCCCGCTGGGTGATTCGCCCGTGCCGGTGAGGGATCGCTCCCGCGTTCGGTTGCGGATCTTCACCCCGAAGGACCACGCGTCCCCGTCCGCCAGGGAGTTGCCGCCGCCTGCCGCCTGCCGCCTGCCGCCTGCCGCCTGCCGCCTGCCGCCTGCCGCCTGCCGCCTGCCGCCCGCCGCCCGCCGCCCGCCCGCCGCCGCCCGCCACGGCCTGCCGGGGTGCTGTCGCCGCGGTGGAGGAGCCGTGACCGCCGGGGAGTCGCCGCCGCCCGTCGAAGGGCTGTCGCCGCCCGCGGAGGGCCTGGCGGGGGCCGTCAGGCGTCGATGCGGTTCGCCGACCTCAACCGCTGGAAGCTGCGCGCCAGGAGGCGCGAGACGTGCATCTGGGAGACCCCGAGTTCCGCGCTGATCTGCGACTGGGTCAGATTGCTGTAGTAGCGCAGCAGCAGGATCCGCTGCTCGCGCTCGGGGAGCTGGACCAGGAGGTGGCGGACCAGGTCGCGGTGCTCCACCCCGTCCAGCGCCGGATCCTCGTAACCGAGCCGGTCCAGCAGGCCGGGCAGCCCGTCACCCTCCTGCGCGGCCTCCAGGGAGGTCGCGTGGTACGAGCGGCCGGCCTCGATGCAGGACAGCACCTCGTGCTCGGCGATGCGCAGCCGTTCGGCGATCTCGGCGGTGGTCGGCGTCCGGCCGAAGGCCGTGGTCAGGTCCTCGGTGGCGCTGTTGACCTGCACCCACAACTCGTGGAGCCGGCGCGGGACATGGACGGTGCGCACGTTGTCGCGGAAGTACCGTTTGATCTCGCCCACGACCGTCGGCATCGCGAAGGTCGGGAACTGCACGCCCCGGTCGGGGTCGAAGCGGTCGATGGCGTTGATCAGGCCGATGGTGCCGACCTGGACGACGTCCTCCATGGGCTCGTTGCGGGAGCGGAAGCGGCCGGCGGCGTAGCGTACGAGCGGGAGGTTGGCCTCGATGAGCGCCCCGCGCACGCGGTCGTGCTCCGGGGTGCCCGGTCGCAGGTTCTTCAGCTGGGCGAAGAGGACCTGGGTCAGCGCCCGGGTGTCCGCGCCGCGGCGCCGTTCGGGCGTCGGGGCGGGTGCCTCCTCCTGAGGCGGCGCAGTACTGGCCGACACGGTCAACGCCACCTCTTCGTCAGATCAACATCGGTCAACTCATCCATCAAAAGCGGTCATAGCATCACAAGACATGTGCAGTGTGTGCAAGTACCCCATAAGACCGTGTTGAGGGAGAAGTTGGGTGCAGGACGCGCGAAAGCCCCCCGCCGTTCCGGCGGAGGGCTCAGTGCGGCACGGTCCGGTCCGCGCGCCGGGGGGCGGGGGCGCGAAGGCGGGTGCGAGGCGTCAGGTGCGAAACATCGGGCGCGAAGTCGGTGCGAAGTCGGCCGCCCGGTCGGGCCGCGGCGTCAGAACGCGTAGTCGGCGACCACCCAGGTGGCGAACTCGCGCCAGAGGGCCACGCCCGCCTGGTGCGCCGGGTGCTCGAGGTACCGCTTCAGGGCTTCCGCGTCCTCGACCGCCGAGTTGATCGCGAAGTCGTAGGCGATGGGCCGGTCGCTGATGTTCCAGCCCAGTTCCCAGAAGCGCAGCTCCTCGATCTGTCCGCCCAGGGCGCGGAAGGCCGCTTCGCCCTCCACCACCCGGGGGTCGTCGCGGGTGACGCCTTCGTCGAGCTTGAAGAGGACCAGATGGCGGATCAAGGGCACTCCCGGTGAGTACGGCTGCCGGCTGCTACTTCGCTCCGTCGGCGAGCCAGGTGAAGAAGTCGCCGATGGCGCTGGCCGCGTCCGATATGCCCTCGAAGGCTATCTGGACGTAGTCCGCCGCCTTCTCCGGGTCCGTGATGATCACGTAGAGCACGAAGACCACGATCACGTAGACGGCGATCTTCTTGGCGTTCACCGCCACCGCGGCCTCCCTCTGAGTGCTGCCCCTGGGGCCCCCTGCTGCCGGCCGCGAGTGTAACCCTCACATCGTTTCTTCCGACCAACGCCACGACGGGCAGGGCGTTTCACGGGGACACCGTGCCCACCGCACAGCAGAACACCCCCTGACCCGTGTCGCCACGGTTCAGGGGGTGTCATCAGCGGTAGCGGAGGGATTTGAACCCTCGGTGACTTGCGCCACACTCGCTTTCGAGGTCTGTTCGTGCTGGTCACGGCGTGAACCGCACCCGTTCAACCTCGTTCATTCCCGTCCGGCCGCTCGAAGCGTGAACCGCTGTGGACGGCTCCGGACGGGGTTGAATGAGACGGAAACTGAGACGGAGTGAGACGGGCGTCCGCCGCACTGACCAGCCCTGTCACCACTGGCAGAAGGCTACGGCGGCATCGTCGCCGGATTTGTAGCGCGGCCACCGTCGCCCTGTGGGGTCGGTGGCTTCGGCCTTTCGCACGGTGGCGATCAGCTCTTGCGGGCCGCCGGTGCGGAGCGTTGTGAAGACTTCGGACCACGTGGCCATGCCGTACTCGGTGACCAGCCGCGACGCGCCGTCGGAGAGCACCGCCGCGGCCCGCACGTCCTCGGCGGGAGTGCTGCCGACGACGGCGTGAGCGGCAGCTTCCGCGTCCGATGCGGCGACCCAATAACCGGTGGGTGTGTTGCGGGTCTGGCGTTGCTCGGTGACGAGCCGGCGGAGCGCTTCCCGATGCTCCACCGTGTTCGTCTCGTACTGCTCGACTTCCGCCCGCAACTCGGGAAGGACGCCGTCCACCCGCAGGTCGGTGTGCACGGTGCAGCCGCCGGCGCCTTCCAGCACGATGGGCGAGTCCGCCAGGACCAGGTGGTCAAGGAAGCCGGGGCGCTCCCGAAGAATCGCCACCGTCGCCGAAGGCGTTCCGGGGTTGCCGAGGTCGCACTCAGGGTGCAGCGTGGCCACTCGTTCGAGGGCGCTCGCCAGCCCTGCCGTGAGCGACGTGTCCGGGTCTGCGAGCGCGCCCACAAGCTGACTGCCCAAGTGCGTCACGTACCAGGGCACGCCGTGGCGGCATCCGGTGTCCAGGCCCGCCGTGCTGAGTCCGTCCAGCACGACGGCGAGCGTTGGCGTACCGGCCACCCAGTCTTCATTGGGAGCGGCTCCACCGGGTTGGGTGTCAATGGCGACGCGCATTCTCAGCCCTCGTGTCGGTACAGCGGAGTGACGCGTCGACTCTCCAGCACTTCGAGCGTCTTCGGGTCGTAACGGCACGAAATCAGGGTGGAGAAGCGACGCGTGCGAACCTCTCGGTAAAGCTCTGCCAGGTTGTTCTCCAGGAAGTGAACGACCCCGTTCGCGCCGATCGCGTGGATACCGGCGACATAGAGGAACGTCCCCTTCCCGTCCAGACGGGGAAGCCGCCCCAAGTACCCGACATCGCCGGCCGACCCGTCTTCGTCCTGCGGTGACCGGTACTTCTTCCCGGCCACCTGGTCCACCAGGTGCCACGTGCTGTCTTTGGCAAACCGAAGGTTGTCGTCACCTTCGAGCACCTGCGCCACGATCGGGGAGAGGCGCGGGCCGCAGATCACGACGTGGTTGTCCCGATTGAGGTTCACGATTCCGGTGGGCGGAATCACCTCGTACTGCGTGTCGAGCTTCATCCCGCCCAGCAGCTTGCGCAGGTGCTCGAAGTTGTTGAGGTCCTCTCGGGTGACCACTTCGCTGGGGTTCTGATCGGGCCCCTTACCCGCTTCGTACTTGCCTCCGAGTGACACGGTGACCAGGTCCGTGCCGAAGAACGCGCGCTCTGGCGGTGGGCCGGCGGACGCGAGCTGCCCCACGCGCCCCCGGCTGACACCAAGTCGCTTCGCAATCTCGGCCTGAGTCATGCCCGCTGCCTGAGCCTCTTCGATCGCTTCCCGGCGGACGCGCGACAGCTCGTTCACGTGGCTCTGATACCGCGCCATCAGGTCGATTGCGGCTTTGGCGCGGTCAACGGGGTCCGTGATCCCAAAGACCTTCTCCATGTCGTTCTGCACGTCTCTCCCAACGTCGCCTAGGGGGGCTATCGAACTCTACCGCGAGAGGGGGTTGCGTACAGCTTCGAGTTTGCCTACCGTACCTATCAAGCGAGACGGCAACCCCCCCTAAGCAAGCGGGAGGAATGTGCTGTCGCCGCTGTTTCACCTGCACGTATGCATGGGGCGGAGGACGCTGCAAGACCGCCCGTCAAGGCCAGAAATCAGGGCTTCGGCCTGACTGGCGAGGTGGCCCGGTGACCGCGAGCAACGGCCGGAGGGTGGGGACGTGGTCCCCCTTGCAGTGCTGTTTCCGTGCCCCTTCGACCTGGGAGTTCCGATGCTTCGACGAACCCTGTGGGCGCCGCCGTGATGGACCGGCCGGCGGCGCCCGTACGCGACCCCGGCCCGTGAGCTGTGCATCCGCTCGCGGCCGATCCGGTCCGCCCTTCTTCCTGCCATCGCAGCGGCTAGCGCTGCGGCCGGTTGCCTCCCCCGCCCGTCCGGCAGCGCTTCGTGCGCTGGCCGTACGGGCGGGGCGGCGGGGAGCCGGAACCTTCTGTCTCCAACGGCGCGCGGCCCCGGTGTTCGAGCACCGGGGCCGCTGTTCGGGCCGTTCACCCCTGTGAGAGGAACACGACCCAATGAGTCACATCGTGACTGTTCAGGACGCTGTTACCGCGTTCGCCGACTTCATGGAGCCGACGGCCGCGGAGCTGGACGCGATCGAGCGAGAGATGCCCGCGATCCTCGCGGACGTCGACCTGATCGACGCGCAGATCATCACGCTGGACCGCATGCCGAGCGAGGTGGACGCCCGCCGTATCCGCCGGGCCCGCCGCCGGGTGTTGGCCGCGCGGCGGGACCTGGCCAACCAGGGCGGTACCGACGCTCCGGTGGTGGCGTGATGGCGGGGGAGTTCACGGCGCAGATGTCCGTGTACAAGGGACGCTGGCGCCTGTACATCGTCCTGTTGGACGGTCTCACCTGCCCGTGGCCGGAGTACAGCTTTGACCGGGTCGCTCCGGTGCCGACGTTCACGGAGCGCGTGGACGCGCTCAGCGTGCTGGGCTTCGAGCCGGTGCCGGGCGCTGAGTGGCGGTGGACCGAGGACAGCGAGGACCCCGACGATCCCGCCTCTGCGGTGATGCTGATCGCCGCCGTTCAGGTGCGTTCATGGACGGGGGCGGGCGCGTGAACGGCGATCCGATCCGTTCGGCGGAACGCGCGCTGTCGGTCGGCACGTGGCTGATCGTGGCCGGCGCGATGCTGTACTCGATCCTGACCGTGACCCCGCTCGCCGCGGCGCACACCCCGGATGAGTGGGACTGGACGGCGCCGATTCTGCCCTTGGTGGTGGATGCGGCCGTGGTCATCGTGGTCCGCCTCGATGCGGTCCTGGCCCGCCTTGGCGGGCACGGTGGGTGGTGGCCGCTGGTGCTGCGGTGGATGACCGGCTGTATGACGCTGGCGCTGAACGTCGCCGATTCCGCGCTGGCCGGCGACCTGGTGGGCGTGGCCGTGCATGCGGTGGCGCCGCTGCTGCTGATCGTCACCGCGGAGACCGGTCTGGCCTACCGGCGCGCCATCACCGCCGCCGTCACCGCGCGGGAAGCCCAGCAGCGGGCCGACCGCGAGGCGGCCGAGCAGGCGGCCCGGGAGCGGGCCGAAGCCGCCCGCCGACAGGCCCGCGAGGAGCGCGAGCACGCCGCCGCGTTGGCGCGTGAGCAGCGTGAACACGAAGCCGCTCTGGCCCGCGAGCAGGCCGAGCGGGAGGAGCGTGCCCGCCGTGAGGAGCGCGAGCGGGAGGCCGTCCGCGAGGCTGCCGAGCGGGAGATGCGGGAACGCCGTGAACGCGAGCGTGAACAGCGTGAGCGCGACCGTGAGCGCGCCGAGCGGGAAGCGGCCGAGCGTGAACGCCGTGAACGGTTCGAGCGAGAGGCGCGGGCCGAGCGTGAACGCGCCGCCCTGCTGGCCGCCGGCCCGGCCGTCGAGAAGTTCCCCGAGGACCGGGCCCGCCAGACGGTGCGGGCCGCGTTCGAGGCCGGGTTGCCGGTGCGCGCCGCGGCGGAGCTGTGTGGCTGGTCGGTGGGGTGGGTCTCCGCCCGCTATGCCGAGCACCGCGGCGCGGATGCCGGCGGTGCTGAACTGGCGCTCGTGAGCCGCTGATGGGTGCCTTACCGGTCTACCCCTGGCGGCTCGCGCCGGAAGGGTTGGCCACCCGTCGTCAGCTGCGCGCGATGGACCTGCGGCCGGGCGGGCAGGACGTGGCGGCGCAGATCGAGCGCTCGCGCCGTCGGCGCCCGCCGCTGGTCGCCTACCTCTACCGCGTCGACGACGCGAAGCCGGTCCGGCCGATGACCCCGGCCCGATGGGCGGCCCTGGCCAAGGCCAACGCCGCCCGCCGCATGTGCCCGCAGTGCCGCCGGGATGCCGGCTACGTCATCCCCGCGGAGCTGGGCGCGTGCGTGCCCTGCGCCTACCCCGACGACGAACAGCGTGCCGCCTGACGTCCCCTCTTCGCCTTCCTGAACAGGAGTGTTCCTGTGTCCAGTCGTACCCGTGCCCGCGGTGCCAAGACGGCCGCCGGTGTCCACACCGTCCGCATCCCCCGCCAGCGGGGCCGCCGCGGCGCCGACCCGTTCGTGGTCGTCGTCCCCGAGCGGCCGTCCCTCACCCGCGAGGCACTCGGCTTCCTGGGCGGGCTGCTGTGGCGCTCGCGTCACGCCCTCGCCCCCACCGGTCTGGCCGTCCTGGCCCTGGTCGTCGCCGCGCTGCTGCACGTCATGGCCTGGTGGTCCGGGCTGATCCTCGCCCCCACCGCCGCCGGCCCGCTGGCCTGGCTGCTGGTCATGCAGCGCCGTCGCCCCGCCACCGGTGCCGTTCTCGCCTGGCGCATCGGCCTGGCCGCGCTGCTGGCCTCCGCGCTGGCCTGGCTCGCCGTCGCGGCCGGCTGCGGGCCGCTCGCGGGCGCGCTGGAGCTGTGGTGGCTGCTCACCCTGATCGCCGCTCAGTCCGCCTGGCTCGTCGTCCGCCGCACCCACTGACCTCAAGGGAGATCCTCAGATGGCAGCTTCCACCCGTACCGGCGGCACGAACGGCGCCGCCAACAGCAAGGGCAACAAGTTCGCCAACGCCGGCGCCGCCGCGGGCGGCTTCGTCGGCGCGTTGGGCGGCTCGTTCGTCCCGCCGGTCAACGTGACCGTGAACAACACCAAGACCACAACCCGCGGCGGCGGCAACGGCGGCTCGCACGCCGAATCGCTGCTGCCCGCGCCGGAGTTCGGATCCCCGGCGCAGGTGCGCAACTACTGCAACACCCTGCGGGCCGCGGCCGTGACGCTCTCGATCGAGGTGGCGATGGGGGCGGAGATCCTCAAGGGCGTGCTGGCCGCAGTGCCGGACCCGGAAGGTCGGGCATTCGGCTCCCGCATCCGCGCGCAGAAGGTCACCCGCAAGATGCAGCGCGCCGCGGACGACCTGCGCGACGCCGCGAAGAACGCCGCCGCCTGCTACTCGGTGTTCCAGCAGGAGTTCGAGGAGGAGATCAACCGAGTCCGCCACCGCGCCCGACGCCCGCAGCAGCCGGTCATGAACTGGACCCAGCAGTAGAGGAGGCTGCCCGATGACACGCAACAACGGCCGCCGCGCACGGCACACCGACTACCCCAACGACGGCATGACCGTGCCCTACGCCGGCGCGGGCTGGCTGCCCGGTGAAGGGGGCGGGGGCAGCAGCGTCCGCGGCTACCTGCTGCACCGCGCCAAGCCGCACCTGCCGCCGTGGCTCGCGGTCGGCGCGACCGGCCTGGCCGGTGCGCTCGGCAACTGGCGGTGGGGCGACAGCGCCGCCGCCGGCGTCGGCCTCACCCTCGCCTCCGTCGCCCTGACCGGCGTCACCTGGTGGGCGGGCAAGTCCACCAGCGCTCAGCGCCGCCTGCACTCCGCGATCACCGTGGCCGCCGGCTCCGGCTGGCTCACGGCCGCCTGCCTGGCCGGACCGACCGCCGGTCCGATCGATGACCTGTTCCTGATGGGCGGGCCGGTCGTGGCCCTGTCGTGGAACGTGCGCATGGTGCTGCGCCACAACACCGACCCCTCCGGCGAGAGCGGCGACAAGGGCCTGTTGGAGAAGATCGGAATGGCCCGGGCGCAGCTCGGTGCGGCGAAGGTGGAGCCCAACCGGGTCACCGCCCCGGTGGCGCTCGCACCGGGCGAGCAGACCAACGACGACATGGCCAAAGCCCTGGGCAACCTCGCCTCCGCCTTGGACCTGCCGACGTCTGCCGTGCGCTATCTCCCCGATCCCGACTCCAACCGGCGCGGGGACCTGGTCATCGTCCCCGAGGACATGCTGGCCGATGTGGTCGAGTGGGAAGGCCCCTCCAAGTTGGGGGATTCGATCGCGGAGCCGCTGGTCATCGGCCGCTACGACGACGGTGCCCCGCTGGTCATGTGGCTGCCCGGCGACCCCGAGACCGGCCGCAACTCCACCCATGTCCTGACTGCCGGCATGTCCGGGTCGGGTAAGGGCGATGCTGCCCTGAACCTGCTGACGGAGATCCTTTCCCGGCGGGACGTGATCGTGTGGTTCTCCGACCCCAAGGCCTTTCAGGATTTCGCGCCCCTGCGGGGCGGTCTGGACTGGTCTGCGGAGGGCGGCACACAGACGGAGGTCATGGTGGCCGCCGTCCAGGAGGTCATCCCCGCCCGCACCCGCTGGCTCGGCGCCCACGGCTACCGCCAGTGGGTACCGGCCGCTGCGGAGCGGCAGAACAGCCCGGAGCACACCTGCCGGCCGGACGGCCAGCCGTGCGGCTGCCCCGGTATGCCGTTCCTGGTCACCTGGTTCGAGGAAGCCGCCAACACTCTGCGCGCGCTGGGCGACGACGCGTTCACCGGCATCGCACAGGAGGCCCGGTCCGCGGGAATCTCGCTGATCGTGTCGCTTCAGCGCCCGTCCTTCGACCAGATGTCGACCTCCACCCGCGCGTCGCTGCCGTCCGTGATCGCGCTCGGCTGTGACCGGCGCGACGAGGGATTCTCACTGCCGGACGACGTGCTGGCCGCGGGCGCCCACCCGGGCGCCTGGGGCAACCGGCGGCCCGGATACTGCTACGTCGTCTCCCCGGGCATCCCCGAGGACCGCTACCCCTCCCCGGGCCGCACCCGCCGCTTCACCCACCGGGCCGTGCCCGTCATGGAGCTGCTCGCCACCTGGGCCCAGCGCAACGGCGCCACTGCCGACCCCGTTACCGCCGGCGCCGCGGCGGCCGTCGCCGGCAACGCCTACACCGGTCGCACCGCACCCGCCACCGCCGGCCCGGCTCCCGCGCCGCGGCTGTCCGTCGTGCACGACGAAGGGGACGACATGCAGCAGCACCCCGGCCGGCACGTCGACCCCGAGGACGCCGGCATCGACCCCGAAGCCGAGCTTCCCGACGCGCAGGACGGCGACGACGAACCGATCTTCGGGCAGGAAGCCGGCCGCAAGCCTTCCCCCGAGGAAGCCCGGGAGCTGTTCGCCCGCGCGCTGGAGGAGTTCGAGGAAGCCGGACAGATGATCGTCGGTCCGAAGGACTTCATGGACTGGTGCGAGCGGCACCAGCTCTCCCGCCCGTGGGTGTCCGCGCGGCTCAAGGAAGCCGCCGTGGAAGGCCGTCTGGAGCCGACGAACGCCACCGGCCGGTGGCGGATCGTCCCCATCCTGACGGCCGCCTGACACCTGACACCGTCACGGCCGCCTGACACCCAAACCCCTAGGCACACGCGCTGTCACGCACTCCTGACCCCACCCCGTGACACCCGTCTGACACCTACCCCGTGCGCCCGTGCCCGCTCTCGCGGGGGCGGACGCGCGGCTCACCCCAGGGAGCCCTGATGACCCACCACGACCCGCCGGGGACCATCGCCCCGCACATCCCCGCCGACACCTACCGCCACGCACAGGCCACCGGCGCCCCGGTCGTCATCGTCGTCCACCACACCGACCCGACCGGCCGTCCGCTGCGGCACTACCTCTTCCCGCTCGCCGTCGCCGGCGCCGGCGTGATCGGCGTCTTCGGACTCGTCGCCGCGTTCCTCGCGCTGCTCGACTTCGCCGCCCACACCGCCACCGTCATCGCCGGTGCCACCGGCCCCATCGGCATCGGCGGCATCACCCTCCGACTCTTCCGCGGCAAGCACACCTAGCTACGCCAAGGGCGGCCCCCATCGTCTCGCCAAAGCCGCGGGGCCGCCCTTGTCCAACCAGCCCACTACAGACCTGTTGGAGGTCATCCAGCATGACGCAACCCACCCGCATTGGGCGAGTGCCCGGCTCGCCGCCGACGATCGTCGCCCTGTGCGCCGGCTACGGCGGCCTGGAGGCCGCGATCCGGGCCCGCATCGGTGGCCGGGTCGCCGCGTTCGCCGAGAACGACCCGCACGCCGCGACCGTGTTCACCCACCGCCACCCCGGCGTGCCCAACCTCGGCGACATCCGCACCGTCGACTGGAGCCTGGTCCGGGACGTGTTCCGGCCGGACGTGATCGGCGCCGGTTTCCCCTGCCGCAACACCTCCAACGCTGGACGAAGGGACGGGATCAATGGCCAGTGGTCGCGAGTCTGGAAGAACGTCGCTGAGGCTGTGGGCCACCTTCGACCGCGTCTCGTCTTCCTGGAAAACGTGGCGGCGCTCCGCTCGCGGGGGCTGGACGTCGTCGCCGCGGACCTGGCCGCGATCCGGTATGACCTCCGGTGGACATGCGTACGCGCTGGTGACCCCGAAACCGGCGCCCCGCACGAACGCGACCGCTGGTTCGCAGTTGCCCATCCCGCTGATGCCGACCCCCACCAGCTCGGACGGCACTGGCGGCCCCGGCACCAGCCCGAAACGACGGGGCGGGATGAACCTGCGCACCGCCGTCACCAAACTCCCGCCACCCCCACAGCCGTGAGCTTGCTGCCCACCCCGGCGGCCCGCGACTGGAAGTCCGGCGCGTCCAACCTGCTCGACAGGAACGCCCGGCCGCTCAACGAGGTGGCCGTGAACCTGCTTGCCGACGTCGACACCACCCCCACCGGGCCGGTCCCGCTGGACCAACGATGGATCGCCGCCGACGGCACCGACTACGGGCCCGCCGTCCGCCGGTGGGAGCGCATCACCGGACGGCCGGCGCCGTGCCCGACCGAACCGGGCACCCGCGGCAACCGGCGCCTGTCCCCACTGTTCACCGAATGGATGATGGGCCTGCCCGAAGGATGGGTCACCGCCGTCCCCGACATCCCCCGCAAGGAACAACTCAAGATCCTCGGCAACGGCGTCGTGCCCCGCCAGGCCCACCACGCCTATGGACTGCTGCTCGGTACTGCTGCGGCCAGGCCCGCATGGGGGGTGGCGGCGTGAGCGAGCACCTGTTGCGCGCGGCCCTGGCCGCCGCCGACCGCGGTTGGCACGTCTTTCCCCTGCGCCCCGGCACCAAGCGGCCCGCCCTGCACGGCGAGACCGCGTGCCCCGGCACCGGCCCCTGCGCGAGCGGCCACGCGAAGTGGGAGGAGCGCGCCACCACCGATCCGGACCGCATCCGGGCCACCTGGGCGCACGGCGCGTACAACGTCGGCATCGCCACCGGCCCCTCCCGCCTCCTGGTTATCGACCTCGACGTACCGAAAGAAAAGGGCAGTTCGGACGCGCCTTGCGGCGCGGCAACCTTCGCAGCGCTCTGCGAGCGCGCCGGCCACGCCGTCCCGGCCACCTACCGGGTGCGGACCGCGAGCGGCGGGGAACACCTGTACTTCACTGCGCCCGACGGGGCCCGGCTGGGCAACACGGCGGGCACCGTGGCCGCTTCCGTGGACACCCGTGCGGCCGGTGGCTACGTCGTCGCCGCTGGCAGCATCGTTCCCGGCGGCCGGTACGAGGTTGAGGGCGGGACCGCTGCAGTGTCGCTGCCGGGGTGGCTGCTGGCGCTGCTGCGGCCGGCCCCCGTCGCGCCCGCGGTGCCGCTCCGACTGCCCGCGGTCGACGGGAGCCGCGCGGCACTGGCCGCGCTGGAGGCCGAATGCGCCGTGGTCGTCGGCGCGCCGGACGGGTTGCGCAACGTCACGCTGAACCGCTGCGCCTTCAAGGTGGGTCGGTTCGTCGCATGGGGCGACCTCCCCCGACACGTGGCAGAGGACGCCTTCCAAGCGGCGGGAGAGGCGCGGGGACTCACCGCGGCGGAGTGCCGCGCCACGATCCGCAGCGCTCTGGACAGCTCCGTCCGCAAAGCCCGCCCCCGGGAGACGGCATGAGCACCTCTGCCCGCCCCCGCTTGGAAGGCCAACCCACCCCCGCCACCGGCCCGCACGCCGCACGACCGGCCGCGCCCGGGCCGACCGTGGGCGAGCCGCAAGGCGCCGCCCGCAAGGGCGTCGTAACTGCTCTCCGCCCTGGCCCGCGCCCGGCCGACGACCCGACGCCGGACCGGCCCGGCATCCGTATCTACGCCCCACCGCTCTACCGCCACCCCAACGACGGCGCCCGCTGGTCCAAGCGTCTCGGTGCCACCCCCACCGCGGCCTACGCCTGCCTCTGCGGCGAAATTCGCACCGCCCGTGGCCAGGACGCCGTGGCCGCCCTGGCTACGGCCTACGCCGCCCACAAGCACGCCTGCACGGGGATGCCCGCCCCGGACACCGAAAGCAGGAACGCAGCATGACCGACACCACACCCGCCGCGCCCATCGACGGCGCCGCGCTGCTGGACGAAGTGGAGCACTTCCACCGCCGCTTCAACGTCTTCCCCACCGAAGCCGCGTTCGTCGCCGTCACCCTGTGGGACGCGCACGCCCACCTGCTCGACGCATTCGACTCCACCCCCCGCCTGGCCTTCCTCTCGCCCGAACCGGGGTCGGGGAAGTCCCGGGCCCTGGAAGTGGTCGAAACCCTCGTACCGCGCTCCATGGCTGCGGTCGACGCCTCCGCCTCCGCCCTGTTCCGGTCCGTCTCTGGAATCGACGGCGGCCGGCCGACGATCCTCTTCGACGAGATCGACACCATTTTCGGGCCGAAAGCCGGAGACAACGAGCAACTCCGCGGGTTCATCAACGCCGGCCACACTCGCGGACGGGTGATGTACCGGTGCGTCGGAGACGGCTCCAACCAGCAGGTACAGGGCTTCCCCTCGTACTGCGCCGTTGCCGTCGCCGGACTCGGCTCCCTCCCGGACACGATCATGACCCGGTCCGTCATCGTCCGCATGCGCCGCCGGGCCCGCAACGAGAAGGTCGAGCAGTTCCGCACCCGCATCCACGTACGGGAGGGCAATCAGCTCCGGGACCGGCTCGCCAAGTGGGCCGAAAGCGTGCAGGAGCAAGTCACCGACGCCTTCCCCGAGATGCCCGACGGAGTGGCCGACCGGCCCGCGGATGTATGGGAACCCTTGCTCGCCGTTGCGGACGCCGCCGGGGGCGACTGGCCCGAGCGGGCCCGCGAGGCATGCAGCGTGATGGTCAAAGCCTCCCAAGCCAACGACAAAGGCAGCATCGGTATCCGGCTGCTCACCGACCTGCGCGACCACGTCATGATCGGCATCGATCGACTCCCCACCGTCGCCGTTCTCGACCGGCTCAACGCTCTCGACGACGCCCCGTGGGCCGACTTCAACGGTAAGCCGCTCGACTCCCGTCGGCTGTCCAAGATGCTCAGCGAATACGTCACCGTCGACGGCGACCCGGTCACCAGCCGCAACATCAAGACCGGCGGGGGCGTCCTCAAGGGCTATTACGCCAGCGATCTCTACGACGCCTGGCAGCGCTACTGCCCCCCACCCCCGGAAAGTCCGCTACCTCCGCTACCTGGCACCGAAAACACGGTCTGACCAGCAACAACGAGGTAGCGGCAAACGTCACCGCGAGCCGCTACCCCAACGCTACCCATCCGCTACCGCTACCCCTTCCCGCTACCTCGATCAGGCCCCTGACCTGTGAGGTAGCGGAAGTAGCGGAAGTAGCGGCCCTCAGAGGTACCCCGAAGGATCGCCCCAGAGGAGTCCCAACGTGAGCATCGCCATCGTGGACACCGCCCCGCTTGCGGACGTCAACGGCCCGGCCCCCGTTCTCCTGACCGTCGAAGAGGCCGCCCACTGCCTCCGGATCGGTCGGACTACCTGCTTCGCGCTCATCCGTACCGGTGAGCTGGAGTCTCTGATGGTCGGGGGGCTTCGGCGCGTTCCCGCCGACGCGCCGGCCGCCTACCTCGCCCGCCGTCGCGCTGAGCAGCAGGTGGCCTGACCCGTTCCACTCGCCGGAGCGCTGCCTAGCCATGGGCAGCGCTCCGGCCGTTTCCACCCCGCCTCTACCTCTCAAGGAGTCCGCCTGTGGCGGAAGACAAGAAGCGCACCCGACAGCCCAACGGCCGCAGTTCCATCTACCAGGGCAGCGACGGCAAGTGGCACGGCCGCGTGACCGTCGGCATCCGCGACGATGGCAAGCCGGACCGCCGCCACGTCGAGCGGAAGACCCGCGCCGAGGTGACCGCCGCCGTCCGCGAGTTGGAGCGGGAGCGCGACGCGAAGACCATCCGGAAGGCGGGCCGCCCCTGGACCGTCAAGACGTGGCTGACCCACTGGGTCGAGAACATCGCCCCGCTGGCCGTCAATGAGAACACGATGGTCGGGTACGGCGTCGCCGTTCGAAAGCACCTAATCCCCGCCCTCGGGACCCACCGGCTGGACAAGCTCAAGCCGGAGTACATCGAGAACTTCTACGGGCGCATGGTGGCCGACGGCCGTAAGGCGGGCACGATCCACCAGATTCACCGCACCTTCCGTACCGCGCTGAACGAGGCCGTACGGCGCAGCCACCTCGCCCGAAACCCCGTCCAACTCGCCAAGGCGCCCCGCCTCAGCGAAGAGGAGATCGAGCCGTACACCGTGGAAGAGGTCCAGCGGCTGCTCCGGGCGGCCGACGACCGCCGGAACTCCGCCCGGTGGGCCGTCGCGCTCGCCCTCGGACTCCGACAGGGCGAGGCACTTGGCCTCAAGTGGGCGGACGTCGACCTTGACCGGGGTGTCCTGATGGTCCGGCGGAGCCGCCGCCGGCCGCGCTACGCCCACGGCTGCGGGGACACCTGCGGCAGGAAGGCCGGGTACTGCCCGCAGCGTCAGCGAACCAACCCGGAGACGGCCGATACGAAGTCTCGCGCCGGACGGCGAGCCGTGGGGCTGCCCTCACAGCTCGTAGACCTGCTGCGCACTCATCAGGTCAAGCAACAAGCCGAACGCGCGGCGGCCGGCGCCGACTGGACGGACGAAGGATGGCTCTTCGCTACGCCGACCGGGCGAGGCACATCACCCCGGACGGACTACGACGACTGGAAGCAGTTGCTTGACGACGCGAAAGTCCGCGACGGCCGACTGCACGACGCCCGACACACCGCCGCTACGGTTCTGCTGATCCTCGGAGTCTCGGAGCGGGCCGTCATGGGGCTCATGGGCTGGTCCACCACGGCCATGGCCGCGCGGTACCAACACATGGTCGACTCCGTCCGCAGTGAAGTCGCTCGACAGGTCGACGGGCTCATCTGGAATCCAGACGTAGTCGGGTCGAACGAAGATGACGACGGCTTCGCCGGGTCATGCCCTCCGGTCGATTAAGCCACGTGTGACGGGAGCGGTCCGTTAAAGACCGCTCCCGTCACACGTGGCTTCCTGATTACGAACGGAATCAGGAAGCCCTTGACTGCTCCTCGGCCGTGCTCGCGAGTACTGTCCCAGAGGGCCCGGCGATCATTGCCTGCACAAGCAGGCTTAGGACCTCCGCGCGCTTCTCGTCACTCAAACCCGCGTCGGCCATCAGCCGCTCGGCTGCCAGATATCGGGAAAATTCAAGAGGTTGGTCGAAGTAGGCGCGCAGGTGCCCTGCGGCAGCCTCCTGTGACCTGATGAACGTTCGGCTGATGTAACCAGCCAACACAGCAGAGACCGCCCCGAGCCCTCCTGCGACGACGGTGCCCGCTGTTGTGCTGGCATTGAAAGCGACGATGACAAACGCGATGAGCAGGGTGAATCCGAGCCCCATAGCGATCTGAGCGTTACGGAACGACTGCCTCGCCTGCCCTAGGGCAATACCGTGGTAGTGATCAAGGCGACGGTGCGTCACCTTCCACAACTCCGACAGGGTGAGACGAATCTGCGACTCGTCGGGTACTGGATCCTCCCGAGGTCCGGGTGGTGCGTCGCGAGTTATGAGGACTCTCCCGGCGCCTCTGCGGGTGACGTAGTCACCCCGCAGCGCGTTTTCCAACCCCTGCTCGGCTTCGCGTACCCGAGCGCGAGAGGCCTCTTGCGCCGACTCTTCGTTACGCCAGACAAAGGACCTGAAGACGGCGTATAAGCCGCACACCCCCGCCATAAGGGCAAAAGCATCTAGTGAGCCCCTGAAGAACCAGAACCCCGAAGTCAGCCCGAGGAGCAGAGTCATAAACGAGATCCACAGGAGGGCTACCTTCCTGCGGTTGGGCGCCTCAGGAGGCTCACTGTTCGACATGGTTGCTCAGCATGGGCGAGCAGCCACGGCCGCGTCCACTCCGCTCGGCGCCTGGAGGACTGAATGAGACGGAGACTGAGACGGGAAACCACGAGGGGCTCGGTCCATCGGACCGAGCCCCTCGTCTACCAGCGGTAGCGGAGGGATTTGAACCCTCGGTGACTTGCGCCACACTCGCTTTCGAGGCGAGCTCCTTCGGCCGCTCGGACACGCTACCGAGAGAGACCTTACAACAAGGTGAGCCCCGGTTTGAAATCGGATTCACCGGGAGCGGAAGAACTCGGTGAGCAACCGGGCGCAGTCCGCGGCGAGGACGCCCTCGACCACCTCGGGGCGGTGGTTGAGCCGACGGTCGCGGACGACGTCCCAGAGGGAGCCGGCCGCGCCCGCCTTGTCGTCGCGGGCGCCGTAGACGACCCGGTCCACGCGGGACTGGACGAGGGCGCCCGCGCACATCGTGCACGGCTCCAGCGTGACGACGAGCGTGCAGCCCGTCAGCCGCCACTGGCCGGTCCGCGCGGCGGCCCGGCGCAGGGCCAGTACCTCCGCGTGGGCCGTGGGGTCGCCCCCCGCCTCGCGTTCGTTGTGGCCGGCCCCGAGGACGGTGGTGCCGTCGGCGGCCAGAACGACGGCACCGACGGGGACGTCGCCGCCGCGGGCGGCCAGCGCGGCCTCGTCCAGGGCGAGCCGCATCGCGGCCCGCCAGCGGTCCCGTACCGGGTCGGCGGGCCGGCCCTCTTCGGTCGGTGCGGTCAGCGGACGGTCTCCAGGACCTCCGAGGCCCCGAGGGACTCGGCGATCTCGGTGAGCGCGTCCGAGGACAGCGACCTCAGTTCCTTCTCGCCGACGCCGAGGTCGTCGAGGATGCCGGCGTCGCCGACCGGGCCGTGCGGCACCGCCTCGGCCGGACCGGAGCTTCCCGCGCCGGCGGTGTCGTCCGTGTCGTCGTCCTCGGCGTCGCCGTCCTCGGTGCCGTCGAGGTCGAGGGCGTCCAGGTCGTCGGCGTCACCCGGATCTCGGCCGAGCAGTTCGTCGGTGAGCAGGATCTCACCGTACGAACTGCGGGCGGCGGCGCTTGCGTCGGAGACGAAGATGCGGGGGTCCTCCTCGCCGTCGATGCGGACGACCCCGAACCAGGAGTCCTCCTGCTCGATCAGCACGAGGACGGTGTCCTCGTCCGGAGAGGCTTCCCGGGCCAGGTCGGCGAGATCCGACAGGGTTTCCACATCGTCGAGCTCCGTGTCGCTCGCTTCCCACCCGTCTTCGGTGCGCGCGAGCAGTGCGGCGAAGTACACCGTGACTCTCCCACTGGTCTTAGGCGTGCCGGTTGGGGGTCCCCCCGGCCGGAGGTTACGGGCGGAGAGAGCTCAGGCTCCGAGCCCCACCCACTCGGAATCGTGGCAGAAACAAGGCGTCCAGGGGACGTCTTCGGCTCCCTGTGTCCGGACGTTTTGATCGCGGGTCCACGGGGGCGCCCGCAAGCAACTCACCAGCGCACTCGTTGCCACCACCGCGGATCGTACGCGGCTTTGCCGTGCGGTCACGCACGCCCACCCCCGTAACGGGCGTGACGCCGGCGGTCTTTCCCAGGGGCGCCGAGCGGACCGCTACCAGCGGAAGGTGCGCATGCGCATCGCGTGTCGGAGCCGGGCCGTCTTGGCGCGGCGCGGCTGGACGCGGTCGCGCAGCTCGCGGGCCTCGGCCAGCTCGCGCAGGAACTGCGCGCGTCGTCTGCGGCGCTGCGCTTCGGTCTCCGACGGCTCCTCCGACGGGTTCTCCGGCGGCTCCTCCGCTTGCGGCGTCGCACGCTCTGGCAGGTCAGGCATTGGTCCACCACCCTGGTCCGTTTCCACCACCTTCCCGCCGAAGGGCGGTTTGATGCCGACGAAAGCTTCGAGCGAGGGGGAGAGGCTCACTGTGTGCGGGGACGCCGGGCCGGTCGGGCCCGGTTACTGTTGTGGACATGCGTCTCCACGTCGTCGACCACCCCCTGGTCGCCCACAAGCTCACCACGCTGCGCGACCGCCGCACGGACTCCGCGACCTTCCGTCGCCTCGCCGACGAGCTGGTCACCCTGCTCGCCTACGAGGCCACCCGGGACGTGCGCACCGAGCAGGTCGACATCATGACGCCGGTCGCCGGCACCACCGGCGTCAAGCTCGCCCGCCCGCGTCCGCTGGTGGTGCCGATCCTGCGGGCCGGCCTCGGCATGCTGGACGGCATGGTCCGGCTGCTGCCGACCGCCGAGGTGGGCTTCATGGGCATGATCCGCGACGAGCAGACCCTCCAGGCCTCCACGTACGCCACGCGCATGCCGGAGGACCTGTCCGGCCGTCAGGTGTACGTCCTGGACCCGATGCTGGCCACCGGCGGCACGCTGGTCGCCGCGATCCGCGAGCTGATCAGGCGGGGTGCCGACGACGTGACCGCGGTGGTGCTGCTGGCCGCGCCCGAGGGCGTGGAGGTCGTGGAGCGCGACCTGGCGGGCACGCCGGTCACCGTCGTCACGGCGGCCGTCGACGACCACCTCAACGAGCACGGCTACATCGTCCCGGGCCTGGGCGACGCGGGCGACCGCCTGTACGGCGCGGCCGAGTAACCCCCGCCGTACCGGTCGGGTACGGCGCTCAGCAGCCCTTCTTCGCGGTCGCCGTCGGCTTCGGTGCGGCCAGGGCCGTCAGTTCCCTGGCCGCTTCCGGTTGGCTGGTCAGCGCCTTGAAGCCGTTGCCGATGATCAGGTCGATCGCGGCGCCCTTGCGGGCGGCGTCGGTGCGGCGCTCGGCGGCGGTGAGCTGGGTGGCCAGCACCGGCAGCGAGGTGTTCAGCGAGGCCGCCGGGCCGAGCAGCACGCCGGTGCCGGTGACCTTCTTGTCGTACTGCGGGCCGGCGTTGCCCACCTCGCCGATCCGGAAGCCGCGCTTCTTGAGTTCGTCGGCGGTGGTCTTGGCCAGGCCGCTGCGCGTGGTGGCGTTGAAGACGTTCACGGTGATCTGCGCGGGCCTGGGCAGGACGGCCGCCGGCGCGGTGGCCGCGGGGCTCGCCTTGGTCGAGCAGCCGGCCTTCGCGGCGGCCGCGGAGGCGGTGCCCCCGCCGCCGGTGAAGACGTCGATCAGCTGGAGGGTGCCCCAGCCGGCCACGCCGAGCACGGCTCCGCAGGCGACGACGACGCCGACAAGCCTGCCGCGTCGCCGGGACGGGCGCATCCGGGGGTACTTGTCCCCCGTGATCCGGTATTGGCCGCCCATGCCGGGAGGAGTCAGCATGCTCATGAGCGCAGCGTAGTGCGCCGGGGCGGCCATGCCTACCAGATGATCATTTGATAGCGCGCAGAGCACCCGAAAGGGCCAACCGGCCCCGGGCCGGGAGGCGAGGGGGTGGGCCGCTCGGAGGGCGGCTCAGTCCAGTTCGAGCACGCGCGCGTGAAGCACCTGGCGCTGCTGGAGGGCGGCTCGGACCGCGCGGTGGAGTCCGTCCTCGAGATACAGGTCGCCCTGCCATTTCACGACATGCGCGAAGAGGTCGCCGTAGAACGTGGAGTCCTCGGCGAGCAGGGTTTCCAGGTCGAGCTGCTGCTTGGTGGTCACCAGCTGATCGAGGCGGACCGGGCGCGGCGCGACGTCCGCCCACTGCCGGGTGCTTTCCCGGCCGTGGTCGGGGTACGGCCGGCCGTTTCCGATGCGCTTGAAGATCACACGGAAAGCCTACCGGTCCTGACGTTCCGGGCGCAGCCATGGCGGCGGAGTGTGGGGTCGGAAAAGAGGTGGCGAACCGGGGCACAAGGGAAGGGGTGGCTGTCGGTGAGGCCGCCGGGACCGCCTCCGGACACGCCTTCACCGGCCCCGTCCTCGGCACGGACGCCGGGGCGGCGTCGGTCCCCGGCGCGATGGGCGGCGCGGTCGTCGGCGCCGTCCTCCGCGGGAACGGTGCCCCGGGCCTCCGCGGGAACGGTGCCCCCGGGCCGGCCGCCCCGCCCGTCACCCGGCGTGCCAGTACCCCAGCGCGTGCGTCCTTTCCTTCGGGACCGCCAGTTCCTTGCGGACGTACGCCGACAGGGTCCGGGTCGTCCGGGTGTCGCAGGCGATCCAGACGTACGGGTCCGGGGTGGCTGTCAGCAGGGCGGGCAGCTCGGTCCGCACGCGGTCCACCAGTTCCGTACGGGGGGTGCGGCGCAGGTCGTGCCGGGCCGGGTCGGTGCGGAAGGGGAGGCCGTCCCCGTCGCCCTCGAACCAGATCGTGGCCGGTGCCGGGCCGAGGGCGTCGAGGAGGGAGTTGATCGCGGGGAGGGAGGCCGGGTCGCCGATCGCGAGGACCCGGGAGGGGGCCGGGGCGGGCCGGGCGAAGCCCGTGCCCTGGACGGTGGCCTCGATGGTGTCGCCGGGCCCGGCGGTCCGCGCCCAGTCGCTGGCGGCGCCCTCGTGCAGGGCGAACTCCAGGGAGAAGGTGCCGGCCGCCGGGTCGGGGTCGACCAGGGTGTAGGCCCGCTGGTGCGGCCTGCCCGCGTTGGTGAACCACAGCCGTACCCACATCGTCGGGTGGACGCCGGCCGTGGCGAGCAGCCCGCCGTCGGTGAGGTGGAGCCTGCGGTAGTGCGGGGTGACGTCCTCGGCCCCCGTGACGGTGAGGGTGAAGTCCTTCGCCCGCATCAACTTCAGGACCGCGCCCTCCCAGCCCCTCCCCTGCGCCATGCCCCTTCACCTCTCGCGTACGATTCCTGCACCGATTGATTAGGTGAGCCTAACCTAAATGTCAGAAGGGTCCCAGGGTGACGAGCGAGACGGACGGAGCCGCCCGGCGGACGGACGAAGCAACCGGGGCCGAGATCGAGGCCGAGCCCGGAACCGGTGAGATCTACCGCGACACCTGGGGCGTTCCGCATCTGCGGGCCGGCAGCGCCCACGCCCTCGCACGCCTCCAGGGCCGGGTCACCGCCCGCGACCGCGCCTGGCAACTGGAGGTCGAACGGCACCGCGCGCGGGGCACCTCGGCGTCCTTCCTCGGCCCGGAGGCCCTTTCCTGGGACCGCTTCGTCCGCCGCGCCCGCCTCGACGACACCGCCCGCCGCTGCTTCACGACCCTTCAGACGAGCGACCCGGAGACCGCCGCCTGGGTACGGGCGTACGTCGACGGAGTCAACGAAGGGCTGCGCCCGACCCCCGAGTTCACCCGCGTCGGCCTCACCCCCGGCCGCTGGGAGCCCTGGACGCCCCTGGCCGTCTGGCTCTCCACCCACATCCTGTTCGCCGGCTTCCCCGCCAAACTGTGGCGCGAGGAGGCCGTCCGCCACCTCGGCGAGGACGCCGTCGGCCTGTTCGCCACCGACGGGCCCGGCACCGCCGGCAGCAACGGCTGGCTGGTCGCCGGCGACCGCACGGTCACCGGGCAGGCCGTCATCGCCGGCGACCCGCACCGCTTCATCGAGGACCCCGGCGTCTACCAGCAGATCCGGCTGGCCTGCGACGAGTTCGACGTCGTCGGACTCGCTGTCCCCGGCGTCCCCGGCATCGCCCACTTCGGACACGCCGGCACGGTCGCCTGGGCCATCACCAACGCCATGGCCGACTACCAGGACCTCTACCGCGAACGCCTGCGCCGCACCGGCGCCGGCGTCGAGGCCCTCGGCCCGGACGGCACCTGGCGGCGGGTCGCCCGGCACACCGAACTCGTCCGGGTGGCGGGGGAGGAGCCCGTCGAGGTCGAGGTGCTGGAGACCGGACGCGGCCCGGTGATCGCGGGCGGCCCCGAGGGCCTCGACGACGGAAGCCCCGGCGGCACCGACGACGGCACCCCCCTCGCGCTCGCCCTGCGCCACCCGCCCCGCGTCACCGGCGACCTCGGCTTCTCCGCCCTGCTCCCCCTGCTGCGGGCCCGCCGGGTCACCGACGTCGACCGCGCCCTCGACCTCTGGGCCGAGCCGGTCAACGTCGTCCAGGCCGCCGACACCGAGGGCGGCCTGCTGCACCGGGTCGCGGGCCGCGTGCCCGTGCGCGCGCGGGCCAACCGCATCCGACCGGTGCCGGCCTGGGAGCCCGGCCACGAGTGGACCGGCTGGCACGAGATGCCCCGCGCCGGACTCACCGACGGCGTCGCCGTCATGGCCAACCAGCGCGGACCGGCCGCCGACCTGGGCGTCGAGTTCGCCCCGCCGCACCGCGCCGACCGCATCCGCGAACTGCTCGGCCGCCGCCGCCGGTGGTCGTCGTCCGACATGCCGGCCATCCACACCGACACCCACCTCGCCTCCGCCGCACCCCTGCTGGACCACCTGGCCGCCCTCGACGGCCTGACCCCCGCGGCGGCCGACCTGCGGGCGCGGCTCCTGCGCTGGGACCGCCGGATGGACGCGGACAGCCGCGAAGCGGGACGGTTCGCGGCCGTGCGCGGCGCGCTCGTGCGCCGCCTCGCCGCCGAGCCCGCCTTCGCCGCGCTCACCACCCCGCCCGCCTACCCCGAGGTCCTCCTGCCCTGGCTGGCCCTCGTCCCCCGCATCGGCTACGCCCTCGAACACCTCCTGCGCGCCGAGGACCTGTACGGCATCGACCGGCCCGAGCTGGTGAGGGAGGCCCTCGAAGAGGTCGCCGGGCAGCCGGCCGCCCCCTGGGGCGACACCCACCGCCTCGCCCCCTGGCGGGCCCTGCCCGACCCCTCCGGGGAAGCCCCCGCCCTCTCCGGCGACCACGACTGCGTGCTGTGCACCTCCGCCGTGCCCGGCTGGACCGACCTCGCCGCCCGCGGGCCGGCCGCCCGCTACGTCTGGGACCTGGCCCGCCGCGAGGACAGCCGCTGGATCGTGCCCCACGGCGCCTCCGGCCACCCCGACAGCCCCCACCACCACGATCAGCTCCCCCTCTGGCTCACGGGCGAGCTGGCCCCCGTCGTCACCGACTGGGCGCACCTGACGAAGGAGAACGATGACTGAGGTGAACGTCCACCACGTCCACGTGGAGGAGACCGAGGGCTTCGGCACCGTCCGCATCCGGCCCCTCGACGCCGAGGCCGACGCGGCGGTCGTGCACGGCTGGGTCAGCGAGGAACGGGCCGTGTTCTGGGGCATGAACGGCCTGACGAAGGACCAGGTCGCCGACGTCTACGCCCACATGGCCGGCCTCGACACCCACCACGCCTTCCTCGCCGAGCTGGACGGCGAGCCCGTCGCCGTGCTCCAGACGTACGAGCCGTCGCAGGACCGGGTCGGCGAGTGCTACGAGGTCGAGCCCGGGGACATCGGCGTCCACGTGCTGCTCGCGCCCGCCGGGGAGCGGGGCGCGCGGCCGGGCTGGTCGTCGGCGCTGATGGGCGCGTTCGCGTCGTACGTGCTGGTGGGGCTGGACCGGCGGCGGGCGGTGGTCGACCCGGACGTGCGCAACGAGAAGGCCCTCGCCCGCTTCCTCCGCCAGGGCTTCGAGGCCGGACCGGTCGTCACCCTCCCGGAGATCGACCTGCCGGACGTGTACCTGCCGGAGAAGACGGCGCAACTCGCCTTCCTCAGGCGGGAGGTAGCCTTCCCCGGGTGACCCCCGAGGACCTCGTCGCCCACTACGGTCTGGAGCCGATCCCCCGCGAGGGCGGCCTGTTCCGCCAGACCTGGGCCGGACCCGCGCTGCCGGACGGCACCCCCGCCGGAACCGCGATCGTCGCCCTGCTCACCGCGGACGACTTCTCCGCCCTGCACCGCCTCCCCGGCGACGAGATCTGGCACTTCTACCTCGGCGACCCGCTGGAACTGCTGCTGCTCGCCCCCGACGGCACCTCCCGCACGGCCGTGCTCGGCCCGGACGTCCTCGGCGGCCAGCACGCGCAGCTCACCGTCCCCGCGCGCACCTGGATGGGCGCGCGGGTGACGCCCGGCGGCGCCTGGGCCCTCTTCGGCTGCACCATGGCCCCCGGCTTCACCTACGCGGCCTACGAACACGGGGACGCCGCCGCCCTGACGGCGCTCCACCCGGACCGGGCCGCCCACATCGCGCGGCTGTGCCGTCCGTGACCTCGCCGGCGGCCCGGCCCGGCCGCCCCGGTGACGCCGGCGGCGCCCGCGTGCCCCTCGCCGCCCCGCTCGCCTCCCGGACCACCGGCCACGGCCCGGTGGTGGACGGCGCGGTGCCGGCCTGCCCCGTGCGGTGAGCAGGACGGCCTCACGGACCGTACGTATCTCCGAGCACGGGGAGTCCAGGAGTCCGGAGTACGGAGCGGTGACGTGAACGCAGGGCGCGACGGCGGACGAGGGCGCGGCACACGGAACGGCCGGGGCGCGGGCGCCCGGCGGTGGCGGGGGCTGGTGCTGCTCGGCACCACCCTGGTCCTGCTCCTCCTCGGCAGCGCCGGCCAGGCGTCGGCCCATGCCGCCCTCCGCGACGCCGACCCCGCCGACGGCTCCGTCCTCCCGACCGCTCCCCGCAGCATCACCCTGACCTTCACCGAGTCCGTCGCCCTGATCGACGACACCTTCCGCGTCTTCGACCCCCGCAACGGGCGCGTCGAGACGGGCGAGGCGCAACACGCCGACGGCCGGTCCGACACCGCCCGCGTCACCCTCCCGGCCCGGCTCGGCACCGGCACCTTCACGGTGGCCTGGCGGGTCGTGTCGGAGGACAGCCACCCCATCGCCGGCGCCTTCACCTTCTCGATCGGCGCGCCCTCCCCGACCCCGGCCGCCGTCCCCGGCGGCCCCGTGGAGGACCCGGCCACCGCGGGCCTGCACAAACTCGGCCGCTGGCTGGCGTACGGCGCCGCCGCCCTGCTCGTCGGGACGGCCGCCTTCGTCGCCCTGTGCCGCCCGCCGGACGTCCGGCCGCTGCGCGGGCTCCTCGTGGCCGGCTGGTGGACGTCCACCGCGTCGACGGTCCTGCTGCTCCTGCTGCGCGCCCCCTACGAGACCGGCGCCGGCCCCGCACAGGCCCTCGACCCCTCCGGCCTCACCCGGACCCTCTCCGGCCGGCCCGGCATCGCCCTGGCCGCCCGGCTGCTCCTGCTGGCCGGGGCCGCCGTCCTGCTGCTCCGCCGACGCGGCCGCGAACGGCCCACCCGAGCCACCCTCGCCACCGGCCTGGTCCTGGCCGTGGGCCTCGGCCTGACCTGGGCCGCCGCCGAACACGCGTCGGCCGGCATCCAGGTACCGGCCGCGATGACCTCCTCGGTGCTGCACCTGCTGGCCATGGCGGTGTGGCTCGGCGGCCTCACCGCCCTGCTCACCCTGCTCCGCCACGGCACCCTCCCGGCCGCCGTGGCCGCCCGCTTCTCCCGGCTCGCCGCCACCTCGGTCACCGTCCTCGCGGTGACCGGCGTCTACCAGGCCTGGCGCGGCCTCGGCACCCTCGACGCCCTGACGGACACGACGTACGGCCGGACCCTCCTGGCCAAGCTGGGGGCGGTGGGCGTGCTGCTCCTGGCGGGCGCCTGGTCGCGGCGCTGGACGGGACGGCTGGCGGGAGCGGAGGCGGCACGCGCGCGCGTGAAGGAGAAGGAGGCGGAGACGCCGGACGCGGAGGAGAGCGGGACGAAGGGCGGTACGAAGACGATGGCGATGGCGATGGCGGAGGCGGAGGCGGAGGAGACGGTGGCGGCGAAGACGCGGGCGAAGGTGGTGGCGGCGGTCGGCGCTCCGGTGAAGGAGGGGACGTCCGCGCGGAGGCCCGCGCAGGCCCCCGCCCCGTCGGACGGGCCGCCGTCCGGCGACGGCACGCCTCCCGCCCCGGCCCGCACCCCGGCCGAGGACGCGCACCGCCGCGCCCTGCGCCGGTCCGTCCTCGCGGAGGTGGCGGTCTCCGTCGTCGTCCTGGGCCTCACGACCGTGCTGACGGGCACCCTCCCGGGCCGGGCGGAGGCGGAGGCGGCGGCGTTCGAGCAGTCGATCGGGCTGCCCGTCGCCTCCGTGACCACGGTCCCCTTCGACATGAGCGGTCCGGGCACCCCCGGTGCCCGCGGCAGCGTGCAGATCACCCTCGATCCGGGCCGGGTCGGCGAGAACTCGGTGCAGGCCGTGGTCTACGGCCCCGACGGCGGCTTCGCCACCGTCCCCGAACTCCGCATGTCCTTCAGCCTGCCCGGCCGGGACATCGGCCCGCTCGACGCGAAGCTCACCGACCGGGGCGGCTACTGGGCCGCCGACGCCGTCAACCTGCCCCTGCCCGGCACCTGGGAGATGAGCGTGACCGTACGCGCCTCGGAGATCGACCAGGTGACGGAGACGACGCCGGTGCGCGTCACCGGCTGAGCGGGCCACCGGGGCGCGGGGCGGCGCCCCGCGCCGGTGTGCCCCTCTCCGGGAGCTCCCGAACACCAACTGAGACGGACAACGACGAAGGGCCCCGCTGCAAGCAGCGGGGCCCTTCGACATCGTGCCCGGTGAGGCACTGGCGGAGGATACGAGATTCGAACTCGTGAGGGGTTGCCCCCAACACGCTTTCCAAGCGTGCGCCCTAGGCCTCTAGGCGAATCCTCCGCGGCAAACAATACAAGACGTTGAGGAGTGCTCGCGAACTCGTTCCCGCCTGCCGCCATCGGGTACTGTGGGCGCAGCCCCTCACGCGGCGCTATCTGACTGAACTCCCCCAGGGCCGGAAGGCAGCAAGGGTAGGTCGGCTCTGGCGGGTGCGTGGGGGGCGCTTGCGTTCCGGGGCGGGGCCGGTTGTCGGTGGGCGCCTATAACCTCGTATGCGTGTCGTCTCTCGCGCTGTACCGCCGCTATCGCCCGGAGTCGTTCGCCGAGGTCATCGGGCAGGAACATGTCACCGACCCGTTGCAGCAGGCGCTGCGGAACAACCGGGTCAATCACGCGTACCTGTTCAGCGGACCGCGCGGATGCGGCAAGACGACCAGCGCGCGCATCCTGGCCCGCTGCCTGAACTGCGAGAAGGGCCCCACGCCCACGCCGTGCGGCACGTGCCAGTCCTGTCAGGACCTGGCGCGCACCGGCCCCGGCTCCATCGACGTCATCGAGATCGACGCCGCGTCGCACGGCGGTGTGGACGACGCCCGTGACCTGCGGGAGAAGGCCTTCTTCGGGCCCGCCGGCAGCCGTTACAAGATCTACATCATCGACGAGGCCCACATGGTCACGTCGGCCGGTTTCAACGCGCTGCTCAAGGTCGTCGAGGAGCCGCCGGAGCACCTCAAGTTCATCTTCGCCACCACCGAGCCCGAGAAGGTCATCGGCACCATCCGGTCCCGGACGCACCACTACCCCTTCCGCCTCGTGCCGCCCGGCACGCTGCGGGAGTACCTCGGCGAGGTGTGCCAGAAGGAGAACATCCCGGTCGAGGAGGGAGTCCTCCCGCTCGTCGTGCGCTCCGGCGCCGGTTCCGTGCGTGACTCCATGTCCGTCATGGACCAGCTCCTCGCGGGCGCCGGCGAGGCCGGTGTGACGTACGCCATGGCCACCTCCCTCCTCGGATACACGGACGGCTCGCTGCTCGACTCCGTCGTCGAGTCGTTCGCCACCGGGGACGGGGCCGCCGCCTTCGAGGTCGTGGACCGGATCATCGAGGGGGGCAACGACCCGCGGCGGTTCGTCGCCGACCTGCTCGAGCGGCTGCGGGACCTCGTCATCCTCGCCGCGGTCCCGGACGCCGCCGAGAAGGGGCTCATCGACGCCCCCTCCGATGTCATCGAGCGGATGCAGGCCCAGGCGGGAGTCTTCGGCGCCGCCGAGCTGAGCCGCGCCGCCGACCTCGTCAACCAGGGCCTCACCGAGATGCGCGGCGCCCACTCGCCCCGCCTCCAGCTCGAGCTGATCTGCGCCCGCGTCCTGCTCCCGGCCGCCTACGGCGACGAGCGGTCGGTGATGGCCCGCCTCGACCGGATCGAGCGCGGCGTGAACTTCTCCGCGGGCTCGGCCCCCGCCGCAATGCCCGCCGTGGGGTACGCCCCCGGGGCGGAGGCCCACGCGGCGGCCGCGCCGGCCCCGTACGGCGCCCCCGTCCCGCCGGCCGCCCCCGCCCCACCGGGGGGCGGCGCGGCCGCCGCCCGCGCCGCGGTGCGCGGCTCGACGGTTCCGAGTGCTCCGGCGGTTCCGAGCGGTCCCGCGGTTCCGAGCACCCCGGTGGCTCCGAGTGGTCCCGCGGCCCAAGCCCCTCATCCGCCCCAGGTCCCTCAGACGCCACCCTCGCCCCCGCAGGCCCCCGCGGCACCCGTTCCGGCCGCCCCGGCCCAGGCGAGCCCCGCCGTCGTCCCCGCCCCCGGCGCCTGGCCCACCGCCACCGCCGCCGGCAGCGGTCGTAGGCCCGGCGGCTGGCCCACCGCGACGCCCGCAGGTGGCGGACGCCCCCCGGCGACCCCCGCCCCCACCGTCGTGTCCGCCCCGGCCCCGGCCGGACCCGCAGCCGCTCCGGCCGCCGCCTACGCCCCGCCCGCCGGCGGCCCCGACCCCCGCATGCTCTGGCCCAACATCCTGGAGGCGGTCAAGAACCGCCGCCGCTTCACCTGGATCCTCCTCAGCCAGAACGCCCAGGTCGCGGGCTTCGACGGCACCACGCTCCAGATCGCCTTCGTCAACTCCGGCGCCCGCGACAACTTCGTCAGCAGCGGCAGCGAGGAGGTGCTGCGGCAGGCGCTGGCCGAGCAGTTCAACGTCCAGTGGAAGGTCGACGCGCTCGTCGACCCGTCCGGCGGCTCCGCGGCCCCGCCGGCCGGCGGTTTCGGCGGCCTCCCGGCCCCGCCCGGCCCCGGCGGCACCCACGCTCCGGGCGGTTACGGCGGTGGCTCTCCGGGCGGTTACGGCGGTGGCTACGGAGCCCCCGCCCCGGCCCCCGGAGCCGGTGCGGGCGGCGGCACACCGACCCCTCACACCCCGAACGCCTCCCCTCCCCCCGGTCCCCCGCAGGCCCGGTCGGCCCCGCCCCCGCCCTCCGCCCACGCCGCCCCGAGACCCCGGGCCGCCGCCCCCGAGCACGTCGCCATCGAGGACGACATCCCCGAGGACGACGACCCCGACCTCAACGAGTCGGCCCTCTCCGGGCACGACCTGATCGTGCGTGAGCTGGGCGCGACCGTCGTGGACGAGTTCACCAACGAGTAGCGGGCGCCGCCCGTCGCACGACGCCTGCCCGAAGGGCGGCCACCCCGGCCGAGGCCGCCCATGGTCACCCACTTCACGGTCAACCGCCTCACGGTCACACCGGCCGACAGGGCATCCGGCCGACAGGGCACCCCGGCCCGCGGTCGCCCCAGCCCACGGCGCGCTTCGGAGGAACCTACGAACACCTCGCCCCCCGTCCTTCGGAAGCCCGCACAAGCACCCGGAGCCGGGCCGGTTAGGCTGACCCCGTGAACGTCCTCGTCATCGGCAGCGGCGCCCGCGAACACGCCCTGTGCCGCTCACTGTCCCTCGACCCCGCGGTCACCGCGCTGCACTGCGCCCCCGGCAACGCCGGCATCGGCGAGGTCGCCGAGCTGCACCCGGTCGACGCCCTGGACGGCAAGGCCGTGTCCGCGCTGGCCACCGAGCTGGGCGCGCAGCTCGTGATCGTGGGCCCGGAGGCGCCCCTGGTCGCCGGGGTCGCCGACGCCGTGCGCGCGGCGGGCATCCCGGTGTTCGGACCCTCCCAGGAGGCCGCCCGGCTGGAGGGCTCCAAGGCGTTCGCGAAGGACGTGATGGCCGCGGCCGGTGTGCCGACCGCCCGCTCCTACGTCTGCACCACGCCCGCCGAGGCCGCCGCCGCCCTCGACGCCTTCGGCGCGCCCTACGTCGTCAAGGACGACGGCCTGGCCGCCGGCAAGGGTGTCGTCGTGACCGCCGACCTGGAGGCCGCGAAGGCGCACGCCGCCGCCTGCGACCGGGTGGTCGTCGAGGAGTTCCTCGACGGCCCCGAGGTCTCCCTCTTCGCCGTCACCGACGGCGAGACGGTCGTCCCGCTCCGGCCCGCCCAGGACTTCAAGCGCGCCCTGGACGGCGACGAGGGCCCGAACACCGGCGGCATGGGCGCGTACTCCCCGCTGCCCTGGGCCGACCCCAAGCTGGTCGACGAGGTGATGGAGACCGTCCTCCAGCCGACCGTCGACGAGATGCGCCGCCGCGGCACCCCGTTCTCGGGCCTGCTCTACGCCGGACTCGCCATCACCGGTCGCGGCGTGCGGGTCATCGAGTTCAACGCCCGCTTCGGCGACCCCGAGACCCAGGTCGTCCTGGCCCGCCTGAAGACTCCGCTGGCGGGCGTGCTGATGGCCGCCGCCACCGGCAACCTCGCCGACCTGCCGCCCCTGCGCTGGAGCGACGAGGCGGCCGTCACCGTGGTCGTGGCCTCGCACAACTACCCCGGCACCCCGCGCACCGGCGACCCGATCACCGGCCTCGACGAGGTGGCCGCCGAGGACGCCCCGCACGCGTACGTCCTGCACGCCGGCACCCGGCGCGACGGCGACACGGTGGTCAGCGCGGGCGGCCGCGTCCTGTCCGTCACGGCGACCGGCGCGGACCTCGCCCAGGCCCGGGAACGGGCGTACCGGGCGGTCGCGCGCATCGGTCTGGACGGTTCCCAGTACCGCACGGACATCGCCGCGAAGGCGGCGGCCGAGGCGCGCTGATCCCAGCGGGCGCACAGCTCCCAGCAGGCACTTCCAGGCCCCGGGTCCAGGACGGGAACGTCCGTCGGATCCGGGGCCTGTTCCGTGCCCGCGGACATGCACCTTTCCCCAAAGCCATTCCATCGGGTGAGCGCTCTTCCATCCGGCTGACGGACGCCGACGTGCCAACTAGGGTGCGGCGCAAGCGTTCCGGCACTTGGCCCACCGGCATTGCGATGTCGGTGGCGACTGCCACAGTGGGGGAGTGAGCAAGACCAGGAGAGCCGGGACGGCCTGCACTGAGGGGAGGGGGTGAGGTCCGGAGTGACCGGTATCGGAGTGGAGGCGCGCGCCCAGGGGGCGCGGGCCAGGGCGCTGGCGGTGCTGCGGATCCGCAGCCGGGCGCTGGCCGTCGCGCTGCTGCCCGCCGCAGCGGCGGTGATCCTGCTCGCGGGCGGTTCCAGCGGCCGCTTCGTGGGCCACGGCTGGGACATCGCCCGTTGGGCGACGTCCGTGTTCGCGGTCCTCGTGCTGCTGGCCGCCGGGGTCATCGCCCTGGTCGTCGTCCGGGCCCGGCCCGCCGTCACTCCCACGGTCGCGATCGCCGAGAGCGCGGCCCCCGATCTGTACCGGCTGGTGCGCGACCTCGCCGACCGTCTCGACGTCCCCGCGCCCTCCGCGATAGCGCTCACCCCGGACTGCGACAGCTGGCTGGAGGACCGCACCCACCCGGCCCACGGCCCGCCCGTGCGCCGCGCGCGCGACGAGATGGCCGGCCCCGGGCCCCACCCCCACGGCCGTACGGCGACGGCGCCGGTCCTCGTCATCGGCTCCCCGTTCCTGTGGTGGATGCGGGTGGGCGAGCTGCGCGCCGTCCTCGCCCCGGTCGTCGCCGGTACGGGCCCTTCGGCGCACCCCGACATAGCGGCGGCCCGGCGCTTCGTGCACGGGCTGGACGCCGCGGTGGCCGCGTCGGCCGACCGCGGCCGCAGCCCCGGCGTGCGGCTGCTCGGCGCGGGCGTCGGCTGGGTCGCCCGCCTGCTGCTGCGGAGCTGCCGGACGCACGCGGCGGAGATGGAGCGCGGGGTGGCCGCGGCGGCGGCCGAACGGGCCCAGACCGTGGACTACGGGCTGCGGATCGTCGCCCAGGAGCAGGTCGGACTGGCGTACGCCGGCTGGGACCGGCTCCTCACCCGCGTGGCGCTGCCCGCCTGGCGGATGGGCCGCTGGCCCTCCCGGCTCGACGTCGGGGTGGTCGCCGCCCTCACCGAGCTGTCCCGGCGCGACCGCCTGGCCGAGGGCTTCGCCTCCCGACTGGGCGAGCGCCCCGCCTGCGACCTGCTGGAGGAGCCCGGCGTGATCGACGAGGCCACGTCCCTCCTCGCCGCCCGCCTCTTCCACGGCGGCCCGGCCGAGACCGGCCCCGACTGGTCCCCGGTCGCCTGGCAGGAGTATCCGGACGAGGTCGTCGACCGCAAGTGGCGTACCGACGCGGCCCGTCTCCACCGCGTGCTGGACGCCCTGGGCGTCCGCCGCACCACCCCGGCCGCGCACGGCCCCACCCTGGCGCGCGTGCTGGACCACCTCACCGGTCCCGGCCCCGCCCGGGACGGAGAGTCCGGCCCCGTCTCCCGCACCCCCTTCGGCGACGCGGACGAGGACGACGGATTCCCCCAGAACCCCCGGAGCACCGCCCTGGCCGCCCGCCTCGGGGCCGAGGTCGCCCGCGAGGAGGCCGAGGGCGCGCCGTCGGGGTCGGGAGGGCGACCGGCCGGCCAGGGCACCGGGGCCGCGCTCTGGGACGACCGCGCGCTCCCGCTCTTCCCGCTCCAGCCCCCGCGCACCGACCGCGAACTGCTCGCCGACCACGTCACGGCGATGGTCTGCTGCGCCGCGATGGACATCGTGGGCGCCACCCCCGGCCTCGACTGGCTCGACGGTCCGACCCTCCTGGTCGACGGCGAGCGCGTGACCGACCTGACGGCCCGCGTGCTGAGCCTGGTCGAGGACGGCGACGCGATCCCACTGCACACCTGGCTGGTGGAAGTGGGCATACGCCCGGAGAAGCCCGTGCGCCTCGGCTGACGAGGACCGGCCGGCCGGGCGGAAGGGCGACCGGCCGGAAGGCGACCGCCGCCCGCAGCGGAGCATTTAGTTCCACTTTCAGCCAATTCGCGACGAACGGTGACCGTCTGCGGGCGTTGTGTGATGTGCTGGGACCGATCCCGCTCACGGCAAGCGCCGGCGACACAGGACAACCGCGCACCACCCGCGAATCGTCGCGCCGCGCCACGCCACGGGCAGGAGACGACCAGCCAGGCACGCCCGTACGCCCAGCGACGGGCGTGCCCCGGGCGCACCGCCTGCCGACCACAGGCACCCGCCCGGCACCCGCACAGCCCTATCCGCACCGCACGCGAACAGCCCGCACACACACCGGCAATACGGGGGTCAGAGGGAGGGAAGCACCATGGGACACAAGCACATCCGCCGATGGGAATCGGGAGCGCTGGCGCACGCCGTGACGGATCCCTTCGGCCAGGGCCCCCTCCCGTGGCTGCGCGGCAGCGAGACCTACTTCGACGACACCGGCCAGGTCGTCCCCTGGTACGTCGACCCGGTCCCCGCCGCCACCCCGGAGCCGGCCCCCCGGATCCCGTCCCCCCGTTCCGCCGGAGGCCCCCGCTCCGCCGACGACGTCCGCCGTCAGATCAAGGGCTTCACCGCCACCGGCGCGGTCGCCCCGGGCGAGGCCATCGACTTCCACATCACCGTCGACCCGCCCCAGGAATTCAGCGTCGACATCTACCGCATCGGCCACTACGACGGTGACGGCGCGGCCAGGATCACCACCAGCCCCCGCCTCCCCGGCATCGTCCAGCCCCCGCCCCTGACGGCCGACCGCACGGTCTCCTGCCACCACTGGTGGCTGTCCTGGCGCCTCCAGGTCCCGTCGTACTGGAACGTCGGCGCGTACGTCGCCGTCCTCACCACCGCCGACGGCCACCGCTCCCACATCCCGTTCACCGTCCGCGACAACCGTCCGGCCGACTTCCTCCTGCTGCTCCCCGACATCACCTGGCAGGCCTACAACCTCTACCCCGAGGACGGCCGCACCGGCGCCAGCCTCTACCACGCCTGGGACGAGGACGGCCGCCTCCTCGGCGAGGCCGACGCGGCGACGACCGTCTCCTTCGACCGGCCGTACGCGGGCGCCGGCCTCCCCCTGCACGTCGGCCACGCCTACGACGTCATCCGCTGGGCCGAGCGCTACGGCTACGACCTCGCCTACGCCGACGCCCGCGACCTGCACGCCGGTCACGTCCAGCCCACCCGCTACCGCGGCCTGGTCTTCCCCGGCCACGACGAGTACTGGTCGACTGCCATGCGCCGCACCGTGGAACTCGCCCGCGACAGCGGCACCTCACTCGTGTTCCTCTCCGCCAACACCCTGTACTGGCAGGTGGAGCTGGGCCCCTCCCCGTCCGGCGTCCCCGGCCGCCTGCTGACCTGCCGCAAACGCAAGGGCCCCGGCAGGCCCGTGCTGTGGCGCGAGATCGACCGCGCCGAACAGCAGCTGGTGGGCATCCAGTACGCGGGCCGGGTCCCCGAACCCCACCCCTTGATCGTGCGCAACGCCGGTCACTGGCTGTGGGAGGCGACCGGCGCACACGAGGGCGACGGCATCGAGGGCCTGGTCGCGGGCGAGGCCGACCGCTACTTCCCGCGCACCCCGCTCCCGCCCCACGAGGAACGCACCCTCCTCGCGCACTCCCCCTACACCGACAGCAGGGGCGCCCTGCGCCACCAGGAGACGTCCCTCTACCGGGCCCCCTCCGGCGCCCTGGTCTTCGCCTCCGGCACCTTCGCCTGGTCCCCGGCCCTGGACCGTCCCGGCCACGTGGACCCCCGCGTCCAGCGCGCCACGGCGAACCTCCTGGACCGCATCTGCAAGCGCGACTGAAGGCCCTCCGGCCGTGGCCCCGCCCGGCCCACGCCGCCGTCCCCCTCTCGGCCCCGGCCCGGCCCCGCAGCCGTCCACCCGGCTGCCCCGCCCGGCCGTGCCCCCGACCCCCGCTGTCCGCGGCCGATCCCGGTGTACGGGACAATCGAGCCACTCAGACAGAACCACGGGGAGGAACCGTGTCCGGATTCGTAGAAAAGCCCGAACCCCTGGAGGTGCCGGGCCTGGTGCATCTGCACACCGGCAAGGTGCGCGAGCTGTACCGGAACGAGGCCGGCGACCTCGTGATGGTCGCCAGCGACCGCATCTCCGCCTTCGACTGGGTCCTGCCCACCGAGATCCCCGACAAGGGCCGCGTGCTGACGCAGCTCTCCCTGTGGTGGTTCGACCAGCTCGCCGACCTCGTCCCGCACCACGTCCTGAGCACCGAGCTGCCCGACGGCGCCCCCGCCGACTGGGCCGGCCGCACCCTCGTCTGCAAGTCGCTGAAGATGGTCCCGGTCGAGTGCGTGGCCCGCGGCTACCTCACCGGCTCGGGCCTGGCCGAGTACGAGCAGTCCCGCACGGTCTGCGGCCTCGCCCTCCCCGAAGGCCTGGTCGACGGCTCCGAGCTGCCCGCCCCGATCTTCACCCCGGCCACCAAGGCCGCGGTCGGCGACCACGACGAGAACGTCTCCTACGAGGAGGTCGCCCGCCAGGTCGGCGCCGACACCGCCGCCCGGCTGCGCCAGACGACCCTCGCGGTCTACGGCCGGGCCCGGGACATCGCCCGCGACCGGGGCATCATCCTCGCGGACACCAAGTTCGAGTTCGGCTTCGAGGGCGAGACGCTCGTCATCGCCGACGAGGTCCTCACCCCGGACTCCTCCCGCTTCTGGCCGGCCGACACCTGGCAGCCGGGCCGCGCGCAGCCGTCGTACGACAAGCAGTTCGTGCGGGACTGGCTGACCTCGCAGGCCTCCGGCTGGGACCGGGCCGGCGAGCAGCCGCCGCCGGCGCTGCCGCAGGAGGTCGTGGACGCGACCCGCGCCAAGTACATCGAGGCGTACGAGCGGTTGACGGGCACGAGCTGGTCGTAGCGCTTCCGGGCACGACGAAGCCCCCCGGCCGAGACCGGGGGGCTTGATCCAGAGCGGACGACGAGGCTCGAACTCGCGACCTCAACCTTGGCAAGGTTGCGCTCTACCAACTGAGCTACGTCCGCAGTGCGCCGTGGCGCGAGAGCAACTATACCCAACCCCGCTCACGCGCGAGACGTACCGCCGCGTGGCGGTTCTCCGCTCCCAGCTTGGACACGGCCGACGACAGGTAGTTGCGCACCGTCCCCGGCGACAGCGCGGCCCGCTCGGCGATCTCCGTGACGGGCGCCCCGTCGGCGGCGAGTTCGAGCACCTCCGCCTCGCGCGGGGTCAGCGGGGAGTCCCCGGCGGCGATCGCGTCGGCGGCCAACTCGGGGTCGACATAACGGTTTCCGGCCCGCACGGTACGGATGATCTCCGCGAGCCGCTGTGCGCTCACCGTCTTCGGGACGAACCCGCGCACACCCGCCGCAAGCGCCCGTTTCAGATGGCCGGGGCGGCCGTGGCTGGTCACGATCAACGCCTGGCAGTCGGGCAGTTCGGCCCGCAGCGATGTGGCGACCTTCACACCGTCGGCGCCCGGCATCTGGAGATCCAGGACGGCCACGTCCGGCCGGTGCGCCCGCGCCATCGCCAGGGCCTCGGGCCCGGTGGCCGCCTCGGCGACGACCACCAGATCGTCCTCCAGCGAGAGCAGCGCGGCCAGCGCGCCCCGGATCAGGTGTTCGTCGTCGGCGAGCAGCACCCGCACCACACCGCTCACGAGGCGGCCTCGCCCACCGCGACGTCCTGCACGGCCAGCGGCACCTCGGCCACCACCCGGAACACCCCGGCCCCGGCGATCCCCGCCTCCAGCGTCCCGTCCACCTTCCGCAACCGCTCCGCCAGCCCGGCCAGCCCCGACCCCCCGCCGGACGTGCCGCCGCCGTCCGCCCGGTCCGCCCCGTCGTTCTCCACCGTCAGCACCACCTTCCCGCCGGTCACCCGGACCTCCACCGCGCACCTTCCCGCATCCCCGTGCCGCAGCACGTTCGTGGTCGTCTCCCGCACCACCCAGCCGAGCGCCGACTGCACCTCGGCGGGCAGTCCGCCGGCCTCCCCGCGCACCTCGCAGTCGATCCCGGCCGCCGTCAGCACCCCCTGCGCGCCGACGAGTTCGATCCCGAGGTCGGCCTCCCGGTACCCGCGTACGACGTCCCGCACCTCCCGCTGGGACTCCCGCGCGATCCGCTGGACCTCGATCATCTGCTCGACGGCCTCGGGGCGCCCCCGACGGGCCAGCTGCACGGCCAGCTCGCTCTTGAGGGCGATCACCGCCAGGTTCCGGCCCATCACGTCGTGCAGGTCGCGGCCGAACCGCAGCCGTTCCTCGGCGACGGCGAGCCGGGCGCGGGTCTCGCGGGCCTCGTCGAGCCGGTAGACGGTGTCGAGGAGCCAGACCGAGAAGACGGAGGTGGTGGCGATGAAGCCGCCGCCGACGAGCACCGCCGCCATCGAGACCAGGACGGCCGGGCCGGGCGCCCCGAACAGCAGCGCCACGACTCCGGCGCCCGCGGAGTGGGCGGCGACGACCACGAGAGCGTGCCGCCAGCCGCGGACGCCGAGGGCGGTGACGCCCGCCGCGAAGACCAGGGCGACGCCGAAGACCCCGCCCGCGGCGGTGTCCACCGCCTTGCCGCCCGGACCGCCCGGCCCGTGGTCGGCGGTCCACAGCGCGGCCGCCGCGACCGCGGCGGTGACGACGGCGAACGACGCCATCAGCCGCACGGGCCGGGGCCGCCGGTCCCGCGTCCAGTCCAGCGCCCGCGAGGCCGTCACCGCGGACAGCGCGCAGTGCGCGGCCAGGACCAACGGCAGCCACAGCGCGGACCCCTGCCACACCCCGCTGCCGAACGGCACGCCCACCGCCGCGAACTCGCCCAGCGCGAAGAAGTGGAACGACCAGCGCGTGTAGGTCTCGACCTTCGCCGGCGAACTCTTCCGCCGCCACCAGCCACCCGCCCCGAGCACGTCCGTCCCGCGAAAGCCGGTCCCTCCCGCCCCGCGCATCCGCGTCCCTCCCCCGTGTCCCCGGTCCGTCAGCGCCGCGGCTCCCACCGGAACCACCGCCGTACAGCAAACACCGCCAGCACGGTCCAGGCCAGCGCCGTCACCAGCGCACCCAGGGCCTCGTACGCCGAGAGGTCGCCGCTCCACCCGCCGCGGACCAGGGTGATCACCGGGCTCAGCGGCAGCAGTTCGAAGCCGGAGGCGACCCGGCCGGGCAGCAGCTCCAGCGGGACGGTCACCCCGGAGGCGACCATCGACACCAGCACGAAGGGCAGGGTGGTCACCTGAGCGCTCTCCACGGTCCGCGTCACGCTCGCGGTGACCGCGCCCAGCGCCGAGCACATCACCAGGCCCAGTAGCACCCCCAGGACGGCGAGGTGGGGCGCCTCGGGGGCGGGCACGTCGAGGAAGGCCGTGCAGCCCACCGCCAGCACCAGGCACTGCACCAGCCCCATGGCGAACACCGGCAGCGCGGAACCGGCGACGACCTCGACGTCCCGCAGTTCGCCGGTGCGCAGCCGCTTCAGCACGAGTTCCTCGCGCCGGGCGGTGTAGATGCCGGTCAGCGCCGAGTACACCCCGAACAGCAGCGAGAACCCGATCGCGGCGGGCAGCAGCACCAGCCCGACGCTGAGTCCGGAGTCCTCCACGTTCATGTCGTCCACCACCGGCCGCAGGCTGAACGGCAGCCCGAGCGGCACCAGGACGGCGGCGACGACGGTGGCCCTGCTCCGCCCCAGCAGCGTGAGTTCGGCGCGGGCGAGGGCGGCCATCCGGCTCCCGGGAGTGGTCACCGCACCCCTGGCCCGGGCACCCACGGGCCCCCCGACCGCGTCCCCCGCCGGACTTCTGACCGTACCCCCGCTCATGCCGCGACCTCCTCGTCCTTCTCCGACGCCTCCCGGGCGATGCCCAGGAACGCCTCCTCCAGCGAGGCCGACCGCAGGTCGAGCCCCCGCAGTTCCACCCCGGCCCGCTCGGCCCACACCAGCAGTGCGGTGGCCGCCCGCTGCAACTCCCGGGTCCGCAGCCGCACCAGCCGTCCGTCGGTCTCGTGGTCGCACACGCCCAGGGCGTCCAGCGGCGGCAGATCGCCCACGAAGTACCCCTCCGGCAGCCGGAAGGAGATCCGGGACGGCTGCTCGGCGGTCACCTCGGCGGGCGTCCCGGAGGCCGCGATCCGCCCCCGGTGCAGGATGGCCAGCCGGTCGGCGAGACCCTCCGCCTCCTCCAGGTAGTGCGTCGTCAGCAGTACCGTCGTCCCGGCGTCCCGCAGGGCGCGCACCAGGTCCCAGGTGTCCCGCCGGCCCTCGGCGTCCAGCCCGGTGGTCGGCTCGTCGAGGAACAGCACCTCCGGCTCCCCGAGCAGCGCGAGCGCCAGATCGAGCCGTCGCCGCTCGCCCCCCGACAACTGCTTCACCCGTACGCCGGCCTTCCCGGCGAGCCCGACCAGCGCCAGCGCCTCCGCGACCGGCCGGGCCCCGCTGACACAGCCCGCCCACATCCGCGCGGTCTCGGCGACGCTCAGCTCGGACGGGAAGCCGCCCTCCTGGAGCATCACCCCGGTCCGCGGCCGTACGGCGGCCCGCTCGGTGAAGGGATCGTGACCGAGGATCCGGACCCGCCCCCCGTCGGGCCGTGCGAGCCCTTCGAGCAGCTCGACCGTGGAGGTCTTGCCGGCCCCGTTGGTGCCGAGCAGCGCGAAGACCTCGCCGCGTCCGACGTGGAAGGAGATCCCGCGGACCGCCTCGAACCCGCCCCCGTACACACGCCGGAGGCCGGTGACCTCTATCACGTGTTCTTCCGTGTCCCTGGCTTCCATGACTCCAGCATTCCGGCGGCGGACCGCCGGCGGCAGTGCGCCTTGTCATCGCTCCGCATGACAAATGTCAGCAGCGGAGCGTGATGCCCGAAGAGCGACAGCGCGAAGCGCGAAGAGGGGAGGGCACGGAGGCGAGAGGGAACAAGAGGGAACAAGCAGGAAGGGGAGATACGCCGAAGGCCCCGGTCGGTGACCAGGGCCTTCGGTATGGAGCGGACGACGAGGCTCGAACTCGCGACCTCAACCTTGGCAAGGTTGCGCTCTACCAACTGAGCTACGTCCGCATTGCATCCGACGGGCTTTCACCGGTCGGCGCGGGCACCAGCCTACCTGATCCACGAGGTGGACCGGGACGGTGATGCAGAGCGGGTGACAGGAATTGCACACTGCGCCTTCCCCCTGGAAGGGGGATGTTCTACTACTGAACTACACCCGCACGACCTCGGTGACCTGGGCTTTTCGGCCCCGTCCCGCTGGCGTGCTCCAGACATTAGCCGACCATGTGGGGGGTAGCGCAAGTCGGTTGCCCCCGGGGTCCGGTGACGGACCCCGCAGACCCCGGCCGGCCGCCGTGCTCAGGGCCGGCCCCGCCGGCTCACTGCGCCTCGGCGAACGCCTCGTAGACCTTCTTGGGGATGCGGCCGCGCGCGGGCACGTCCAGCTTGTTGGCCTGGGCCCAGGCGCGGACCGCCGCCGGGTCGGGGGCGACCTCCGTCTGCCGGTACGCCTTGCCGGACCTGGACCGCTTGCGGCCGGCCTCCACGTAGGGCGCGAGTGCCTCGCGCAGTTTCCCGGCATTGGCTTCATTCAGATCGATCTCGTACGACCTGCCGTCGAGTCCGAAGGCG
This sequence comes from Streptomyces sp. NPDC017202, assembly GCF_044331705.1. Taxonomy (NCBI): domain Bacteria; kingdom Bacillati; phylum Actinomycetota; class Actinomycetes; order Kitasatosporales; family Streptomycetaceae; genus Streptomyces; species Streptomyces sp. NPDC017202. Next base: position 54,308 of record NZ_JBIRNP010000002.1, on the reverse strand, counting down.
ATCGTTTCCGCCGCTTCCGAGCCGTCGATGTCGTCAAAGAGAGTGACCACGACCTTCTGCGCCACGAATATCGGTCCCTTCGTGCGACAGCTCTGCGATGACGTGCCAAGACGTCACGGAGATGTCGACTGTTCGCCTGTTATGGGGCAAAGTATCGGCTATTGCCATTTCATTTGTACAGTGCCCGGCAATCGAATGTGAAGCTCGACTAAATCTGTCAGCGTGTCCCAGCGCAATAGGCAGCCGGGACGCATCACGGATCTTTCCCGGAATTTTCCGCGAGGGACCCGCTCCACCACCTGATTCGGTACCCGATCGTGATCGCGCTCACGTAGTTTCCTACAACTCTACTCGCGTAGAAATTTTGTGCGGGTAGTCTGAAGGCACACGCAGGAACCTGCTCAGCACCACAACACCGGGAGTGCCAGTGGCACGCGTCGTAGTCGACGTCATGCTCAAGCCGGAGATCCTCGACCCCCAGGGCCAGGCGGTGCAGCGCGCACTGCCGCGGCTGGGTTTCGAAGGCATCTCCGACGTACGTCAGGGAAAGCGATTCGAACTGGAAGTTGACGGACCGGTCGACGAGGCCGCGCTCGCCCGCATCCACGATCTTGCGGAATCCTTCCTCGCCAACACCGTGATCGAGGACTTCACCGTCAAGGTGGAGGAAGTCGCGGAGGCCGCGAAGTGACCGCTCGTATTGGCGTCGTCACTTTCCCGGGCAGCCTCGACGACCGGGACACGCAGCGCGCGATCCGGCTCGCGGGCGCCGAACCGGTCGCGCTCTGGCACAAGGACAAGGACCTTCACCAGGTCGACGCCGTGGTGCTGTGCGGCGGTTTCTCCTACGGCGACTATCTGCGCGCCGGAGCCATCGCCCGTTTCTCGCCGGTGATGGAGCCCCTCATCGAGCAGGCGAAGGCCGGACTGCCGGTCCTCGGCATCTGCAACGGCTTCCAGATCCTCACCGAGGCCCACCTCCTCCCGGGCGCGATGCTCGGCAACGACCACCTCCACTTCATCTGCCGCGACCAGAAGCTGCGGGTGGAGAACGCGGACACCGCCTGGACGACCGACTACACGGCCGGCCAGGAGATCCACATCCCGCTGAAGAACATGGACGGCCGGTACGTCGCCGACGAGTACACCCTCGACCAGCTCGAGGCCGAGGGCCGGGTCGCCTTCCGCTACCTGGACCTGAACCCCAACGGTTCGCTCCGTGACATCGCCGGCATCACCAACGAGGCCGGGAACGTCGTCGGCCTCATGCCGCACCCGGAGCACGCCGTCGAGCCGCTCATCGGCTCCGGCCGCACCGACGGCCTCCCCTTCTTCACCTCGATCCTCAAGAAGCTGGTCAACGCATGAGCCGGACGCCTCTGGACACGGTCGAGCACGCGGCCGCTACCCCCGACGTCGAGCTGCCCTGGGCCGAACTCGGCCTGAAGAAGGACGAGTACGAGCGGGTGGTGGAGATCCTCGGCCGCCGCCCGACCGGCGCCGAACTCGCCATGTACTCGGTCATGTGGTCCGAGCACTGCTCGTACAAGTCCTCCAAGGTCCACCTGCGCCAGTTCGGCGAGAAGGCCCCCCAGTCCGACGCCCTGCTCGTGGGCATCGGCGAGAACGCGGGCGTCGTCGACGTCGGCCAGGGCTACGCGGTGACCTTCAAGGTCGAGTCGCACAACCACCCCTCGTACGTCGAGCCCTACCAGGGCGCCGCGACCGGTGTCGGCGGCATCGTCCGCGACATCATCGCGATGGGCGCGCGGCCGGTGGCCGTGGTCGACCCGCTGCGCTTCGGCGCGGCCGACCACCCCGACACCAAGCGCGTCCTCCCGGGCGTCGTCGCCGGCATCGGCGGCTACGGCAACTGCCTGGGCCTGCCCAACATCGGCGGCGAGGTCGTCTTCGACGCCTGCTACCAGGGCAACCCGCTGGTCAACGCCGGTGCCATCGGCGTGATGCGGCACGAGGACATCCACCTCGCGAAGGCGTCCGGCGCCGGCAACAAGGTCATCCTGTACGGCGCCCGGACCGGCGGCGACGGCATCGGCGGCGCCTCGATCCTGGCCTCGGAGACCTTCGACGACGCCAAGCCGTCGAAGCGCCCGGCGGTCCAGGTCGGCGACCCCTTCCAGGAGAAGCTCCTCATCGAGTGCACCCTGGAGGCCTTCGCCGAGAAGCTCGTCGTCGGCATCCAGGACCTCGGCGCGGCGGGCCTGTCCTGCGCGACGAGCGAGCTGGCGTCGAACGGCTCCGGCGGCATGCGCGTGACGCTGGACGACGTACCGCTGCGCGACTCCACGCTCTCGCCCGAGGAGATCCTCATGAGCGAGTCGCAGGAACGCATGTGCGCGGTCGTCGAGCCGGAGAAGGTCGACCGCTTCCTGGAGATCTGCGACAAGTGGGACGTCATCGCCACCGTCATCGGTGAGGTGACCGACGGCGACCGCCTGGAGATCTACTGGCACGGCGGCAAGATCGTCGACGTCGACCCGCGCACGGTCGCCCACGACGGCCCGGTCTACGAGCGCCCCTACGCCCGCCCGGACTGGCAGGACGCCCTCCAGGCCGACGACGCGAACAAGCTGCCCAGGCCGACCACGGGTGCGGAGCTGAAGGACCAGGTCCTGAAGCTGGTGTCCTCCCCGAACCAGGCCTCCAAGAAGTGGATCACGTCCCAGTACGACCACTTCGTGCAGGGCAACACGGTCCTCGCCCAGCCCGAGGACTCGGGCATGATCCGCATCGACGAGGAGACCGGCCTCGGCGTCGCCATCGCCACCGACGGCAACGGCCGGTACGCGAAGCTGGACCCCTACCACGGCGCCCAGCTCGCGCTCGCGGAGGCGTACCGCAACGTGGCGACGACCGGCGCCAAGCCGCTCGCCGTCTCCGACTGCCTGAACTTCGGTTCGCCCGAGGACCCGGCCGTCATGTGGCAGTTCGCCGAGGCCGTCCGCGGACTCGCCGACGCCTGCCGGCAGTTGGGCACCCCGGTGACCGGCGGCAACGTCTCGCTCTACAACCAGACGGGTGAGGCGGCCATCCACCCGACGCCGGTCGTGGCCGTCCTCGGTGTCATCGACGACGTCGCGCGCCGTACCCCGGTCGCCTTCCAGGAGGAGGGCCAGCTGCTGTACCTCCTCGGCGACACCCGTGAGGAGTTCGGCGGTTCGGCCTGGTCCCAGGTGATCCACGACCACCTCGGCGGCCTGCCCCCGAAGGTCGACCTGGAGCGCGAGCGCCTGCTGGCCGAGATCCTGATCTCCGCGTCCCGCGACGGCATGATCGACGCCGCGCACGACCTGTCCGACGGCGGTCTGATCCAGGCCGTGGTCGAGTCGGCGCTGCTCGGGGAGAAGGGTGCCCGCCTGGTCGTCCCGGACGGCCTGGACGCGTTCACGTTCCTCTTCTCGGAGTCGGCGGGCCGCGCGGTCGTCGCCGTCCCGCGCTCGGAGGAGCTGCGCTTCACCGACATGTGCGGCGCCCGCGGCCTGCCGGCCACCCGCGTCGGTGTCGTCGACGGCGACACGGTCGACGTCCAGGGCGAGTTCGCGCTCTCCCTGGAGGACCTGCGCAGGGCGCACGAGGACACCATCCCGGCGCTGCTCGCGTAGGCGGCGCGCCGCCCCGGCCGTACCGCCCGAAGGCCGCCGCCCAGGCTTCTCCGAACGCCTGGGCGGCGGCCTTCGGCACGCGTGCCGGCCGCCCTCCGCGAGCGGCCTCCGCGACGGCCCTCCGCGAGCGGCCTCCGCGACGGCCTTCCGCGACCGCCTTCCGCGACGGCCTTCCGCGACCGCCTTCCGCGAGCGGCCTCCGCGAGCGGCCTCCGCGAGCGGCCTCGCGGCCGTCTCCGCGGCGGCCGGAGGCGGGGCGGGGCGGCGCTGCCCCCTCACGGACGCTCGCGGCGGCGGCCCGACGCGGCCGGCGGACCTCTGGGCGTGCCGCTCGGGCGGCTGTCGGTCCCCGAAGGACGGCGGTCCCGGACCGGCACGCCATAGGCTTCCCGCCATGCCCCCGGCCAAGAAGCGCACCAGAACCTATGACCCCGTCAGGACCCGTGCCGCGGTGCTGGCCCAGCTCGGCCACGTGCGGCAGGCCGTCGCCACCCTGACCCCGGAGCAGCTCGCGCTGCCGACACGGCTGGGGGAGTGGACCGTACGGGAGCTGGTCGCGCACATCGGGATGGCCGTCACGGCGGTGGGGCGGTCGCTCGACCTGCCGGAGCCGGCGAAGCCGGACGCCACCCTGCTCGACTGGCCGTTCGCGACGTCCGTGAGTGCCCCGGCCATCGACGCCTTCACGCGGCGGCTGTCCGCGGACCACCCGGACCTGGACGCCTGCCTCACGGCCGCGGAGCGGAATCTCGTCGAGCGGCTCGACGCCCATCCCGGCTCCCGGGTGCTGGAGACGAACGCGGGCGCGCTGCCCCTGGCCGACTACCTGGTCACCCGCACCGTCGAACTCGTCGTCCACACCGACGACCTGAACGCGGCCGTCCCCGGCCTGGACGTTCCCTACGACCGCCAGGCCCTCGCCGCCGCCACCCGGCTGCTGGCCGACGCCCTGGCCGTCCGGGCGCCCGGCGGGGCGACCGAGGTGCGGATCCCGCCGTACGCCGTCGTGCAGTGCGTCCAGGGGCCCCGGCACACCCGTGGCACCCCGCCCAACGTGGTCGAGACCGACCCGCTGACCTGGGTGCGGCTGGCCTGCGGCCGGCTGACCTGGAAGGCGGCCGTCGAGGAGGCGAAGGTCGCCGCGAGCGGGGAGCGGGCGGACCTCGCGGGGCTGCTGCCGCTCCTGTCCTGACCCGGCGGACGCCCCGTGGTGTGCGACACCTCACTCATACCCGTGGAGCCGACCGCCGGAGAGCGGCCGACGCAGCGTGCCCGCCCGGCGGGTCGATCATCGGAAACCGCTTCTGACCTGCATGGATGAGGTGATCGAGGCGACCCTCGGGCGCTCAAGATCGAGTTACCGACGGGTATCCCCAATTCGGACCAGTGGTCGTCCTCGCCTACACTCGATGACGTGCCACGTGGTGACGGTCGACTCAGTCATGATCTGCTCCCCGGCGAGAAGGGCCCCCAGGACGCTTGCGGCGTCTTCGGGGTCTGGGCTCCCGGTGAAGAGGTCGCCAAGCTCACTTACTTCGGGCTCTACGCCCTCCAGCATCGAGGCCAGGAATCCGCGGGAATCGCGGTCAGCAACGGCTCCCAGATCCTCGTCTTCAAGGACATGGGTCTGGTCTCCCAGGTCTTCGACGAAACCTCGCTCGGATCGCTCCAGGGTCACATCGCGGTCGGACACGCCCGCTACTCGACCACCGGCGCCTCCGTGTGGGAGAACGCCCAGCCGACGTTCCGTGCCACCGCGCACGGTTCCATCGCGCTCGGGCACAACGGAAACCTCGTCAACACCGCCCAGCTCGCCGAGATGGTCGCCGACCTGCCCAAGCAGGAGGGCCGCTCCCCGCGCGTCGCGGCGACCAACGACACCGACCTGCTCACCGCTCTCCTCGCGGCCCAGGTCGACGAGGACGGCAAGCCCCTGACCATCGAGGAGGCGGCCCACACCGTCCTCCCGCAGGTCCGCGGCGCCTTCTCCCTCGTCTTCATGGACGAGCACACGCTCTACGCCGCCCGCGACCCGCAGGGCATCCGCCCGCTGGTCCTCGGCCGGCTGGAGCGCGGCTGGGTCGTGGCCTCCGAGTCCGCCGCCCTCGACATCTGCGGCGCCGCGTACGTCCGCGAGATCGAGCCGGGCGAGTTCGTCGCCATCGACGAGAACGGCCTGCGCACCTCCCGGTTCGCGGAAGCGAAGCCCAAGGGCTGCGTCTTCGAGTACGTCTACCTGGCCCGCCCGGACACCGACATCGCCGGCCGGAACGTCTACCTCTCCCGCGTGGAGATGGGCCGGAAACTCGCCAAGGAAGCCCCGGCCGACGCCGACCTGGTCATAGCGACCCCGGAGTCCGGCACCCCGGCGGCCATCGGCTACGCGGAGGCCTCCGGCATCCCCTTCGGCGCCGGCCTGGTCAAGAACGCCTACGTGGGCCGGACCTTCATCCAGCCCTCGCAGACCATCCGCCAGCTCGGCATCCGCCTGAAGCTGAACCCGCTCAAGGAAGTCATCAAGGGCAAGCGCCTGGTCGTCGTCGACGACTCGATCGTGCGCGGCAACACCCAGCGGGCCCTGGTCCGCATGCTGCGCGAGGCCGGCGCCGCCGAGGTCCACATCCGGATCTCCTCGCCGCCCGTGAAGTGGCCCTGCTTCTTCGGCATCGACTTCGCCACCCGTGCCGAGCTGATCGCCAACGGCATGTCGATCGACGAGATCGGCACCTCGCTGGGCGCCGACTCCCTGGCCTACATTTCCATCGACGGCATGATCGAGGCGACCACCATCGCCAAGCCGAACCTCTGCCGCGCCTGCTTCGACGGCGAGTACCCGATGGATCTGCCCGACCCCGAGCTGCTCGGCAAGCAGCTCCTGGAGACGGAGCTGGCCGCCGGCCCGGCCGCGACGGCCGCCGCCGACGCGATCCGCCGCCCGTAGACGGTCCCGTCATACCTGCCGTACGACACGAAAGTTCTCACCTCCATGTCTGAGACAACTGGTGCCAGCTACGCAGCTGCGGGCGTCGACATCGAAGCGGGCGACCGCGCAGTGGAACTCATGAAGGAGTGGGTGAAGAAGACCCGGCGCCCCGAGGTCCTCGGCGGCCTCGGCGGTTTCGCCGGTCTCTTCGACGCCTCCGCCCTCAAGAACTACGAGCGCCCCCTGCTGGCCTCCGCCACCGACGGCGTCGGCACCAAGGTCGACGTCGCCCGCCAGATGGGCGTCTACGACACCATCGGCCACGACCTGGTCGCCATGGTCATGGACGACATCGTGGTGTGCGGCGCCGAGCCGCTGTTCATGACCGACTACATCTGTGTCGGCAAGGTCCACCCCGAGCGGGTCGCCGCCATCGTCAAGGGCATCGCCGAGGGCTGTGTCCTGGCCGGCTGCGCCCTGGTCGGCGGCGAGACGGCCGAGCACCCGGGCCTGCTCGGCCCGGACGACTTCGATGTGGCCGGCGCCGGTACGGGCGTCGTGGAGGCCGACCGGCTGCTGGGCCCCGACCGCATCCGCACGGGCGACGCGGTGATCGCCATGGCGGCCTCCGGCCTTCACTCCAACGGGTACTCGCTGGTCCGCCACGTCCTGCTGGACCAGGCCGGCCTCTCCCTGGACGCGCGCGTCGAGGAACTGGGCCGCACCCTCGGCGAGGAGCTGCTGGAGCCGACCAAGATCTACTCGCTGGACTGCCTGGCCCTCACCCGCACGACGGACGTCCACGCCTTCTCGCACGTGACCGGCGGCGGACTCGCGGCCAACCTGGCCCGGGTCGTCCCCGACGGACTGCACGCGATCGTGGACCGCTCCACGTGGACCCCGGCCCCGGTCTTCGACCTCGTCGGCCGGACCGGCCGGGTCGAGCGCCTGGAGCTGGAGAAGACCCTGAACATGGGCGTCGGCATGATCGCCGTGGTCCCGGAGGAGTCGGCGGACGTGGCGCTGACCACGCTGGCCGACCGCGGGGTCGAGGCGTGGGTCGCCGGTGAGATCACCGACTGCGGGGAGCACCCGAGCGGTGCGGCCCTGGTCGGGGACTACGCGAGCTGAAGCGCCGGCGCGGGCCGGGACCCCGTGCGCAGCACAAGACCCGGTCGGTGACCGAAGTCACCGACCGGGTGAGTGCTCGAAGCAAGGTCAAGCGCCGCGACGGTGTTGGTGCGAGGAGTCCTCGTCCTCGTCGTCGTCGTCGCCCCCGTACAGCTCGGCGTACCGTGCGTACGGGTCGTCGTCCTGCTCATCGTCATCGTCCTCGAACGGTTGCCCGTTCGGCGGAATGTTCGATGGCGATGCGCCCAGCTCTTCGGCCAGGCGTGAGAGATCCGTCCCGCCGCTGTTGTACTTCAGCTGGCGGGCGACCTTCGCTTGCTTGGCCTTGGCCCGGCCGCGCCCCATGGCTCGACCCCCTCAACGACGGGGCTCGACGGCCCCAGAGTCTTGACACGCGTTCATGGTCCGGAACGGACTCTCCGCGGAGAGGCCGGTCCGTAGGGCTTCCACGGTACCTGAGCCCGAACCCATACGGTACGTCGCCCGTAGCACGCGCGTGTGCACAGAACCTTCGAGGCGCCCTGTCCTCGCTGGTCAGTGGCGATTTTAACCACTTCTCGGCGGGCGACCCGCCGGGAAGAGTGAGAGTTCTCTCGAACTTTCCCCCGGCGGGTACCGGAGCGTGCTCACCAACCGCGTGCCTGAGCCGCCTCGTGCATGCGCTGTTCGGCGATCCGGTCGGCCGCCGCGGCCGGCGGAATCCCGTCCGTCTTCGCACGTGCGAAGATGGCGAGCGTGGTGTCGAAGATCTTCGCGGCCTTCGCCCTGCACCGCTCGAAGTCGAACCCGTGCAGCTCGTCGGCGACCTGGATGACCCCGCCGGCGTTCACCACGTAGTCCGGCGCGTAGAGGATCCCGCGGTCGGCGAGGTCCTTCTCCACGCCCGGGTGGGCGAGCTGGTTGTTGGCCGCTCCGCACACGATCCGCGCGGTCAGCGCCGGCACGGACTCGTCGTTCAGTGCTCCGCCCAGCGCGCAGGGGGCGTAGATGTCGAGGCCCTCGACCCGGATCAGCGCCTCGGTGTCCGCGACCGCCGTCACGCCCTCGGGGTGCCGGTCGCGGATCCGGCGTACGGCGTCCTCGCGCACGTCCGTGATCACGACCTCGGCGCCCTCGTTCCGCAGGTGTTCCACCAGGTGGTGGCCGACCTTGCCGACCCCCGCGATCCCGACCCTGCGGTCGCGCAAGGACGGGTCGCCCCACAGGTGCTGGGCGCTGGCCCGCATGCCCTGGTAGACGCCGAAGGCGGTCAGCACCGACGAGTCGCCCGCGCCGCCGTTCTCCGGGGAGCGCCCGGTCGTCCAGCGGCACTCGCGCGCCACGACGTCCATGTCGGCGACATAGGTGCCGACGTCGCAGGCGGTCACGTACCGCCCACCGAGAGAGGCCACGAAACGGCCGTACGCGAGCAGCAGCTGTTCGGACTTGATCGTGTCGGGGTCGCCGATGATCACGGCCTTGCCGCCGCCGTGGTCCAGCCCGGCCATGGCGTTCTTGTACGACATCCCGCGGGCGAGGTTCAGCGCGTCGGCGACGGCCTCCTCCTCGGACGCGTACGGGTAGAAGCGCGTGCCGCCGAGGGCGGGGCCCAGGGCGGTGGAGTGGAGGGCGATGACGGCCTTCAGACCGCTGGCGCGGTCCTGGCAGAGCACGACTTGCTCATGGCCACCCTGGTCCGAGCGGAACAGGGTGTGCAGCACATGATCAGGGGCGCCGGATACGTCGGTCACGGTGGTGACTCCTGGGTAACTAGCGGCGGGCGGGACGGGGGCTCCCGTACGGGTGGCGGGGCCCGTGGGACGAGCGTAGAGCCTGCGCCGCCCGCCGTACGCTCCGTGGTGCGGATCACCCCCTCGCGGAGTACGGCCGTGCGACGATTTGCATGTTTTCCGGCCTTCTCACCAGGGGCCGCGGAAGGTTTCCCGGCCGGTCCACAGGGGAGGGAGCAGGCGTGCCCCAGGTGTCCTCGGTGATCGTCCCGTACGCCGCCTATCTGCGCGTGTACGAGCCCCTGGCAGCCTTCCCGGAGCCGGAGCGCAGTCACTGGGCGCGCTATGCCCGCCGCCCCGGCCTGCCCACCTGCCAGGACGAGCTGCGCCGCTCACTGGCCGACCTGCTGCCCACCCCGCCGGTCGCGGTCCCGGTGCACGAGAGCGGTGACGCGTTCGTGACGGACGTGGACGGGGTCGTGTGCGTGTGCCCCTGGCGGACCCGGCTGCGCGGCTGGCAAGCCCTGGAAGAGCTGGGCGACGAACTGCCCGGTCCGGTCCTGGACGCGGCCCTGCCGCCCCTGGTCCGCCTCCAGGCCGCCCAGGACTACGAGCGCTGGCTGGTCCGCAACCCCGACGCCCGCCCCTGGATCCGCACGGCGACCTGGCAGATCCCGCTGCACTGGTTCGTGCTCCTGGCCGACGAGGAGCGCGAGTACGACAAGGGGACCGCCGAGCAGGCCCCGGTGCTGCGCTACCGCACGCCGATGGTGCAGGCCCGCCGCCGGGTGGCGCGGGGCCTGCGCGCGCTCAGGGACGCCATGGACGAGGGGCCGCTCATCGACGGCCTGGTGGACGTGGGCCGCTGGCTGGAGGAGTTCCACCCGCGTTCGCTGGTGGAACTGGACTACGGCGGGCTCGTCCACGTCCTGCCGGCCGGTGATCTGGAGGACGACCACTCGGCGGCCGACGTGGCCGCCGGCATCGCGGCCCTGCGGCGCGGGGACGGCCCCGCGGCGGGCGAGGCGTACACCCGGCTCGCGGAACGCTGGCGGTCGGTGCGGGACCGGCGCTCGGCGAACTGACGGCGCGACAGGCGCGACGGGGGCGACGGGCGGTCGCCGTGACCTGCGTCACGGTCATATGCCCTCGAACAGCGTACGGTCGGCCGCACTTCACGGAACTGACGGGGCGTAGATCCCGATCCGGGCTTTTGTCGCAAGGGTGACGGACCGCACGTACACGGCCCTTGCGCCGGTTGCCCCTCCTCGTGCCAAAATAGGACAAGGAGTCCGGGGAGGGCTCCGTCCGTCCACTTGTGCTCCATCGTGGGGGGAATCTCAGCATTGCACGCTTTGGGGGGTCTGGTGACTCCTGATCGTCGTGTGACTGATCGTCACACTGACGTGACTGTCCGCTATGGCACGGTCCATCGGCTTCCGTCGCCGATGAACACCTGGGGGGCAATTCCATCGGTTTGGCCGACGCGGCTGGACGGATGGTGTAGTTGTAGTGCCGAGGACAAGCCGTTCGTCCTATAACCGACTCGACTCGCGTCCGCCATTTCGGGCAACGCGGGTCAAGGTGCAGAATTTAGAGGAAAGAACCGAGAAGGTTCGGTTCTCCCGAGGAGGCCGCTCATGACCGCTCGCACCCCTGATGCTGAGCCGCTGCTGACCCCGGCTGAGGTTGCCACGATGTTCCGTGTGGACCCTAAGACGGTCACGCGGTGGGCGAAGGCCGGCAAGCTCACGTCGATCCGCACGCTCGGCGGACATCGCCGTTACCGCGAGGCTGAGGTTCGCGCACTGCTCGCGGGTATTCCGCAGCAGCGCAGCGAGGCCTGAGCAACCGAAGTACCGGGCAACAACACCGCAGGTCCCCCCATCTGCCGAGTTGTCCGCACCCTTGCTCCAAGCGACGCGGGTCCTGCCCCAACAGGCCCGTAGCCCACACGGTGCGTCGTCGATCGCGCTGGACTCCACCGAGTCCGGCGCGATCTTTTTTGTGCCCTGGGCGTGCCTGTCGGAGCGTTCTGTGAGCGACCTTGTCGAAGTCTGGGGTGCCCTGTGGAGGGCTGCCGGATCGGCTGTGAGGACCCTTGTGGGGGCCCGTGGGGGGATCTGCGGAGGTGTCTTCCGGAGTGGTGCAATTGCACATATTAAATTGAAGAGTTGTAGGAAGCGGGTAAGAACCCACCTTCCCGAAACTCATGCGGTGACACCCGTCACATGCCACTGGCCTTGTTGTCGCCGTCCCGGGTGCGCTAATGCAAGCGTCAAACATCAGGCCGTGCAGGGCTGTTCGCCCTCGCCGGCCTCCCGCCGCGCTTCCGGGGACTCCTCCGCGTCCGGCGGCGCGCCGTCCATCACCAGCCGCTGGAGGCGGTGGCAGACGGGACAGTGGCGGGTCAGGTGCCGGTAGGACGACGCGGCCGACAGGTGCGCACGGAGCAGTGCCCGCGTCGCGTGCCCGGTCGATGCCGCCATACGCCACCTCCAGTGGAGCCCGCGGGAAGCGCGGCCCTGAACTTCTGGAGTACCGGCCGAAGGTGACGCCGTCAAGGCCGCGCGGGGGCACCCGGCCGGGGCCGGAGGTCCCGCGGGGCGCGGCCTCCGTGCCGGCGGGCGGGGGGAGCGGGCGGGGGATGCGGAGAAGGCCCGCGCCCGGGGGTGCGGGCCCTCCCCGATCGGTGCGGTCCTGACGGAATGTGCTGCACCCGTCGGCGGCTCCGCCGCGGTTGCGGCCTCCGTGCCGGCGAGGGTGAGAGGGCGGGGCGCGAAGAAGGCCCGCACCTGAGGGTGCGGGCCTTCTTCGATCTGTGCGGTCCTGACGGGATTTGAACCCGCGGCCTCCACCTTGACAGGGTGGCGAGCACTCCAAACTGCTCCACAGGACCAGGTTTTGCGGCACTTGGTGTTGCGCTGTGCTGCGAAACGAGACTCTACAGGAGCGGGGCCCGCCTGGTCGAACTCACTCTCCGTGCAGGGTCCGTCACGGCGCGGCCGCGTCGATCGCCTTCACGATCCGCTTGTCCGAGACGGGGTACGCCGTGCCCAGCGCGTGGGCGAAGTAGCTGACCCGCAGCTCCTCGATCATCCAGCGGATGTCCAGCACCGAGGACGGGACGGGGCGGCCCGGGGGCAGCTGCTCCAGCAGCCAGGCGTACTCGTCCTGCATCTCGTGGACCTTCTCCATGCGGGTGGTGTCCCGCTGGACGTTGGTCGGCATCTGCTGCAGGCGCCGGTCCGCGGCCACGAGGTAGCGCATCAGGTCCGGCATCCGGCGCAGTCCCGCCCGCGTCACGAAGCCGGGCCGTACGAGCGCGTCCAGCTGCTTGCGGACGTCGGTCAGGTTGGCCAGCAGGGAGGGGCTGCGCACGCCCTTCAGGCGGCGCTCACAGGCCTGCCAGGCCGCCAGGACCTGCTGCACCTGCCCGACCGTCCGCACGGTCGTGTCGACGATCTCGGCGCGCACCCTCTCGTACAGCTTGCGGTACGACTCCTCGTCCCAGGCCGGCCCGCCGAAGTCGCCGATCAGCTTGTCCGCCGCGGCCGTCGCGCAGTCGTCGAACAGGGCCTGGACGGAGCCGTGCGGATTCGCGGACAGCGCGAGCTTCTGGGCGTTCGTCAGCTTGTCGGAGGCGAACTTCGCCGGGTTGACCGGGATGTTGCGCAGGATCAGCCGGCGGGTGCCCTTCCACATCGCCTCCGCCTGCTCCTCCTCCGTGTCGAAGAGGCGTACGGAGACGGTGTCGCCGTCGTCGACCAGTGCCGGGTACGCCTTCACCGGCTGGCCGGCCCGCCGGGTCTCGAAGACGCGGGTCAGCGTGCCGATGCTCCAGTCGGTCAGGCCGGAGCGCTCCAGGGACTCGCCGCCCTGCCGCTCGGCGGTGGCCGCGGCGGCCTGCGAGATGGCCTGACGGGCCTTGGGCCTCAGCCGCAGCTTCAGCGCCTCCAGGTCCTTGTCCTCGGCCAGCTTGCGGCGCCGCTCGTCGACGATCCGGAAGGTGATCTTCAAGTGGTCGGGGAGGCGGGACCAGTCGAAGTCCTCGGCCTCGAAGGGGACGCCGACCATCCGCTTGAGGTCGCGGGCCATCGCCACGGTCAGCGGCTCCTGGAGGGGCACCGCCTGGTCCAGGAACCGCCCCGCGAAGTTCGGCGCCGGCACGTAGTTGCGCCGGATCGGCTTGGGCAGGGAGCGGATCAGCTCGGTGACGACCTCCTCGCGCAGGCCCGGGATCTGCCAGTCGAAGCCCTCGTCCGTGACCTGGTTGAGGACCTGGAGCGGGATGTGGACGGTCACGCCGTCCGCGTCCGCGCCCGGCTCGAACTGGTAGGTGACCCGGAACTTCAGCGGGCCCTGCCGCCAGGAGTCCGGATAGTCGGCCTTGGTGACCGCCTCCGCCGACTCCCGGATGAGCATCTCCCGCTCGAAGTCCAGGAAGTCGGGCTGTTCGTGCCGCTTGTGCTTCCACCAGGAGTCGAAGTGGGCGCCGGACACGACGTGGTCGGGCACCCGCCGGTCGTAGAAGTCGTAGAGCGTCTCGTCGTCGACGACGATGTCCCGGCGCCGGGCCCGGTGCTCCAGCTCCTCGACCTCGCTGAGGAGTCTGCGGTTGTCGGCGAAGAACTTGTGGTGCGTGCGCCAGTCGCCCTCGACGAGCGCGTTGCGGATGAACAGCTCGCGGGAGACCTCCGGGTCGATCCGCCCGTAGTTCACCTTCCGCTGGGCGACGATCGGCACGCCGTACAGCGTGACCTTCTCCAGCGCCATCACCGCGGCCTGGTCCTTCTCCCAGTGCGGCTCGCTGTACGTCCGCTTCAGGAGGTGCCCGGCGAGCGGCTCGACCCACTCGGGCTCGATCTTCGCGTTGACGCGCGCCCAGAGCCGGCTCGTCTCCACCAGCTCCGCCGACATGACGAACCGGGGCTGCTTCTTGAACAGGGCCGAGCCGGGGAAGATCGCGAACTTGGCGCTCCGGGCGCCCAGGTACTCGTTCTTGTTGCCGTCCTTGACGTCCTTCATCCCGATGTGGGACAGCAGGCCGGCCAGGAGTGAGACGTGGATGCTGTCGCCCGCGGCGTCCCGCTCGTCGAGGTGGATGCCCATCTGCTTGGCGACGGTCCGCAGCTGCGTGTAGATGTCCTGCCATTCACGGATGCGCAGGAAGTTCAGGTACTCCTGCTTGCACATCCGGCGGAAGGATGACGAGCCCCGCTCCTTCTGCTGCTCGCGGACGTACCGCCACAGGTTGAGGTAGGCGAGGAAGTCGCTGGTCTCGTCCTTGAAGCGGGCGTGCTGCTGGTCGGCCTGGGTCTGCTTGTCGGCCGGGCGCTCGCGCGGGTCCTGGATGGACAGCGCGGCGGCTATCACCATGACCTCGCGGGCACAGCCGTTCTTGTCGGCCTCCAGGACCATCCGGGCCAGCCGCGGGTCGACGGGCAGCTGGGCCAGCTTGCGGCCGGTCTCGGTGAGCCGCTTGCGGGGGTCCTTCTGCACCGGGTCGAGCGCGCCCAGTTCCTGGAGGAGCTGCACGCCGTCGCGGATGTTGCGGTGGTCCGGCGGGTCGATGAACGGGAACTTCTCGATGTCGCCGAGCCCGGCCGCGGTCATCTGCAGGATGACGGAGGCGAGGTTCGTGCGCAGGATCTCGGCGTCGGTGAACTCCGGGCGGGCGAGGAAGTCGTCCTCGCTGTACAGCCGGATGCAGATGCCGTCGGAGGTACGGCCGCAGCGGCCCTTGCGCTGGTTGGCGCTGGCCTGCGAGATCGCCTCGATGGGCAGCCGCTGCACCTTGGTGCGGTGGCTGTAGCGGCTGATGCGGGCGAAGCCGGGGTCGATGACGTACTTGATGCCCGGGACGGTGAGGGAGGTCTCCGCGACGTTGGTCGCGAGCACGATCCTGCGGCCGCTGTGCTGCTGGAAGACGCGGTGCTGCTCGGCGTGCGAGAGCCGGGCGTACAGCGGCAGCACTTCCGTGAACCTGTATTTCTTCTTCTCCAGCGCGTCCGCGGTGTCCCGGATCTCCCGCTCGCCGGAGAGGAAGACCAGGATGTCGCCCTGCCCCTCCGCCATCAGCTCCTCGACGGCGTCGCAGATCGCGGTGATCTGGTCGCGGTCGGCGTCCTCGGACTCCTCCTCCAGGAGCGGCCGGTAGCGCACCTCGACCGGATACGTCCGCCCGCTGACCTCGATGATCGGTGCGTCGCCGAAGTGCCGGGAGAACCGCTCGGGGTCGATGGTGGCCGAGGTGATGACGACCTTCAGGTCCGGACGCCTCGGCAGCAGCTGGGCGAGGTAGCCCAGCAGGAAGTCGATGTTGAGGGACCGCTCGTGGGCCTCGTCGATGATGATCGTGTCGTAGGCGCGCAGCTCGCGGTCGGTCTGGATCTCGGCGAGCAGGATGCCGTCCGTCATCAGCTTCACGAAGGTCGCGTCCGGGTTCACCTGGTCGGTGAAGCGCACCTTCCAGCCGACTGCCTCCCCGAGCGGCGACCGCAGCTCCTCGGCGACCCGCTCGGCCACCGTCCGCGCGGCGATGCGGCGGGGCTGGGTGTGCCCGATCATGCCGCGGACGCCGCGCCCCAGCTCCAGACAGATCTTCGGGATCTGCGTGGTCTTGCCGGACCCGGTCTCACCGGCGACGATCACGACCTGGTGATCGCGGATCGCCTCCGCGATCACGTCCTTCCGCTGGCTGACCGGCAGTTGCTCGGGATAGGTGACGGCGGGCAGGCGGGTTCGCCGCGCGCCCATCCGTTCCTCGGCGGACGCGACCTCCGCCTCGATCTCGGCGAGGACGGCGGCCCGTGCCTCCGGCTTGCGGATCTTGCGCGCGCCCTCCAGCCTGCGCCCGAGCCGGTGCGCGTCGCGCAGGGACAGCTCGGCCAGACGGGGGGCGAGAACGCCGAGGGCGGGGGCGGGGTGCGTAGACATACGGGGTCCAGGATCTCATCCCGGAGAAAGAAGGGGCGAACCCTTTTGGGCCCGCCCCGTGTGACGTGCACGCGTGCGCGTGTCACCGCACGTCGACGTAGTCCTCCGCGCCGCTGCCCACGAAGTGCCTGCTGTCGGGATACAGGAAGACGGGCACCCAGGTGCCGTCCTTCTGCGCCTTGAAGCCCTTGCTGAAGGAGCCGTTCGACTTCGTGGTGACGGTGGCCATCAGGTACCAGCTCTTCGCGCCCTTGGGCCGGAACAGGATCTGCGCCTTCCTGCCGCCGTACGCCTTCCAGGTCGACGTGCCGGCCCCGCGCTCCTGGAGCACGCCCGTGACGGTGATCGTCCGGCCCTTCCTCACCGGCTCGGGGGACGCGTTCGCGCCCTTGATCCGGGTGTCGGTGCGGTTCCTGCGCAGGCCGGCGCTGACGCTGCCCTTGATGTCCTTGGCCGTGGAGCCGGCGTACCGCAGCCGCCAGTAGCCGTCCGTGTAACCCGGCAGGGCTTCGACGATGAACTGCTCGTCGAAGCCCGTCCGCACGGTCTTCCTGGTGGTCCAGCCGGTGGTGCCGTTGGCCGAGTACTGGATGTCGACGTTGATCCGGTCGCTGAAGGAGTCCCCGAGACTGCGCAGGATGCCGGTGACCTCGAGCCGGGCGTACTCGTCCAGCCGCGCCGTGAACTCGGTGAACCGGGTCGGCGACGCGACCGCCACGGTGACGTCGGCGGTCGCCGTGCGCTGGATCCAGGCGTTGTACGGGTAGGGCGGGAAGCCCACCTCGTACACGGTCTTGCCGTACGGGTGAGCGACGAAGCTGAAGCGGCCGTCCACGCCGGTCGTGGCGTCGACGGCGTGGGAGGTGCTGCTGTCCTTGTAGTCCATCTCCAGCGGGATGCCGGCCAGCGGCTTCCACTCCGTGCCGCTCCGGTACTCCAGCGTGCCGGTGACGGTGAGCTTGTCGCCCGCCGTGACGTGGAAGTCGCTCTTGTCGAGCAGGAGACGGGTCGGCGCGGCCTGCGGCGAGATGCTGAGGACGGGACTCCAGGCCCAGCCCGGCTCGCCCTCGTACCGGGCCCTGGCCCAGCCGCCCTCCTGCAGGGTGCGGGAGGCGGAGAAGTGCCCGCCGTCGTCCGTGACGGCGGTCGTCTCGTCCCGGCCGAGGTCGAGGTTCACGGTGGCGCCGGACAGTGGCACCGTCTCACGGGTGCTGGGATCGCGGAGGACCATGTCGCCCTCGGCCGTGACCGTCCTGTTCTCGATGGTCGGCTCGGTCGGGGTGACGGTGAAGGCCGTGAAGACGGGCTGCTTGCGGTAGCGCAGTGTGCCCGCGTCCTTCTTGACGGTGGTCTCGCCCGCGGAGTTCGTGGCCTCGATGTCGATCGTGTAGTCGCCCAGCGTGTCCAGGTGGACGGGCCGGGAGGACCAGACGCCCTCCCACGGGCTGGCCGAGTAGGTCTGCGTGAACCCGGTGACCGTGGCCGCCGGCGCGTCCGACTCGCTGCCGCCCACAGGACGGAGCGTCGCGGTGACCTCGTCGATCCCGCCGCTGTAGTTGAGCTGCACGTCGGCGACCGACCAGTCGGCCGAGTCGCTGTACGCGCTCATGACGTTCGGTCCCACGGCGTGGGCCGTGCCGGGTATCGCGAGCGTGGACGACAGGACGGCGCCGGCCGTCACGAGTCCTCTGGCGATGCGTCTCAAGAACCCCCCTAGGTTCTTCATGAGCGACGAAAACCCCCTCCGGTTGCCCTGGAGGGGGTTTTCGTTCTTGTGGCTGGGGCCGGGGTCGAACCGGCGACCTATCGCTTTTCAGGCGATCGCTCGTACCAACTGAGCTACCCAGCCACGGAGTCCACGAGGAACTCCAGCGGTCCTGACGGGATTTGAACCCGCGGCCTCCACCTTGACAGGGTGGCGAGCACTCCAAACTGCTCCACAGGACCAAGCTGTGTGTACGACAGTGTCGCACACGGTGTTGCGTGCCCCCAACGGGATTCGAACCCGTGCTACCGCCTTGAAAGGGCGGCGTCCTAGGCCGCTAGACGATGAGGGCTATCGGCCCGCCTGGGCGCTTCGCAGCGCGTCGGGGACGTGAGAAGCATATGGGATGGCAGGAGGTATCGCCAAAACGGTTTGGGGCCCGTCCGGCGGATCGTGCCGGACGGACCCTAGGGGCGGGGCCGGGAGCCGGACGGCGCGGGGGCCGGGGGAGCCGAGGTCGGGGGAGCCGGGGGCGGGGTGGGGGACGACGGTGTGGGCGTCGGGGAGGCGCCCGGCTGGTTCTCCTTGGGGAGATGGCGGCTGACCTCGGCCGTCGTCAGGCCCAGGCCGCCCAGTTTGATCTCGTCCCAGGCCTGGAGGCGGCGGGAGCCGCGGTCGAAGTAGAGGATCGACGCCTCGATGGGGTCGGGGTACTCGCCCTCGACGGCACGCAGTCCGCTGCCGCCCGTGGAACCTTCGACGCGCAGCCGGGTGCCCTTGTCGAGCATCTCCGTCCCGGCGCGGTGGAGGTGTCCGGCCAGGACCATCGGGACCTCGCCGTCGGTGCGGCGGGCGGCGGAGGGCTCGTGGGCGACGGCCACGTCCACGGGGGTGCCGGCGGCCCGCTGGGCGCGGAGCGCCTGCGCGAGGCGGTCGCCCGCCGCCTCCTGGGTCCCCTCGGCGCCCGGGACGGTGGAGCGGTCGGGGGTGAACTGGGGGTCGCCGATGCCGGCGAAGCGCAGCCCCGCGAGGGTCACGGCCCGGCCGTCGTCCAGGACGTGGGCGTTCTTCATGTTCCGCAGGTAGACCTGGGTGGTCGTGGAGTCGTGGTTGCCGCGGACCCAGACGTAGGGGGCCCCGAGGTCGGCGACGGGGTCGAGGAAGCCGTTCTCGGCGGCCGTGCCGTGGTCCATGGTGTCGCCGGAGTCGACGATCACGTCGACCTTGTACTGCTGCACCAGCGAGGCGATGATCTTCCAGCTCGCGGGGTTGAGGTGGATGTCCGAGACGTGCAGGACGCGCACGGTGGTGGGGTCGGGCTGGTAGGCGGGGAGGGTGGAGGTGACGTCGTAGAGCTTGGTCACGTTGGTGACCAGGCGGGCCAGTTCCTGCTGGTAGACGTCGAACTCGGTGACGATGCTGCGGGCGTTGCCGACGACCGAGGGGGCGGAGGAGAGCAGGCCCGAGAAGCGGGGTTCGAGGACCGACTCGGGTTTCCAGGTGGCGTAGGCGGTGGCGCCGGAGGCGGCGAGCAGGGCCAGCGCCAGGCCGCCGGCGGCGAGGGCGCGGCGGGGGCGGCGGTAGACGGCGAGGCCGAGCGCGGTGGCGCCGGCGACGACGGCGACGCAGGAGCGTACGGCGAGGTCGAGGGTGCCGCGTTCGATGTCCTCGGTGACCTCGTCCTGGAGCCCGGACAGGCGTTCGGGGTGGTCGACGAGGGCCTGGGAACGGTCGGGGTCGAGCTGGTCGACGTTGACGTCCAGGCGCACGGGGGCGGTGTGGCTGTCGAGGTGGAGGGCGCCGAGCGGAGAGATGTTGATCTTCGTGCCGCCGTCGAGGGCGGGGCGCAGCGTCATCGTGGTGTTCATGGGGCCGACGGGCACCCGGACGTTCCCGACGACCAGCAGTCCGAGCCAGGCGCCCAGCAGGACGACCGCGGTGAGGCCGAGGGCGCGGACCCAGGGGCGGGGCCGGGCGGCGAGTTCGGGGACGGGGCCGTCGGGGCGGCGGGCGGTGCGGAGACGGTTCACGGTGCGCAGGGCTGCGGCGGGGACACGGACGCGGGCCATTGGTCGCGTATGCCCACGTGTGTGCCCGGACATGCGGACGCACCCGCCGTACGGCGCTGTCGTGCCGGAGAATGGGCCTCGTGCTGGAGATGACGCGCGAGGAGTTCGAGGAACTGGTCGCCGAGGCGCTGGACCGGATCCCGCCGGAGCTGACGCGGCTGATGGACAACGTCGCGGTGTTCGTCGAGGACGAGCCGCCGGCGGACGATCCCGAGCTGCTCGGGCTGTACGAGGGGACCCCGCTGACGGAACGCGGCGAGTGGTACGCGGGCGTGCTGCCGGACCGGATCACCGTTTACCGGGGGCCGACCCTGCGGATGTGCGGGACGCGGGAGGAGGTCGTCGAGGAGACCGAGGTGACGGTGGTGCACGAGATCGCCCACCACTTCGGGATCGACGACGCCCGGCTGCACGCGCTCGGGTACGGCTGAGCCGTCGCCGCGGTGAGGCGCGTGTCTTCCGGCGGGCGGCGGGAGTTGGGGGTGTGACTCCTGCGTCTGCCCCCGGAGGTGGCCCCGTGCGCCCCTTGTACGTACCCGTTCGCCTGGCCGTCACGGTGCTGGCCGTCGCCGCGGCCGCCGGCTGCATGAGCGTGGGTGACGAGGAGGGGGACCGGACCCGGCCCTCCCACTCGGCGGGGGAGCACGGCGGTGACGCGCCGGAGGGCGGGTCCGGCGGCCGGACCGGCGGGCACTGGTCCGGCGCGGGCGCCGGCGGCGGGCACGGGGGCGGCGCGGGCGGGACGAAGGGCGGCCCCGACGGGTCCGGTTCCCCCGCGGCCTCGCCGTCGGCCGGGCGGAGCGCGGCGGCCTCGACGGGGCCCGGGCCCGGCCGGAGCGAACGGCCGGGGGTGCCGCAGTCGCCGCGGGACGAGCCGACGCCGACGCGTTCGGCGGACCCGGAGCCGCCCCCGTCGCCGGAGCCTCCCGCGTCGCCGTCGCCGGAGCCGACGCCGGCCGAGCCGTCCGCGTCGGCGGACGCGGAGCCGGTGCCGCAGCTGGTCGAGCGGGAACCGGCGCCGGAGGCCGGGGCACCGGCGTAGATGCCGTACAGTGGTGTGCGACCCACGTCTACGCAGACCGGTTTGCCTTCAGGGGTACGGGTGCGTATGGTGGTAGATCGTTTGATCCCATTTGCCCGGCGCCACCACAGAGCGCGCCGTGTGGCGCGTACTCTCCCTTACCGTGACGGACCGCATTGAGGCGGTCGAATGCGAACACGGAGTTGACGGGCGCGTGCCGACGAGACTCCGGAAGGTTTCGCATTCGCATGTCCATTTCCCGTACTGATCACGTCGTCGTGTCCGAGAACAGCGAGGCGGTCGAGGCCGTCGAGGTCACCGCGACCGTCGACGCCGTGGAGACCACCGAGGCCGTGGAGACCACCGAGGCCGTCGAGGCTGTCGAGACCGACAAGGCGCCCGAGCTGTCCTTCGCGGACCTGGGGCTGCCCGAGGGCGTCGTGCGCAAGCTCGCCCAGAACGGCGTGACCTCGCCCTTCCCGATCCAGGCGGCGACCATCCCGGACGCCCTGGCCGGCAAGGACATCCTCGGCCGCGGCCGCACCGGCTCCGGCAAGACCCTCTCCTTCGGTCTGCCGACGCTGGCCACGCTGGCCGGCGGCCACACCGAGAAGCGCAAGCCGCGCGCCGTCATCCTCACCCCGACCCGCGAGCTGGCGATGCAGGTCGCCGACGCGCTCCAGCCGTACGGCGACGTCCTGGGCCTGAAGATGAAGGTCGTCTGCGGCGGCACCTCGATGAGCAACCAGATCTACGCCCTCGAGCGCGGTGTCGACGTCCTCGTCGCCACGCCGGGCCGACTGCGCGACATCATCAACCGCGGCGCCTGCTCCCTGGAGAACGTCGAGGTCACCGTCCTCGACGAGGCCGACCAGATGTCGGACCTGGGCTTCCTGCCCGAGGTCACCGAGCTGCTCGACCAGGTCCCGCAGGGCGGTCAGCGCATGCTGTTCTCGGCCACGATGGAGAACGAGATCTCCACGCTGGTCAAGCGCTACCTGAACAACCCCGTCACGCACGAGGTCGACAGCGCCCAGGGCAACGTGACGACCATGTCGCACCACATCCTGATCGTGAAGCCCAAGGACAAGGCGCCGGTCACCGCCGCGATCGCCTCCCGCAAGGGCCGCACCATCATCTTCGTGCGCACCCAGCTCGGCGCCGACCGGATCGCCGAGCAGCTGCGCGAGTCCGGTGTGAAGGCCGACGCGCTGCACGGCGGCATGACCCAGGGCGCGCGCACCCGCACGCTGGCCGACTTCAAGGACGGTTACGTCAACGCGCTCGTCGCGACCGACGTCGCCGCCCGCGGCATCCACGTCGACGGCATCGACCTGGTCCTCAACGTGGACCCGGCCGGCGACCACAAGGACTACCTGCACCGCGCCGGCCGCACGGCCCGCGCCGGCCGCACCGGCACCGTGGTCTCGCTCTCGCTGCCGCACCAGCGCCGCCAGATCTTCCGCCTGATGGAGGACGCGGGCGTCGACGCCGGGCGTCACATCATCCAGGGCGGTACGGCCTTCGAGCCGGAGGTCGCCGAGATCACCGGCGCCCGGTCGATGACCGAGGTCCAGGCCGAGTCGGCGGGCAACGCCGCCCAGCAGGCCGAGCGCGAGGTCGCCGAGCTGACCCGGGAGCTGGAGCGGGCGCAGCGGCGCGCGAGCGAGCTGCGCGAGGAGGCCGACCGACTGGTCGCGCGGGTGGCCCGCGAGCGTGGCGAGGACCCGGAGACGGCGATCGCCGAGGCGCAGGCCGCGGTGGCCGGGGCCGGCGAGACCGCCGGGACGGTCGGGTCGGAGGCCCTGACCGAGGTGTCCGTGCCGGCGCAGCCCGTCGCGCGGGACGCCGACCGTCCCGTCCGCGAGGAGCGTCCGGTGACCTCGTCGTCGTACGAGCGCCGTGAGCGGCGGGACGACCGCGGTGACCGTGGCGGTGACCGGGGTGGCTTCAACCGGGACCGTGACGACCGTGGTGGTCGTTCCTTCAACCGTGACGACCGTGGCGGGCGTCCGTTCGAGCGTCGTGACGACCGGGGTGGCTTCAACCGGGACCGTGACGACCGTGGTGGTCGTTCCTTCAACCGTGACGACCGCGGTGGGCGTCCGTTCGAGCGTCGTGACGACCGGGGCGGTTTCAACCGGGACCGTGACGACCGTGGTGGTCGTTCCTTCAACCGCGATGACCGCGGTGGGCGTCCGTTCGAGCGTCGTGACGACCGGGGCGGTTTCAACCGGGACCGTGACGACCGTGGTGGTCGTTCCTTCAACCGTGACGACCGCGGTGGGCGTCCGTTCGAGCGTCGTGACGACCGGGGTGGCTTCAACCGCGACCGTGACGACCGCGGCGGCCGTTCCTTCGAGCGCCGTGACGACCGGGGCGGCTTCCGCCGCGACGAGCGCGGTGGACACCGGGGCAGCGACCGCCCGTTCAACCGCGACCGCCGCGACGACCGTCCGGGTACCGGCTTCCGCGCCGGCGGCCACGACCGGCCGAGCGCCCGCCGCGACGACCACCGTGGCACCGGCACCGGCGGCTCCTCCTTCGGGCGCCGTGACGACAAGCCGCGCTGGAAGCGCAACGGCTGACGTCGCCCCGGCCGGCTGACCGCCGACCGAACACCGACTGCATCAGGGGAAGGGCCCGTACGACTCCGGTCGTACGGGCCCTTTTCCGTGTCCGAGGGGGAGCGGGCCCCCTGTTTCCCTGACGCCGCCCCCGAGCCGGTTGTTAGCATTCCCTTGCTTGGCATGGACAGAGCGGCCGGAGGGGGAAAACCGCCGCCGCCATGCCGTTCTCGCATCCCCTGGGGAGGGACCCTTGGCCCGGCGTGCCCGGATCACACTCACTTTCGCGAGCCTCGTCGCCCTCGGCGCGGGCTCCCTGACCACCGCGGGCCCGGCCGCCGCGGACACCACGCCCCTGCCGCTGACCACCAGCGGGGTGTGGGGGATCGACTTCGCCGGGGGCGTCCTGACCACGGTGGAGCGCGCGCCGAACGGCGACCCGTACGTCACCAACCGGCCGGTCGCGGCTGACGGTTCCACGGTGGGAGCACGGGAACCGCGCGCCTACGCGGGCGAGTACGCGACCGGTGCGCACCTGTCGCGGACCCCCTGCGACGCCGGCACCTGCGTGTCGCTGCGGGCGGCCGGGAACGGCGACGTGGGCGTCTTCTTCGGCAACTCCGAGGAGTACGACGGCAAGGAGCGCGCCCAGATCCGGACGGCCGGCAACGGCTACCACTCCGGCTCCGAGCCCCTCGTCACCGGCGGCAGGTACGTCGACACGACCGGCCGCTACTTCGTCTACGAGGCCGCCTCGACCGGCAGGCAGTACGTCGACTCCGTGCAGCCGTACCACGTGCAGCACGTGCGTCTCACCCGCGCCGTCACCGCCGCCTCCGTGTGGGGCTCGCGGCTGTACGCGCCGGGTACCGGCGACGGCACCGTCACCGCCTACGACCTGGAGCAGAAGAAGACCGTGGAGACGCTGGCCACCGGCGCTCCCTGCACGGTCGGGGAGCTGCAGGTGGTGGGCCGTTGGGTCTACTGGAACTGCGGCCCCACGGGCGCGGCCGGCGTGTTCGACCGCACGGCGAAGAAGAACGTCACCGTGCCGTCGGGACCGGTGCTCGTCGGCGACGGCTACCTGGTGCGGCACGACCGCGCCGCCGGCAAGCTGATGCTGACCGACTTCCACACCGGTACGGCGGCGGCCGCCCGCGAGATCGCCGATCTGCCGGCCGGGAACACCGCCGACCAGCGGCGGCAGACCTGGTCCGTCGACAAGTTCGGCGGGGACATCGCGTACGTGGACCCGGACAGCACCGTGCACGTGGTGCGGAGCGGGGTGCCGTCGCAGCCACTGGCGCCGGTCGAGGCCGAGGTCGACGACGCTTCCGTCAACGTCGCGGACGACTGGTGGAACAGCACCTGGCAGCTGAGCAAGCCGGCCACCTGGACCTTCACCGTGAAGGACGCCCAGGGCCACCGCGTGCACACCCGGACCGGCACCGGCACCGCGCCCGAGGGCAACTGGAACGGCCGGACGGACGCGGGCGCCGTCCCGTACAACGGCCGGTTCACCTGGACCCTGACGGCGACGGCGACCGAGGGCGCGGGCACCTACACCACGAGCGGCGCGATCGGCCTCTCCGGTGGTCGCCAGGGCCACCACGACCAGGGCGGCTACAGCTACGGCGAACTGGTCACGCTGAACGCGTCGGGTGCCCTGAGCCTGCACTACACCCACGGCAAGGGCACCTTCGACTGGAAGGTGTCCACCGGCGGCTGGCCCGCCGGGACCGTCGCGGTCCCCTTCGGCGACCTGACCGGTGACCGGTGCGCCGAGATGCTGGTCCGGATGCCGGGCGGCGAACTGCGCCGCTACACGGGCAAGTGCGGTGTGTCGTACTCCCCTTCCAGCTCCCGGCTGTCGCTCGGCACCGGCTGGAACACCTTCGACGTCCTCACCGCCCCCGGGGACGTCAGCGGTGACGGCCGTCCCGACCTGATCGCCCGCAAGGCCGCCACCGGCGCCGTGTACCTCTACAAGGGCACGAGCGCGGGACGGCTGGCCGCGCCGGTGAAGCTGTACGACAACTGGAAGACGTACAAGAAGGTCGTCGGGGCCGGCGACCTGAACGGGGACGGGGTCGGGGACCTCCTCGCGCAGGACAAGGCGAACAACCTGTACCGGTACTACGGGACGGGCAAGGGGACGTTCTCGGGGCGTGTGAAGCTGTACGCCGGTTGGGGGGCCTCCTACAACGCGCTCGTCGGCGTGGGCGACGTCACCGGGGACGGGAGGGCCGACCTGGTGGCACGGGACACCGCGGGCGTGCTGTGGCGGATGCCCGGGACCGGGAAGGGCACCTTCTCCGCACGGGTGAGGACCGCCACCGGCTGGCAGGGCTACAAGGGCCTCTTCTGACGGACCTTCCGGAATCCGTAGGGGTTCTTTCTGGCCAAGTTGTGACGTGTGTCACGCCCCCGGCGAGGGAATTGCTGGGGGCATGACAGATGACGGCACGGCGGCCGGCGGCCTCTCGGACGAGGAACGGCTGGCCCAGCTCGGATACACGCAGGTCCTCGCGCGCCGGATGTCGGCGTTCTCCAACTACGCGGTCTCCTTCACGATCATCTCGGTCCTGTCGGGCTGCCTGACGCTGTACCTGTTCGGCATGAACACCGGCGGCCCCGCGGTGATCACCTGGGGCTGGGTCGCGGTCGGCCTGATGACCCTGTTCGTCGGGCTGTCGATGGCCGAGATCTGCTCGGCCTACCCCACCTCGGCCGGCCTGTACTTCTGGGCCCACCGGCTGGCGCCGCCCCGCAGCGCGGCCGCCTGGGCCTGGTTCACGGGCTGGTTCAACGTGCTCGGCCAGGTCGCCGTGACGGCCGGCATCGACTTCGGCGCCGCGTCCTTCCTCGGCGCCTGGCTCAATCTCCAGTTCGACTTCGAGGTCACGCCCGGCCGGACGATCCTGCTGTTCGCGGGGATCCTCGTGCTGCACGGCCTGCTCAACACCTTCGGGGTGCGGATCGTCGCGCTCCTCAACAGCGTGAGCGTGTGGTGGCACGTCCTCGGGGTGGCCGTGATCGTCGGCGCGCTGACCTTCGTACCGGACGACCACCGGTCGGCGTCCTTCGTCTTCGGCGAGTTCGTCAACAACACCGGCTGGGGCAGCGGCGTCTACGTCGTCGCCCTCGGCCTGCTGATGGCCCAGTACACCTTCACCGGCTACGACGCCTCCGCCCACATGACCGAGGAGACCCACGACGCGTCGACCGCGGGCCCCCGGGGCATCGTGCGGTCCATCTGGACCTCGTGGATAGCGGGTTTCGTCCTGCTCCTCGGCTTCACCTTCGCCATCCAGTCCTACGACGGCGCCCTCGGCTCCCCGACCGGCGCCCCGCCCGCCCAGATCCTCCTCGACGCACTCGGCGCCACGGCGGGCAAACTGCTGCTCCTCGTCGTGATCGGCGCACAGCTGTTCTGCGGGATGGCCTCCGTCACCGCCAACAGCCGCATGATCTACGCCTTCTCCCGCGACGGGGCCCTGCCCTTCTCGCGGCTCTGGCGCACCGTCAGCCCGCGCACCCGGACCCCCGTGGCGGCGGTGTGGCTCGCGGCCGGCGGCGCGCTGCTGCTGGGCCTGCCCTACCTCATCAACGTCACGGCCTACGCGGCCGTCACCTCCATCGCCGTCATCGGCCTCTACATCGCCTACGTCATCCCGACCCTGCTGCGGCTGCGCAAGGGCGACGACTTCGCCCGCGGCCCCTGGCACCTGGGCCGGTGGTCCCGGACGATCGGCGTGATCTCCGTCGTCTGGGTGGGCGTCATCACCGTCCTGTTCATGCTCCCCCAGGTCTCCCCGGTGACCTCGGAGACCTTCAACTACGCCCCGGTGGCCGTCCTGGCCGTCCTCGGCTTCGCGGCCGTGTGGTGGTTCGCCTCGGCGCGGCACTGGTTCCTCAGGCCCGTCGACGGGCGGGCGGTCCCCCGCGAGGCTGCGGAGGCGACGGCGGAGCCGGTCGATCCGTGACCGATCTTCGCCGCCCGGCGCGGCCGTGTCCCGATACCCGATCGGCGACACGGCCACGTCCGGCTATGCTCGGGGAGGCGACATCGCCTGGGCCCTTAGCTCAATTGGCAGAGCAGTGGACTTTTAATCCATTGGTTGTGGGTTCGAGTCCCACAGGGCCTACCAGAGAGCCCCCGCACCGGAGTCTTCCGGTGCGGGGGCTCCGGCGTTCCCGGAGGGCGTGGGCCGGTCGGCGGTCGACGACGATCCTGGCCGCGTTGTCGGTCGGGGGCGGGGTCGGTGCCCTGAGGGGCGGGGCCCGGGAGTGCCGTATCGAACAAAAGAATGTGCGTTCTCACATGTAGATGATAGAAATGACCTCATGGGGATCGCCGACCGTCTGGATCTGACCCTGCGGCTCGTCCAGGGAGCCGCGGGGCAGGTGTCCGTGGCCGAACTCGCGCAACGGCTCGGGGTGTCCGAGATGACCGTGCGCCGCGACCTCGACGCGCTGGAGAAACAGGGCCTGGTGCGCCGGGTCCACGGCGGGGCCGTACCCGCGCGGGCCCGCGAGGAGGGTGCCGGCTTCGACGCGCGGCAGGCGTGGCAGGGCGCGACCAAGGACCGGCTGGGCGCGGCCGTCGCCGGCCTGGTGGAGCCGGGGACGCGGGTGCTGCTGGACGCCGGGACCACCACCGTGCACGTGGCCGAACACCTCGCCGCGCGCGGGCCGTTGACGGTGGCGGTGCTCAGCCTCCAGGCGGCGGTGCGGCTGGCCGACCGGCCCGGCATCGAACTGCTGGTCGTCGGCGGCCGCTCGCGGCCCGGCGAGCGGTCCCTGGTGGGGCCGCTGGCGCTGCGGACTTTGGAGTCCCTCGCCTTCGACCTGTTCGTCATGTCCATCGGCGGGGTGCACGCCGGGCACGGCTGGTCGGAGTTCTCGCTCGACGACGCGGCCGTGAAACGGGTGGGGCTCGGCCAGGCGGACCGCACGGTCGCGGTGGCCGACGCGACGAAGCTGGGCGTGCGCGCCTTCAACCGGGTCGCCCCGCTCGACGCCGTCCACGCCTTCGTCACCGACGGCGCGGCGGCCGGCCCCGACACCCACCCCGCGGGCCCGCAGACCCTCCGGGCGCTGCGCGAGGCCGGCGTGGAGACGCTGCTGGTCTGAGACGTCGGTCCACCGCTGGTCCAGGACGTCCGTCCGCCCACCGAGCCGAGGAGTGAGCCCGTGTCCCACCCGCCCCTGATGATCCTCGTCGCCGGCCCGTACCGTTCGGGCACCGGCGACGACCCCGCGAAGCTCGCCGCGAACGTGCGGGCCATGAACGAGACGGCCCTCGTCCTGTTCCGGGCCGGGCACCTGCCGGTCACCGGCGAGGCGCTGGCGCTGCCCCTGCTGGAGGCGGCGGGCAGCGGCGGTCCCGGCGACCCGCTCTTCGACGAACTCTTCCACCCCGTCGCCGAACGCCTCCTGGACCGCTGCGACGCCGTCCTGCGGATCGGCGGCCCCTCGGCGGGCGCGGACCGGATGGCGGAGCGGGCACACGCGTGCGGCAAGGACGTCTACACGGACCTCGCCGACGTGCCGGCCGCCGGCGGTACCCGATGACCGCCCCGGCGGGCCGGCCGGGCATCGACGTCCCCGACCCCCGCGGCCGTACCGGACTCGACCGCCAGGGCCGCGACCTGACGGGCAACGCGCGCGTGCGCGTCGTCGACGTCGAGGTGCTCGCCTGCGACTGGTCGGTGCTGCGCCGCACCACCTTCGACTACCGGCACGGTGACGGCCACTGGAGCCGCGAGCGGCGCGAGACCTACGACCGCGGTGACGGCGCGACCATCCTGCTCTACGACCCCGACCGGCGAACGGTCCTGCTGACCCGTCAGTTCCGGCTGCCCGCGTACGTCAACGGCCACCCCGACGGCATGCTGCTGGAGACCGCGGCCGGACTGCTGGACGGCGACGACCCGCGGGAGGCGATCCGCCGCGAGGCGGTGGAGGAGACCGGCCGGACCGTCCACGAGGTCGAGCACGTCTTCGACGCCTTCATGAGCCCCGGCTCGGTCACCGAACGCCTGAGCTTCTTCGCCGCCCCCTACGACGGCTCGGCGCCCGGCGTGGAGCGGGCCGGCCTCGCGGCCGAGGGGGAGGACATCACGGTCGTGGAACTGCCCTTCACCGAGGCGCTCGCCCTGGTCCGCACCGGCGGGATCGCCGACGCCAAGACCATCATGCTGCTCCAATGGGCGGCGCTGGACGGGCCGTTCGGCCGGAGCCGGCCGGCGGCAGGGAACCGGTCGCGTCCCGGCTCGTGAGTTCGGTGAGTTCGGTGAACTCGGTGCGTTCGGTCAGGTCGGCCAGGGGCAGCGTGTGCCGGGTCGTCAGGACCTTGGCCCGCAGGTAGCGCACGTTGTGCGGGGTGGTGAAGACGCCGGTGGGGACGCGGTCGCGGACGTCGACGCCCCGTCCGCGCAGCTGCTCGGCCTTGTCGGGGTTGTTGGACAGCAGGTCCAGCTCCGTGACGCCCAGGGCGTGCAGCATCTGGGCGGCGGCGGTGTAGTCCCGGGCGTCCTCCGGCAGCCCGAGGGCGGCGTTCGCCTCGTAGGTGTCGAGGCCCTGGTCCTGGAGGGCGTACGCGTCGAGCTTGTTGTAGAGGCCGATGCCGCGGCCCTCCTGGCGCAGGTAGAGCAGGATTCCGCCGCGGTCGGCGATGCGCTCGACCGCCTCGCGCAGCTGCGGGCCGCAGTCGCAGCGGGCGGATCCGAGGACGTCGCCGGTCAGGCACTCGGAGTGCAGCCGGACGAGCGGGACGGGGCCGGGATCGCCGAGGACGACGGCGACGTGCTCCTGGCCGTCGGCGAGGCCGTGGAAGGTGACGAGTTCGGCGTCCACCGAGTAGCCGTCGTGGAAGCGCAGCGGTACCCGGACGCGGGCACGCTGGGTGGCGGCGGGGGTGTCGAGCATGCGGGTTCTCCGGGTCCGGGGGGCAGTGCGCACGACTTCTGCTTCAGATTTGAAGCAGATCTTCTGTCCGTGACCCTACCTCATGCTTGAAATTTGAAGCAATGGAACGGTGCGGTGGCTCACGTGCGGGGCCGTCGGCTCACGTGCGGGGCTGTCGCCTCACGGGCGGGGCCGTCGGCTCACGACGCCCCGGAGCAGGGCGAGGAGCGCCGGCGCCACGGCGGATCCTCGGGCGCGGCCTCGCCGCCGCCCTGAAGGCCCCGCGCGACCTGCGTGAAGATCTCCTCCAGTTGCCCCACCTGCTCGGGCGTGAGCCGGTCGAAGAGCAGGCCGCGTACGGTCTCGACGTGACCGGGCGCCGCGCTCTCCAGGACCGCCATGCCCGCGTCCGTCAGGACCGCGACGCTTCCCCGCTTGTCCGACCGGCACTCCTCGCGCCGCACCAGCCCGTCCTTCTCGAGCCGCGTCACGGCGTACGTCAGCCTGCTGCGGGTGGCCTTCAGGTGTTCCGCCAGGTCGGTCATGCGCAGCCGCCGCTCCGGCGCCTCGGAGAGGTGGGCGAGGATGGAGTAGTAGGCGTGGGGCATGCCGGCCTCCTGCTGGAGCTGCCGGTCGATCGCGTCCTCCAGGAGGAGGTATCCGGCGATGTACGCGCGCCAGGCGCGCTGCTCCTCGGGGGAGAGCCAGCGGGTCGTCATGCGACCAGTGTAGTTTTGTTTCAAACTTGAACCAAGCTCGGCCGGGTCGCCGCCCCCGCACCGGACCCCGCTGCCCGCCGACCCCGGGGCGGGCCCCGCCGTGCCGCCGGACCCCGTCCCCGCCCGTTCACCAACCCCGCCCGTTCACCGACCCCGTCCCCGCCCGTTCACCAACCCCGCCCGTTCACCGACCCCGATCCCGATCCCGGAGAGACCCGCGCCGATGCCGTACCCGTACGTCCTGCTGTCCGCCGCCGTCTCGCTCGACGGCTACCTCGACGACACCGGCCCCGACCGGCTGCTGCTGTCCGGCCCGGCCGACTTCGACCGGGTCGACGAGGTGCGGGCCTCCGTCGACGCCATCCTGGTCGGGGCCGGCACGATCCGCGCCGACAATCCGCGCCTGCTGGTCAACTCGCCCGCCCGCCGCGCCGCCCGGGTGGCCGCCGGGAAACCGGAGTACCCCCTCAAGATCACGGTCAGCGGGACCGGCGAGCTGGACCCGGCGGCGCGGTTCTGGCACACCGGCGGTGAGAAGGTCCTCCTCACCACCGACGCCGGTGCGGACCGCGCCCGCGCCCTCGGCCTCGCCGCGGACGTCGTCCCGCTGGGCCCCGGCCTCGACTGGCGCCGGCTCCTGGAACACCTCCACGACGTGCGGGGCGTACGGCGCCTCATGGTCGAGGGCGGCGGCACGATCCACACCCAGCTCCTCCAGGAGGGCCTCGCCGACGAACTCCAGCTCGTCCTGGCCCCCCTGTTCGTGGGCGACCCGGACGCGCCACGGCTGTTCGGCCCCGGTGGCTACCAGGGCGGGCGCCTGCGGCTGGTGGGGACCCGGCGCATCGAGGACGTGGTCCTCATGTCGTACGAGCCCACCGCGCCCGGTGCCGGGCCGCTGCCCGCCGCCGCCGACCGGCACTGGCTGGCCCTCGCCTGCGAGCTGGCCGTCGCCTGCCCGCCGTCGCGGACCGCGTTCAGCGTCGGCGCGGTCGTGGTGGCGGCCGACGGCACGGAACTGGCGCGCGGCCACTCCCGCGAGGCGGGCGACCCCGTCGTCCACGCCGAGGAGGCGGCCCTCGCCAAGATCGACCCCGCCGACCCCCGGCTGGCCGGCGCGACCGTCTACAGCAGCCTGGAACCCTGCGCCCGGCGCTCCTCCCGGCCGGCCCCGTGCGCCCGTCTCGTCCTCGACGCGGGCGTGCGCCGGGTCGTGACGGCCTGGCGGGAGCCGGACACCTTCGTGACCGACGCCGACGGGAGCGGCCTGCTGGCCGCCGCGGGCGCGGACGTCGTCGTCCTTCCCGAGTACGAGGAGCGCGCGAAGGCGCCCAACGGCCATCTGCTCCGCCGGACCCCCTGACCGGCCCCCCGGGTCCGACCGTGGTTCTGAGCGTCCCCCGCGTGGCGTAGACTGGTGTCACACCGACGCGGGGTGGAGCAGCTCGGTAGCTCGCTGGGCTCATAACCCAGAGGTCGCAGGTTCAAATCCTGTCCCCGCTACTCAAGGCCGAGGGCCGGAATCCTGATCACGGGATTCCGGCCCTCGGTGCGTCAGGGCGATCTTTCCCGTCACGGATGGTGAGCGCCCCGGAGCCCTGCGCATAACATCTGAGTCACCATCAAAAACCCGGTGACTGCTGAAACGTCCGGGCGGCTGGTCAACTCGCCCGTTTTTCACCGGTCCTGGGCTGAAAGTCCAGGCCGTGAATGTTGTTGATCAAGCCGAACGGCTTGGAATCCCGCCCCCGCGTCTATTAACGTTCGATAACGCAGCGCGGTCGTCCCAGCCGTCACAAGAGGCGGCTCCGTGCGCACGCGTCGAATCCCGCAAGGGAACCGGGGAACCACCAACTTGGGGTGAATCGCGCGGAAGCCGCCGTACAGTCACGGCCGGTATACGCGCGTAGGAGACCTTCCCGCTCCGAACCCGTCAGCTAACCCGGTAGGCGACGGAAGGAAAGGAGTGCGCCCGCGTGGCGTCCAACCGGCCTGCCCCAGAAGCCCCCGCCGTGCCCGGCCAGCAGACCTTCGGCTACGGCACCTACCGCACCGACGAGGGCCCCTGGGAGGAATGGAACCCCACCGCGGACTCCGTTCGTCCGGTGCGCGGCAAGCACCGTGTCGCCAAGCAGCGCGGCGGACTCGCCCGCAGCTCCACCGTTCTCGGCGTCGGCGTCATAGCCGCAGTCGGCGGCGCTGGCATGGCCAGCGCCAACACCGGCAAGTCGCCCGTCTCCATCTCCATGCCCGACCTCCCCTCGGTGGGTTCCCTCATCTCGGACGATGACACCCCCGAGGAGACGGCGCCCGCGCTCAGCACCTTCGGCGCCTTCGGCACCGAGGCCGTCGCCGCCGACAGCACCGACAGCGGTGCCGACGCCGGAGAGGCACTGCGCAACCGGATCATGGCGCAGGCCGAGTCGCAGCAGACCCAGGTCGAGACCAAGGCGCAGGAGGCCGCCGAGGCCGCCGCGGCCAAGGCCGCCGCCAAGGCCGAGAAGGAGGCCGCGGCCAAGGCCGACGCCGCCAAGAAGAAGGCCGCCGAGGAAGCCGCCAAGAAGGCGGAGGCCGAGCGCCTCGCCGAACTGGCCAAGCAGTACGCGCTGCCGACCTCCTCGTACACGATCACCTCGACCTTCGGTCAGGCCGGCGCCTACTGGTCCTCCGGGTACCACACCGGCCTCGACTTCGCCGCTCCCACCGGCACGCTCATCAAGGCCGTGCACAGCGGCACCATCACCTCCGCCGGCTACGACGGGTCGTACGGGTACAAGACCGTGCTCACCCTCGAGGACGGCACCGAGATCTGGTACGCCCACCAGTCCTCCATCGGCGTCAGCGTCGGCCAGAAGGTCGCCACCGGCGACATCATCGGCCGCGTCGGCGCCACGGGCAACGTCACCGGGGCCCACCTCCACCTGGAGGTCCACCCCGGCGGCAGCAGCTCCGGCATCGACCCGGCCGCCTGGCTCCGGGGCAAGGGGCTCAACCCCTGAGACGCCGCCGGAGACCCTCCCGGAGCCCCGGACTTCCGCCGGGCGCCCCCGAGAGTCTCCTCCGGGGCCCCCGCCGGTCCCTGTCGGGGCCCCGGCCGGTCCCTGAGAGTCCCCTCGGGACCCTGCCGGGTCTCCCGAGGTCTTCCGGGAAGTGTCACGGGGGTCGGTGAGGTCTACGCCCGGATGTTTCCCGGATGTTCGTGAACCCCGGCCGGAGGCGCGGAATGCGTGCCTCCGGCCAGGGCGTTGTCATCGGACATGACTTCTCTGCGCAAGCTCGGCTCCTCCGGCCTCGAGGTCTTCCCGCTCGCCCTCGGCGGCAACGTCTTCGGCTGGACCGCGGACGAGGCGGCCTCCTTCGCCGTCCTCGACGCCTACGCGGCCGCCGGCGGCAACTTCGTCGACACCGCCGACTCCTACTCGGCGTGGGCCGAGGGCAACAGCGGCGGTGAGTCCGAGACCATCATCGGCAAGTGGGTCAAGGCCCGCGGCAACCGCGACGACATCGTGATCGCCACCAAGGTGAGCCAGCACCCCGACCACCAGGGGCTGACCGGCGCCAACATCAAGGCCGCCGCCGACGCCTCCCTGCGGCGCCTGGGCACCGACCGCATCGACCTCTACTACACCCACTTCGACAAGCCCGAGGTGCCCGTCGAGGAGATCGTCGGCGCGCTCGACGACCTGGTGAAGGCGGGCAAGGTGCGGCACATCGCCGCCTCCAACATCTCGCCCGGACGCCTGAGGGCCTCACTGGAGTTCTCCGACCGCGAGGGCCTCGCCCGCTACGTGGCGCTCCAGCCGCACTACAACCTGGTCTCCCGCGACACCTACGAGGGCGCACTCCAGGACCTGGCCGCCGCGTCCGGCCTCGCCGCCGTTCCGTACTACGCGCTGGCGGCGGGCTTCCTCACCGGCAAGTACCGTCCCGGTACGACGGTGGACAGCGCCCGCGCCCAGGGCGCCGCCAGGCACCTGGGGACCGAGCGGGGGCAGAAGGTGCTCACCGCCCTGGACGAGGTCGCCCGCGCCCACGACGCCGAGGCCGCCACGGTGGCCCTGGCCTGGCTCGCCGCCCGGCCGACCGTCGCCGCCCCGATCGCGTCCGCCCGCACGGTGGAGCAGCTCCCGGCGCTGCTGGCGGTGGCCGACCTGAAGCTGACGGAGGCGGAGACCACCCGCCTCACGGAGGCGTCCGCCTAGGGCGTGTTTCGAAAGTGGCGTCGTCTGCCCGAAGGGCAGGCCCGGCGGCGTCCGGTGCGTGCGATCGCAAGGCGGAGGGTCGCCCCGATACCGGTGGTATCGGGGCGATCCCGACAACGCGGCTGGGGGTGCCCCCTCCGGGGGAGTGCGTGCCAGACGCCGCCGGGCTGGGGGCACCCCCTCTGGGGGAGGGACTTTCGAAACACGCCCTAGACCTGGACGCATGGATCACGGGCGCCCGTCCGGCCCGCCGCTCAGGACCCGTACGGGGTGGAGGGGGCGTACGGGTGCGGCGCGGCGTACGGGGCGGGCGAGGCCTGCGGGTGGGGCACGGTGTGCGCAGGGGAGGCGTACCCGGGATACCCGTGGTACCCGGACGGCGGGTGCGCCGCCCCCGGCGGGAACCCGTACCCCCCGTGCATGCCGTACATCCCGTACACCGGCAGCGGTGCCGGGGCCGCCAGCCGGGACGCGTGCTCCAGCGCGGGCCGGGCCACCTCCCTGCGCCGCCACAGCTCGTTGAGCAACTCCCTCTCCCGTACGACGAAGTCGGCGCCGCCCCGGCCGTGCCGGCCGCGGTGCCGCAGGAACGCGAGAGACGTGGCGTAGGCCTCGTACTGCGCCACCTCCCGCCCCGCGGGCCTGCCCAGGTGCCGTCGGGCGTACTGCCGGGCCAGCCTGCGGGCCCGCATCGAGCCGAGGGCGTACGGCTCGGCCGGGCCGAGCCAGCCGGCGGCCGTGTACGCGGGCAGCTCGTCGCGCACGGTGCCCAGCTCGCGCTGGCGCGTCCACACCACCAGCCAGGTCAGCACGCCGAACGCGGGCACCATGAACGCCCCGTACACGGCGAAGAACCCCCAGTCGCCGAAGGTCGCGGAGCCGTTCCACAGGGCGTGCATGAGCATCGCGAGCAGCAGCCCGCACAGCGGCAGCACCACGCGCCGCACGCGCTGACGCTCACCGGACAGTGCGGCGATGCCGAAACCCAGGCCGGTCAGGACCGTGAACAGGGGGTGCGCGAACGGCGACATGACGACGCGCACGAAGAACGTGGCGACGGTGACGGAGGCGATGCCGCCGTCCCCGGTGAGCTGGTCGGTGCCGAAGGCGTTGCCCAGGTAGAGGATGTTCTCGGTGAACGCGAAGCCGGTGGCGGTGATCCCGGCTATCACGACCCCGTCGACGATCCCGGTGAAGTCCCGCCTGCGGAACAGGAACACGAGGAGGACGGCGGCCGCCTTGGCGGTCTCCTCGACGACCGGCGCGATCACGGTCGCGCCCAGGGTGTCGGCATGGGCCGGGTCGGCCGTCGCCGTCGCTATCCAGCGCACCGCGAAGCTGTTCGCGACGATCGCCATCAGCGCCGCCGCGCACGCGCCCCAGGAGAAGGAGAAGACCAGATTCCGCCAGGGGCCGGGTTCCACCCGGTCGAGCCAGCGGAACGCGGCCACGAGCAGGGGCACCGGAAGGATCGCCAGACCCAGTCCGACCAGGAACCCCTCCGTGCCCGTCTGCTCGCGGACGAGGGCGACGATCACCAGTCCCGACAGGACGAGCAGCGTGATCAGCGCGCCGTAGCGGACCCACTTGTGCTGCCACCAGTGCGCGTGCCGCAGCACACCGCCCTCGGTCGGGCCGCCGGGGTGCGGCGGGTGAGGGGGAAGCGGTGGGAACGGGGAACTGGTGGCCACGGCATCGACCCTAACGAGGGAGCGGACGGTGGTGGAGGGGATTTCGGCTGGTCAGTGATCCCGGCGACCCTCGTGCGGTACGCGGCGGAAGAGCAGGTCGTTCACCACGTGACCCTTGTCCAGTCCCTGGCCCTCGAAACGGGTCAGCGGCCGGAAGCCGGGGCGTGGTGCGAAACCGCCGTCGGCGCGGGTGTTGGCGAAGTCGGGGTGCGCGGTGAGCACCTCGAGCATCTGCTCCGCGTACGGCTCCCAGTCGGTCGCGCAGTGCACGAGCGCTCCCGGTCTCAGCCGGGTGGCGGCGAGACCGAGGAACTCCGGCTGGATCAGGCGCCGCTTGTGGTGGCGCTTCTTGGGCCAGGGGTCGGGGAAGTAGACGCGCAGTCCGGCGAGGGAGTCCGGGGGGAGCATCTCGCGGAGCAGGATGATCGCGTCGCCGTTGGCCACCCGGATGTTCGTCAGGCCGCCCCGGTCCGCCAGGTTGAGGAGATTGCCCTGGCCGGGGGTGTGGACGTCCACGGCGAGGATGTTCGTCCCGGGGTCGGCGGCGGCCATCTGGGCGGTCGCCTCGCCCATGCCGAAGCCGATCTCCAGCACGACCGGGCGGTCGTTGCCGAACAGCTCGGCGAGGTCGACGCCGTGCCCGTCGATGTCCAGGCCCCACTTCGCCCACAGCCGCTGCAACGCTTCGGCCTGGCCCGCCGTCACCCGGCTGCGCCGCGGCTGGAAGCTCCTGATCCGCCGCTCGAAGTGCGACCCGGCGGGATCGGCCCGCGGACCGTCGGGGAAGCGCGGCTCGCCCTTGGCGCGGGTACGACGGGCGGACTCGCCGGGGTGGTGATCACCGGGGGCGGGCCTGGCGGGTTCTGGGGCACTCAACGAATCAGACACAGTGGGCTCGATTTTACGGGCGACGGCGGCGGGGGCGGCTCGGGGCGGCGGGGGGAGGGGAGCGCGTGGGGCGGACGCCCGCCTACACGGGCCCCAGCGCCTCCAGCGCCCTGCGGGCCACCTCCCGGCCGATCGGCAGGGAGGCCGTCGCCGCGGGGGAGGGGGCGTTCAGCACGTGGACCGCGCGCGGGGACCGGCGGATGAGGAAGTCGTCCACGAGGGAGCCGTCCCGCTGGACGGCCTGGGCGCGGACGCCGGGAACCGCGCGCACCAGGTCCCGCGGCTCGACCGCGGGCAGCAGACGCCGCACCTCCGTCACGAAGGCGCGCTTGGACAGGGACCGGTGCAGCTCCCCGACGCCCTGGCGCCAGTGCCGGCGGGCCAGGCGCCGGGCGCCCGGCCAGGCCGCCGTCGCGGCGGCCTCCCGCGGGCGCACGACCCCCCAGCCGTACCCCTCGCGGGCCAGGGCCGGGACCGCGTTGGGTCCGACGTGGACGCTGCCGTCCAGGCCTCGGGTGAGGTGCACGCCGAGGAAGGGGAAGGCCGGGTCGGGAACCGGGTACACCAGGCCGCGCACCAGGTCGCGGCGGGCCAGTTCGTAGTACTCGCCGCGGAAGGGGACGATGCGGACCTCGGGCTCGTCCCCGGTCAGGCGGGCGATCTCGTCGCAGTGCAGACCGGCGCAGTTCACCAGGACGCGGCCGCGGACGACGTCCCCGCGCGCGGTGCGGACGGCCACCCCGCGGTCGGCGCGGCGGTCGATCCGGACGACCTGCGCGCCGTAGCGGAGCTCCGCGCCGGAGGCCTCGCCGAGCTGGCGGGCGACCGCGGTGAAGTCGCAGGTGCCGGTCGAGCCGACGCGGATCGCCGCGAGGCCGGTGACCTCCGGCTCGTACTCCGTGATCTGGGCGGGGCCCAGCTCGCGGACCGCGATCCCGTTCTCCCGGCCGCGCTGGGCCAGGGCGTGCAGGCGGGGCAGCTCGGCGCGGTCCGTGGCGACGATCAGTTTGCCCGTGACGGCGTGCGGGATGCCGTACTCCGCGCAGAACTTGATCATCTCGGCGGAGCCCCGGACCGCGTAGCGTGCCTTGAGGGAGCCGGGGCGGTAGTAGACGCCGCTGTGGATGACGCCGCTGTTGCGGCCCGTCTGGTGGCGGGCCGGACCCGGCTCCTTCTCCAGCACCGTCACCCGGGTGCCCGGCGCGGCACGGCTGATCGCGTGCGCCGTCGACAGACCGACGATGCCGCCTCCGATCACCAGCACGTCGCAGTCGTAGCCGATCGCCCGCACCTGCACCACCTCCCGGCTTCGATAGTGCACTGCGCCACTGACAATGCCTTCAAACCCGTGCGGCGCCACCGGCGCGGTCCAGGGCCTCTCGTCCGGATCAGGCGGGTGTCATCAGCAGCGGCCGGGCCCGCTCGCGCAGCTCGACCACGCGCGGCTCGTCGCCGTACGGCTCCAGGCGGTGCAGGAGGTCCTTGACGTACTCGGTGGTGCGGGCGGACGAGATCCGGCCGGCCACCTCGACCGCCCGCACGCCCTGCTCGCAGGCCGC
Source organism: Streptomyces sp. NPDC017202 (assembly GCF_044331705.1). Lineage (NCBI taxonomy): Bacteria > Bacillati > Actinomycetota > Actinomycetes > Kitasatosporales > Streptomycetaceae > Streptomyces > Streptomyces sp. NPDC017202. The sequence continues at coordinate 14,650 of NZ_JBIRNP010000002.1, read as the reverse complement.
GTCCAGATTGCCCGACTCCAGCTCGGCGACGGCCGAGACGACGAGCCGCAGGCCGTGCGAGCGCACGAACTCCTCCGTCGGCTGCGACAGCGCCTGCTCGGTGAAGCGGCGTACCTGGCGCGGTGCCTTCAGGTCTCGGTAGCACTCGGCGGCGTCGGCGGCGAAACGGTCGTAGGAGTAGAAACCGAGCCACGACGGGTCGTGGTCGCCGTCGCGGGCCCGCTCCAGCCAGCTCTCGGCCGCCTTGAGGGCGGCGCCGGCGGCCTGGGCGTCCCCCGCCCGCGCGTGGGCGCGTGCCTCGACGAGGCGGAAGAAGCTCATCGTGCGGGCCGTGGCCAGGCCGCGGTTGCGCTCCAGGGCGGCCTGGGCGAGGTCGACGCCCTCGTCCCCGAAGCCGCGGTAGGTCGCCTGGAGGGACATGGAGGCCAGGACGTATCCCCCGAGGGGCACGTCGGCAGCCGCGCGCGCGAGGCGCAGCGCCTGGATGTAGTAGCGCTGGGCGGCCTCCTGCTGGCCGGTGTCGAAGGCCATCCAGCCGGCGAGCCGGGTGAGTTCGGCGGAGGCGCCGAACAGGGCGCGGCCGACCTCGTCGGAGTACGCGCCGAGCAGCAGGGGCGCGGCCTCCACCCGCAGGCACTCCGGCACCATGGACGAACGCCAGTCGCCGCCCCCGTACTTGGAGTCCCAGCGCCTGGCGTCCTCGGCGGCCTCCCGCAGTTTCCGCACGTCGCTGTGGCCGACTTTGAGCGGTGCGCCCGAGGCCTCGGCGGAGTTCACCTCGCGCGCCACCGAACTGTCGGCCGGGGTTATCAGCCACCGTGAGGCGGGCGTCGCGTACGCGCTCACCGCGAACGAGCCGGCCAGCGACTGCCAGATGCCGCCCGAGCCGGCCCGGCGGCCCGCGAGGTCGAGCCGGTACAGCTCGGTCGCCGAACGCACGGCTTGGCCGACGTCCCTGGGGAAGGCCAGGCCCACTTCGGGCGCGGGGTCCGCGTCCGCCAGTCCGATCTCGTGCAGGGGCACGGGCCGGCCGAGCTTCTGGCCGATGGCGGCCGCGATGAGGTGCGGCGCGGCGCCCTGCGGCACCATGCCCTTCGAAACCCAGCGCGCCACCGACGTCTTGTCGTAGCGAAGCGTCAACCCGCGTTGGGCGCCAAGGTCGTTGACGCGACGCGCGAGACCCGCGTTGCTGATTCCCGCGAGGGCGAGAACGGCGCCGAGTTTTTCGTTCGGCCCGCGTTGCTCCCTGGACATTGCGCCACCCCTCGACACAGACGGCTGCCGCGACGGCATAACCGTGCGGCATTCGTAAACCCAGCGTAGTTCGCCGCATCCCAAGCGTTAAGGGGCATTCTTCCGGATGGCGGGATTGTGGTCCGTACGCAAGTGCGGTCCCCATACGCACGGTTGCGGCGTGCTCCCGACGTGTGGCCGTGCGCCCGTGCGTGCGCTCTGGTCCGGCCACAGGGGGAGCGCTTCCATGGGCGGTGCGTGGGTCGGCCCGCTGTACTGGATCCGGTGGGCTGGGGGACACCGCCGCCACAATCCCCGCGGGCGGTGGAGCGGTCCGGGGGGCGTTCGCCGCCTCCCGGACCGACGCGCCGGGTCGAGGGCGCGACTGTGACGGAGCGTGTGTGAACCTGTTTGAACGGCGTTCTCGCGCACGGTAATTGGCCGAAAATCGACCCTGTGTTCCGTCGGCGAATACGCCTCCCACCATGGAAATCCAGGGCGCTCGGGGCGTTCTGGGGGAGCGTATCGGGGGCGCATTCGCGTCGCACACGCGGGGGTGCACGCGGTGACCGCCGCCCCCCGCGCGGGAGTTCACCCGGCTCTCCAGGGTGGCGAGGGGGCGCTCGCACGGGCGCACTTCGCGGATCTCGCGCGGCGTCACCTCCCTCTGCGGCGCGTTCTTCGTGGCAGCATGTGAACCGTTCGTACGGTGCAGCTGTTGTCCACGGCCTGTGGAGGCGTCGATGCGGTGGTTGGTGGGATGGAGCAGCACCGCCGCGGCCCCTGGCCCCGGCACATCCGGAGCGGGGGCCTACGGCGGACCCGGCGGGTACGCCGGCGAGGACGGCGGCCGGATCGGTCATGACGGCGAGACACTGCAACCGGTGGGCTCCCAACTCCTGTGGGGCGACCCCGATCCGCTGTGGGCGGTCGGCGACTGGCGTTCCGACGAGGTGCGGGTGGTGCGGGCCGACGCCCGGACCCGGATCGCGGTCCTCGGCATCTGCGGGGCGACGGACGAGCAGCTGCGCGTCGGCCTGTTCGCCGCGCGCGGAGGCGCACTGCGGCATCTGACCGCCTGGCCCGGCAGCTACACCGCGATCGTCCAGGTCGACCGGCGCATCACCGTCTGCGGCGATCTCGCGGGCGCGCGACCGGTGTTCCACACCCCCTGGGCGGGCGGCACGGCGTACGCGACGGCCGCGCTGCCGCTGGCCGACCTCGTCGAGGCCAACCTCGACTTCGGCCACCTCGCGGCCCTCCTCGCCGCCCCCGACGTACCGGCCGCCGTGCACGACTCCACCCCGTACGACGGTGTGCGGCGCGTCCCGCCGGGGCACGCGCTCGTCCTGCGGGCCGGGGCCAGGGAGGTCGCGGGCTACGAACCCGTCGCCTCGCTCGCCGTGGCGGCCGTCCCGGCGGACCCGGACAGCGCGGTCGACGCCGTCCGTGACGCCCTCGTCGAGGCGGTCCGCGTGCGTCTGTCCGCGCCCCGGCACGTCCCCGACATCGACCCCGGCCCCGTACCCGGCATGGGCCCCGCGGAACGGCGCGCCGCGCGCGGGATGCCCGTCCCGGGCATCGGCGCCGACCTGTCCGGCGGCCCCGCCTCCGGGACGCTCGCGCTCCTCGCCGCCGGCCTGCCCGGCATGCCCGGCACGCTCCTGGGCCACGGCACGGGCGCCGGCGAGCGCCTCCTGGCCGTCACCTTCAACGACCTCGCCGTCGGCGGACGCGAGGCGGAACTGCAACGGGCCGGCACCCTCGCCGCCAACCCCCGCCTGCACCACGTCGTCGTGACCGGCGGCGAGGAGACCCTGCCGTACGCCGACCTGGAAGGCCCGCTGACCGACGAACCCGGCCCCAGCCTGGTGACCGCCGCCCGCCACCGCACCCGCCTCGCCGCCGGCAGCGCCGACCACTTCACGGGCTACGGCGCCCGCCAGGTCCTCGACGCCCACCCGGCTCGCCTCGCGGACCTGCTGATGGACCGCAAACGACGCCATCTGGTGCGCCCCGTCGCCGCACTCACCAGGGCGGACGGCTCCGTCCTCGTCCCCGCGCGCGTGTACGGCGCCGCCCGCCGACTCGCCCGCACGCCGTACCGGGCGGGAGTGGAGGGCCTCGCCGAACGGCTGATGCACCGCCGCTTCGACGACCCCGGAGGCGCGGTGGGCGCCTCGCTGGCCGCCCTCGCCTGGGGCGGCCCCGGCCCGGCGGCACGGTGGCTCACCGGCGAGGCACTGGCGGAAGTATCGGTTCGCCTCCAGAGCACGGCCCACCGTGCCGGAGGGGGCCCCGGCCAGCGGCCCGGCGACTATCGCGCGCGTGCCGCCCTCGCCCGCCACGCGGCCGACCTGCGCGTCCTGGAACAGGCCGCCGAGATCCGCTCCCAGCGCCTGCACGCCCCCTTCCTCGACAACCAGGTCGTCCGCGCCTGCCGCGCGCTGCCCGAGACCCTGCGCGTGCAGCCGGGGGCGCGCGCGGCGATCCTGCGCACCGTCCTCAAGAGCTCCGGGGTCGCCGACCTCCCGCCCGGCTGGGGCGCCCCCACCCAGGCCACCACCACCGCGGCGGCCCGCGCCGGCCTGCGCATGGCGGCGGATCCCCTCATCACCCTCTTCGACGCACCCCTGCTCGCCGACGCCGGCCTGATCGAAGCCCGCGTCGTCCGCAAGGCCCTCCGCGGGGCCGCCGCGGGCGAACCCCTGCCCCTCGACGGCCTCGCCGACCTCGTCTCCCTCGAACTCTGGCTCCGCCGCCTCCTCTCCCGAAGAGGCACCTGCTGGACCGGCACCCCGGCCCGCTCCCGCGCGGTACCGGCGGGAATCGCCCCGCAGAGACGGGCGGTGGCCCCGGGGGGCGAGGGCGCGGACCTGGCCACGCGCTGAGCCGTGTGCTGAGCCACGCCCTGGCCGACCACTGCGCCGAGGCCGTCACCTCGGCGATCGTCGACGGCGCGGCGACCCTGCCGGCCCGGCTCGGGGACCTCCCGCGCTCGGCCCGGCTGCTCGCGGCCGCCGACACGCCGTACGACCCCCATCCGCGCCCCGCCCCGCAGCACGCCCTGGCCGAGGCGGCCGCCCGTGAGGCCCTGGGCACCGAACGGCACGACGCCGAACGGGCCCGGGCGCGACCCTGACGGTGACCGGCGCCCTGCGCGAACTCGACGAGGCCGTGCACGCCCACCCGGCACCGGCCACCGGCACTCCGGGCCCCTCAGCCGCTACGTACAGGTGAACCGCTACGTACAGGTGAACTTCGACTCGGCCCAGTCCGCGAGCGCCACCGTGTCGAGGTGGTTGTGCGGCTCGACCACCAGCGTCACGGTCTCCCGGCCGGCCAGGTCCACGTGGACGGCCACGGCGGGGTCGCCGCCCCTGACAGTCCCGGACGACCACAGCCGGACCCCGTCGGCGTGAACGGAGAAGACGACCTTGCCGAGCTTCTGCGTCAGGTCGTCGACGCCGGCCACGGCGTCGTAGGCGGTGCAGGCGCGGTTGAGGTCGATCGTGACGGAGGAGTCGCCGTGCACGGTCACCCCGCGCGCGTACTCGCGGCCGGCGACGGACAGGCCGTACCGCTGCCACACCCAGCTGCTCCCGCCGAGCCGGATCTCCGGTCCGGTGCCGTCCCCGGCGACGTCGAAGGGCAGCTCGCTCAGCTCGTAGACCACCGGGGCGGGCGGGGGCGTCGGCGTGGGGACGGGGGTGCGCGTCGGGGTCGGGGTCGGGGTCGGCGTCGGCTCGGGCGCGGGTGGGGCGGGCGGCGTGGGCGTCGGCTTCCGTGGGGTGGAGGCCGGCTTCGGGGCGGGGGGAGCCGGGGTGGGGGCCGCCGCCGGGACGACCACCGGGGGCGGCGGGCCGGGCTCCACGGGCGTGGGCGCGGGTGTGGGCACGGGCGCCGGTGCCTCGGGCCGGACGGCCGACGCGGAGGCCGAGGGCCCGGCCACCGGCCGGTCGGCCGGGCTGTCGTCGCCGACCAGGGCGAGCGCCACCACCGCGACCGCCACCGCGACCACACCGGCCGCGGCACCGGCCTTCACCGGCGCGCCCAGGCCTTCCGGGACGGCGGCCCCGGCACCCGTCCCCCCGGTACCGCCGGCCGCCGCGGCCGCGCCCGCCGCCCCGGCACCACCGGTGACGAGCGCGACGGCCTTGGCGTACCCCGCGGCGCCGAACCAGCCGATGACCGCGACCGGCACGACGGCGGGGATGCCGCCGGCGACCTCCTCGATCTGGAGGGCGGCCAGCCGGCACCTGGCGCACTCCTCCAGGTGCTTGCGCAGCCCCCGCTCGGCGCGGGTGCGCAGCCGGCGGCGGGCGTAGGTGCCGAGCTGGTCGGCGTAACGGGAGCATTCCTCGTCGCTGGTCAGGGTCTCGCTGACGTGAGCCTGGAGATAGGCCTGCCTGAGGCCCTCGCGGGCGCGGCTGGCGAGCACGCGGGTGCCGTTGGCGTCGAGGCCGAACAGCGTGGCGACCTCGCTCGGCGACTCGTCCTCGACCTCGGTGTGCCACAGCACGGCCTGCCAGCGCTCCGGCAGCGAGCGGAAGGCCCGCACCGCCATGGACTGCTCGGCCTCGTGCATGGCCCGTACGTCGGCGCCGAGGTCGAGGGCGTCCTCGCCGGACACCTCGGAGGAGCGGGCGGCGTGCGCGGCGAACACCGCGAAGTCGTCGACCAGTTGCTCCCGCTTCGCGGACCGCGTCCAGCCCGCGGCCACCCGGCGCACCGAGGTGAGCAGGTAGGCGCGTACGGCGTGCTCGGGGCCGGAGCCGCGGCGTACCGCCTGGAGCACGCGGGCGAAGACCTCGGCGGTGAGGTCGTCCGCGGTGTGGGCGTCCCGGCAGCAGGTGCGCGCGTACCGGCGCACGGCGTCGGCATGGCGCCGGTACAGCTCCTCGTACGCCGTGTCGTCCCCGGAGCGCATCCGGGCGATCAGGTCGGAGTCGGCGGGCGGAGCCCCCCGCGGCGGCAGGACGCCGTCGCCGCGCCACTCGCGCTGCGCCGGGACGCCACCTTCGACGGGCGGGCCGGCCTCGACCGGGAGACCGCCCTCGACCGGGGCGGGACGTCCGCCCCCGGGGACTCCCGTGCGCCCGCCCTGCCCGGGCACCCGGGGCGGGACCCGGTCACCGGCCTGCGCGTCACCGTCGCCCGGTGACGCGGCCCTGCCGTCAACGCTCATCGCGGAATGCCCCCGCCGCCTGCCGCACCAGTCCCGACCACCGGGTCAGCGTGCCATATCGGTTTTTGTCCGGGACCCCACGGGAGGAGTCGTCCACTCGTCCGTGGGGACTTCTCCGCACCCGCCACGGAAGTTCACTCGAACGGGGAAGGCTCCCCGGGCTCTCCGCGGGGATCGGTCGACACCCACGGTCGGCGTGGGTCTCGAGCAGGCGGAGGCCCACCCGGCGAACCGGGCAAGCCCCACCCACGACCGTCCGACGGCCCCCGCGGACCAGCGGACCGCACGGCCCAGACCAGCGGACCGCACGGCCCAAGGGCCGACAGAACTCACGGGCCCACAGAACTCACGGAACCCGTGGCACCGGCCGGCCCGCGCGAAGGGCCCCCGGTGCGGGGCCGCGAACCCGCCCCGCACCGCACCGCACCGGCTAGGAGACCGGCCGGGACCGCAACCCCTCCAGCAGGATGTCCAGCAACCGGGACGAAGCCGCCGCCTGGTGTGCCGGGTCCGGCAGGGAGGGTGCCGCGGTGGCGATGACCAGCAGGACGTCCGACACGGAGACGTCCGGTCGCAACGCGCCCGCCGCCCGCGCCCGGGCCACCAGCTGGCCCACGACGTCGAGCAGGGCCGCCGCCCCGGTGTCGTCCACGACGGCCTGCGCGCCCGCGTCGGCGAGCAGTCGCAGCTCGCCGCCCGGCTGGTTCCGCTGCTGCGGAACCCGGGCCCCGTCGGCGACGGCGCTCTCCGCGCCCTCCTCGGCGACGCCGACCCGCAGCACCTGCGGCGGCAGCAGCCGCCCGGCGCCGGACGCCACCGACGTGCGCAGGAAGCGCGACAGCGCCGACCACGGCTCGTCCTCCTGCCCCAGCGCCGTCCGTGCCTGGTCGGTCAGCCGGGAGGTCTCCTCCTCGGCTATCCGCCGCACCAGGACGTCCTTGCTGGGGAAGCGCCGGTACACCGTGCCGACGCCCACCCGCGCGCGCCGCGCCACGTCCTCCATCGGCGCGCCGTACCCCAGCTCGCCGAAGACCTCGCGCGCCGCACGCAGCACGTGCTCCAGATTGCGCTGTGCGTCCACGCGCAGCGGCGTGGTCCGCGAGGTGTCCCCGCGTCCGTTGCCCGTCGCCGCGCCTACGATGCCGCCCGGTCCGAGTGTGGACGCGGACGACCAATGCGTGTCCTGAATGTGCATGAATGTTCCCCCGGTAATGACGTCTCCCCCCGGAGACTCTCCCCGCCATCGAATGCACGGGGCGCATGGAACAGGGGACAACGGAACCGGACCCGCCGATGAGGCGCTGCGTCAGCAGCACCTCGCGGACCCGACGAGCGCTTCCCCCTGCACCCCGTCGACACACGAACATAGTTGAGAGGGAGTCAATTCAGAAGGGGCAGGTTCCGCACGGAGCGCCCCCCGATCGGAGCACGGACCGCATACGTCCCGATAATGCCCCTTCCCGCACCCCGGCGAACCCGGCCCGACCTGGGCTCCTGTCCCTCCCGACGACGTTTCGGCCGTCCCCTCCCGCACCCGGCCCGCGGTCACACGAACTTGTCGGGTCTGTGGACAAACTCCGGCGCGGGGTGCGTCATGGGAGGGTGAAGGAACGTGCGCGCATTCTCGTTGTCGGCGGTGGCTACGTCGGGATGTACACGGCCCTGCGGCTCCAGCGGCAGCTGAGACAGGAGATCGGCCGGGGCGAGGCCGAGATCACGGTCGTCACGCCCGACCCGTACATGACGTACCAGCCGTTCCTGCCCGAGGCGGCCGCGGGCGCCGTCTCCCCGCGGCACGTCGTCGTACCGCTGCGCCGCGTCCTGCCGCACTGCCGGATCGTCGCCGGCGAGGTCACCGCCATCGACCACGCCCGGCGCACCGCGACCCTGACCACCCTCGCCACGGACGAGGAGGGCACCGGCCCGCGCCGGCTGACGTACGACGAACTGGTCCTCGCGCCCGGCTCGGTCTCCCGCACCCTGCCCATCCCCGGCCTCGCCGACCACGCCATCGGCTTCAAGACGGTCGAAGAGGCCATCGGCCTGCGCAACCACGTCATCGAACAGATGGACATCGCCTCCTCCACCCGAGATCCCGCGATCCGTGACGCGGCCCTCACCTTCGTCTTCGTCGGCGGCGGCTTCGCGGGCGTGGAGGCGCTCGCCGAGCTGGAGGACATGGCCCGCTACACCACGCGCTACTACCACAACGTCAAGCCCGAGGACCTGAAGTGGATCCTCGTCGAGGCCTCCGACCGGATCCTTCCGGAGGTCGGCGAGGACATGGGGCGCTACACGGTCAGCGAGCTGCGCCGCCGCAACATCGACGTCCGCCTCGGCACCCGCCTGGAGTCGTGCGCGGACCGCGTCGCCGTCCTCAGCGACGGCGCCCGCTTCCCGACCCGTACGGTCGTGTGGACCGCCGGCGTCAGACCCCACCCGGTGCTCGCCGCCAGCGACCTGCCCCGCACCGAGCGCGGCCGCCTCAAGTGCACCCCGGAGCTGACCGTCGAGGGCGTCACGCACGCGTGGGCGGCCGGTGACGCCGCCGCCGTACCCGACGTGACCGCCGACCGGCCCGGCACGTACACCGCCCCGAACGCCCAGCACGCGGTACGCCAGGCCAAGCTCCTCGGCGACAACATCGCCCGCTCCCTGCGCGGCGAACCCCTGCAGACGTACGCGCACACATACGTCGGCTCGGTCGCCTCCCTGGGGCTGCACAAGGGCGTCGCGCACATCTACGGACGCAAGCTGAAGGGCTACCCGGCCTGGTTCATGCACCGCGCCTACCACCTCAGCCGCATTCCCACCTTCAACCGCAAGGCGCGCGTGCTCGCCGAGTGGACGCTGTCCGGACTCTTCAAGCGGGAGATCGTCTCGCTCGGATCCCTCGAACACCCCCGTGCGGAGTTCGAACTCGCTGCCGGTGGAAAGCCTTCTGACGAGTCTTCCGGCGACCCGAAGGGGTCGTCCTGACCCGATCCAGGAACTCCACCGACCGCCCCCACGTCTGACGAATGCCGGCCCGGACGGCGGCCGCACTGCCAGACTGCTCCCTGCTCACCGCCCCTCCCGAGCCCCCGGCGGGCCACCACCCGCCCCTGCCGACCCACGAGGCTGTTCCCCCGTGCTCCACACCCCGGGTGCTGCAACAATGTGCCGCCACCCCCGCGCGGCCTTCGCAGCCCAGGCAGGCCGGGCCCGGAGCCGGCCGTCGACGACTACACGAGGCAAGGATTCGTGAACTTCACGCGCTGGAGCGCCCGGCTCCCCGGAACGCAGCGCCGCGCCGCCGCGCGAGCGGAGCACCCGGTCACCATGACGGACCGCCGGAGCGAGAGCTCCGGCCCAGGCTCCGTACCCGCGGCCCGCGCCGAACACCTCACCGACGACGACCCGCCCCCGGTGCCCGCCGTCGACGAACTCCCCGCCCGCGAGGTCCTCGACCGCGTCCCGGCCCTGGTGGCCCTGGTGCACGGCCCCGACCACCGCCTCGCCTACGTCAACGACGCCTACACGGCGGCCTTCGGCGTACGGCCCCTCGGCGAACCGGCCGCCGACGCCCTCCCCGAGCTGCGCGACCTGGGCCTGATGCCGCTCCTCGACCAGGCCCAGCGCAGCGGCAAGCCCCGCACCCTGAAGTCCCGCAAGGCGCCCGACGGCCGCTCCTACACCTTCACCTGCACCCCGGTCCCGGAGAACCACGGCGAGAGCGCCGTCCTGGTGTTCGCCACCGACGTCACCGACCACGCCGAAGCCGCCGAACGGCTCAGAGCCAGCGAGCGCCGCCAGCGCGAGACCGCCGTCACCCTCCAGCGCTCCCTGCTCCCCCAGGAACTGGAAGAACCCGACGACCTGCGCATCGCCGCCACCTACCACCCCGGCGGCACCGAGGCGGCGGTCGGCGGCGACTGGTACGACGTCATCACCCTCGGCGGCGGCCGCACCGCCCTCGTCATCGGCGACGTCATGGGCCGCGGCGTCCGGGCGGCGGCCGTCATGGGCCAGCTCCGCACCGCGGTCCGCGCCTACGCCCGCCTCGACCTCCCGCCGCACGAGATCCTCCAGCTCCTCGACGGCCTCGCCATGGAGATCGACGCCAACCAGATCGCCACCTGCGTGTACGCCATCCACGACCCCAACGAGGGACGGCTGGTGTACGCCTCCGCGGGCCACCTGCCGATCCTGGTCCGCGACGAGAGCGGCACCGTCCGGCGCGCCGACGAACCCACCGGCCCCCCGCTCGGCACGGGCGGCTGGATGCACGCCTCCGGCTCGATCCCCCTCGGCCCGGGATCCACCGCCGTCCTCTACACCGACGGCCTGGTCGAGCGGCGCAACGAGGACCTCGACGAGGGCATCGCCGCCCTGGAGCGCGCCCTGGCCGGCGCCACCGGCTCCCCCCAGGTGGTCTGCGACCGCCTGGTCCGCTCGGCCGGCGTCGCCGCGGACCACGACGACGACGTGGCCGTCCTGGTCCTCCAGCACCCCGCCCGCACCGGCCCCGAGGGCGAGCTGTTCCACAACGCCGCCCTGGAACTGCTCGGCGGCGTCGAAGCGGCCCCCCGCGCGCGTGCCTTCGCCTCCGGAGTCCTCACCAGCTGGCGCTTCCCCGCCGAGCTGCACGACCTGGGAGTCCTCGCCACCAGCGAACTCGTCGCCAACTCCCTCCAGCACGGCATCCCGCCCATGCGCCTGCGTCTGCGCCGCACCGACCGCCGCCTGATCATCGAGGTCACCGACGGCGACGACCACCTGCCGCGCCGCCGCCGCGCGGAGCCCGCCGACGAGTCGGGCCGGGGCATCGCCATCGTCGCCACCATCGCCTCCAACTGGGGCAGCAGACGCATCCCCGGCGGCGGAAAAGCGGTGTGGTGCGAGTTCGTCCTGCCCAAGCCCACCGACTGAAACCGGCCTCGAACACCCATTCCCTGGCGCGCGCCACCTAGGCGAACGCCCCTCCCGGTGCTAGTAGCTCCCCATGGCAGACGCAACGGGCTTTCACCTCAAGGGAAGCGCCCCCGAGCGCTACGAACACTACGTCGCGCCCCTCATGGCGCCCTTCGTGACCGCACTCGTGGACGCCGCGGACCTCTACCCCGGCGCCACCGTCCTCGACCTCGCGTGCGGTACCGGCTTCGCGGCCCGCGCCGCCGCCGCACAGGCCGGCCCCACCGGCCGCGTCGCCGGCGCCGACCCCGACGAGGCGATGCTCAAGGTCGCCGTGGAGCACCACCCGCGCCTCTACCCCGACATCGAGTTCACCGCCGCACCCGCCGACGACCTCCCCTACCCGGACGCGACCTTCGACGCTGTCCTCTGCCAGCAGGGCGCCCAGTTCTTCCCCGACCTCGACGCCGCCCTGCGCGAGACGGCCCGCGTGCTGCGCCCCCGAGGCCGCTTCGCCGCCACCGTCTGGTCGAACCTCGAAGCGTCCCCCTACTTCACCGCCCAGCTCCGCGCGGTGCGGCAGTACGGCGGACCCGACGCGGCGGCGGACTTCCAGGAGGCCTTCCGCGCCGCGGACCGCCTCACCGCCACCCTGGACGCAGCGGGCTTCCGGCGGACCACCCGCCGCGACCTCACCTTCGCCATCACCCTCCCCCCGCTCCGGGACCACGTCCCCGGCCACCTCTCCGCGATCCCCTGGGGCCGGACGATCACCGAGACCGGGGGCGAGGAGGCCCTCACCCGAGCCGCCGACACCGTCCGCGCCGCGCTCCCCGCCGACACGACGGTCTTCCCCTTCACCGCGACCCTGGTGACGGCCGACCGCTGACCCGGCCCCCGACACACAGGAGGCGGCCGTCGCCTCCCGACGACGGCCGCCTCCTCTCCACCCCTCACGCCTCCGTGCCTCACGCCTCCGCGGCGACCGGCTCCACGGCGGCCCCACCCCGGGCCACCACCCGCTTCCGCGCCACCCACGGCTGATCCTGCGCGACGGTGAGCCGCCGCCCCAGCCGCAGTGCGAGCACCGTGATCCCCAGCGAGAACAGCAGGAACGTCACGACGTACGGCGCGTGCAACGACGCTCCCATCGGCCCTCCCACGGCCGGCCCCACCGCCAGCGCCAACTGCTTGACCAGCGCGAACGCCGAGTTGTACTGCCCGGCGAGCCCGGCCGGCGCCAGATCGGCCACCAGCGGCGCGACCGTCGGCGACAGCATCGCCTCGCCCAGCCCGAACAGCGCGTACGTCGACACGAACGCGGCCGTCGCCATCTCCTGGCTGCCGTTCCCGAGCCCGGCGTACCCCGCCACGGCCCACGCCACGGCCCAGATCAGCCCCACGGCCGCGATCACCCGCGACCGCTTCTGCCGCTCGACGAACCTCAGCACCGCGAACTGCGCGACGACGATCACCGCGGTGTTGGCGGCGAGAGCGGTCCCGAGGGCGGACGTCGAGATGCCCGCGGCCTCCACCCCGTACGCACTGAGCCCCGACTCGAACTGCCCGTAGCAGGCGAAGAACAGCACGAAGCCCAGGACGGACAACTGCACCATGGCCCGGTTGCCGAGCAGCTGCTTCCAGCTGCCCTTCGCCGCCCCCCGCGGAGCGCCCTCCACCCGCGGCGAACGCGGCATCCGGACACCCGCCATCACCACGACCAGCAGCAGGAACATCGCCGCCTCGATCGCGAACAGCAGGGTGAAGGAGGACACGCGCGTGGTGTCGACGAGATGCCCGCCGATGAGCCCACCGACCCCGAGCCCCAGGTTCTGCAGGAAGAACTGCGTCGCGAAGGCCCGCGACCGGGTCTCCGCGGTCGAGCAGTCCACGATCATCGTGGCCAGCGCCGGCTGCATCACGGCCTGCCCGGCCCCCAGCGCGGCCGCGGCGGCCAGTACGGCGGCGGCGTTTCCGGCGAGTCCCAGGCTCAGTGCGCCCAGCGCGGCGGTGACCAGGGCGGCGATCAGCACCGGCAACGGGCCGCGCCGCACGATCGCCCGGCCGGCGAACGGCAGCACGATCAGCGCGGCCACGGCGAACACGGCGAGCACGAGCCCCGCCGTCACGGCACCGAGCCCCCGCACCTGCGCCACGTAGACGTACAGGTAGGGGACGGTGAAGCCGAGCCCGAACGCGCTGAGTGCGTTGCCCACGTGGATCCGGCGCATCGCTGCGCCCATGGCCCTGGTCACGTTCACCTCTTCCAGGTAGTTGGTGTGTCCCGGTTCTTAGAACCGAAGACTTCGAAGATAAATTTCGAAGCTAAACAGTACACTCCGAAGAACTTCAACGCGAACGAGCCCCGTGCGATACTGACGCCCATGGGCGACACCTCCGGCAGTACGGGCATCGGCGGCGAGCCGACCCTCGAAGAGCAGATCGCCGCCTACCAGCGGGAGTTCCAGGACCTCGACCCCCAGGTCGAGCAGATCGTCTCGGCGCTCTCCCGCCTGAACCGCCGCATGAACGTCGCCTACGGCCGCCAGACCGCCGGCCTCGGCATCAGCAACGCCGACTGGGAGGTCCTCAAGGCCCTCGTCCTCTCCGGCGCCCCCTACCGCATGGGTCCCAGCGACCTGGCCAAGCGCCTGGGGCTGACGCCGGCCGCGATGACCCACCGGATCGACCGCATGGTCGCGGAAGGTCTGGTGACCCGGCAGCGGGACGAGACCAACCGGGTCCGGGTGATCGTGGAGCTGACGACCGAGGGCAGGGAGAAGTGGCTCGAGGCGATGCGACTGGCGACGGTCTTCGAGGAGGACCTCCTCCAGGACCTCTCCGCCGACGACCGCACGGCTCTCGGCGACGTCCTGACCAGGCTCCTTCGCCGGGTGGAGCACGCCCAGCCGGACGCCGGCGGACGCCTCACCGACCTGGACCAAAGATCTTGACAAGAGCTACTTGACAGCCCCCCGCCCGGTCCGTAAGGTTCTTCGGGTTGCCGCGGAGCCGTAACGGTTCTCCGGTGACACCTCCGCCGCAATAGCGGCACACAAGCCAAAGCAAGATCTCCCAGCGGGGTTGTATTCGGCGTGCCCGAATTCAATTCGATTTGGGGCCGGCAGCTCGATTAGCGCTCGCCGGGGAGGATCCGCTAAGGTTTGAGACGTCGGAACGGCCCAAGGACCGGGAAGGCAACCCCCTCTGACGGGGAATCGGGACCGAAAGGATCTGATAGAGTCGGAACCGCCGGAAAGGAAACCGCGAAACATAAGCGGGGGCCTGGAAAGCACCGAGGAAATCGGGCCGGGAAACGGTCTGATAGAGTCGGAA
>NZ_JBIRNP010000001.1:837662-978229 GCF_044331705.1 Streptomyces sp. NPDC017202 | reverse complement strand
CGCCACCGCGGCACCCGCCCCGGACCGGCCCCAGGCGCCCGCCGCCGGGACACCCCCCCCCCCCCCCCCCGCGCCCACCCCCCCCCCCCCGCCCCCCCCCCCCCCCCCCCCCGCGCCCCCCCCCCCCCCCCCCCCCCCCCCCCCCCCCCCCCCCCCCCCCCGCCCCCCGCCCGGGCCCCCCGCGCCCCCCCCCACGACAGGGCCTAGGCTCGACGCCATGTCTCGCATCGACGGCCGCACCCCCGAACAACTCCGCCCCGTCACCATCGAACGCGGCTGGAGCAAGCACGCCGAAGGCTCCGTCCTCGTCTCCTTCGGCGACACCAAGGTCCTCTGCACCGCCTCCGTCACCGAAGGCGTCCCCCGCTGGCGCAAGGGCAGCGGCGAAGGCTGGGTCACCGCGGAGTACTCCATGCTCCCCCGCGCCACCAACACCCGCGGCGACCGCGAATCCGTCCGCGGCAGGATCGGCGGCCGCACCCACGAGATCTCCCGCCTCATCGGCCGGTCCCTGCGCGCCGTCATCGACTACAAGGCACTCGGCGAGAACACCATCGTCCTCGACTGCGACGTCCTCCAGGCCGACGGCGGCACCCGCACCGCGGCCATCACCGGCGCCTACGTCGCCCTCGCCGACGCCGTCAGCTGGGCCCAGGGCCGCAAACTGATCAAGGCCGGCCGCCGGCCCCTCACCGGCACCGTCTCCGCCGTCTCCGTCGGCATCGTCGGCGGCGTCCCCCTCCTCGACCTCTGCTACGAGGAAGACGTCCGCGCCGAGACCGACATGAACGTCGTCTGCACCGGCGACGGCCGCTTCGTCGAGGTCCAGGGCACCGCCGAGGCCGAACCCTTCGCCCGCGACGAACTCAACTCCCTCCTGGACCTCGCCGTTCTGGGCTGCGCGGAATTGACCACCGTGCAGCGCACGGCACTTGATACCGTCCTCCAAAAGTAAAGAGCACACCAAACAGGGCCGGACGCGCGGGCAACCCCGCCGTCCGCCCCCGCGTCTTGCGCAGTACGACGGCCACGCACGGCCGTACCCACGGCGGCCCGGACGACGGCCGCCGCACGGCCCGCACCACGGCCCGCACCCGCGGCCCGCGCCACGGCCGCACACAACGGGGGCCTCCCGGGGCCTGCACAAGGGGAGGAACACAGTCATGTCCCAGTCCGCCGGCCGTCACCGACACCGCCGCGTCACCGTCGCCGCCGCCACCGCGGCCGTCGCGCTCACCCTCGGACTCACGACCACCGGCTGCGACGCCGTGAACAAGGCACTCGACTGCGTCCAGACCGCCGACTCCATCGCCGACAGCGTCACCGACCTCCAACAGGCCGTGGAGAGCGCCGCCGACGACCCGACGCAGACCCAGGAGTCCCTCACCTCCATCGAGAACAACCTCGACAAAATAGGTGACAAGACCGACGACGCCGACGTCGACAAGGCGGTCGACGACCTCCGCGAGGCCGTCACCAACGTCCGCACCGCCCTCGAGAACGGCGACAACACCCCCGACCTCAGCCCCGTCACCGACGCGGCGGGCGAACTGACCAAGGTCTGCACCCCGTAGGGCCCCGCGCGAGCCGGGACACCGGACAGTCGGGACACCGGACAGTCGGGATACTGGGCACATGACCCGCCTGATCCTCGCCACCCGCAACGCCGGAAAGATCACCGAACTCAGGTCGATCCTCGCCGACGCAGGCCTGCCCCACGACCTCGTCGGCGCGGACGCCTACCCCGACGTCCCCGACGTCAGGGAAACCGGCGTCACCTTCGCCGAGAACGCCCTCCTCAAGGCCCACGCCCTCGCCCGGGCCACCGGCCACCCCGCGATCGCCGACGACTCCGGCCTCTGCGTCGACGTCCTGGGCGGCGCCCCCGGCATCTTCTCGGCCCGCTGGGCCGGCACCCACGGCGACGACAAGGCCAACCTCGACCTGCTCCTCGCCCAGCTCTCCGACATCGCCGACGCACACCGCGGCGCCCACTTCGCCTGCGCGGCGGCCCTCGCCCTCCCCGACGGCACGGAACGCGTGGTCGAAGGCCGGCTCAGGGGCGTCCTCCGCCACACCCCGGCCGGCACGAACGGCTTCGGCTACGACCCGATCCTCCAGCCGGACGGCGAGACCCGCACCTGCGCGGAACTGACGGCGGAGGAGAAGAACGCGATCAGCCACCGCGGGAAGGCGTTCCGGGAGCTGGTACCGGTGGTGCGGGAGCTGCTGGGCTGAGATACGGGAGAGGGGCCACCCGGCAGGGTGGCCCCTTCGAAGGGTGCGGCCGATGGGAGTCGAACCCACATGGGCAAATGCCCCGAGGCACCTAAAACCTCTGCTTATACCATTCAGCAACGGCCGCCGGCCCCGTCATGGTAGCGGGCCGACGGCCCCGGCGTGGAGAACGCTCCCCGTCGGCCACGACCCTCGACCGATGGCACGGGGGGACGCGGACGCCCGGTCACCCGGCGAGTGCGCCCCTGCCTTCCGGCGGCACCACGTCTCCGTCAGCGCATGGCAATTGGGGCACAGGTAGCGCAGGTTCTCCTCCCGGTTGTCCCGCCAGTTGCCGTTGACGTGGTCGATCTGCAAGGTGATCGGGCGGCCCCGCCACTCACCGGGGTTGCCGCACTCCGCACACGCGTATGGCACCCCGACTTCCGTCAGGGCCTGGTGAAGTCGGTCCCTGTTCGTTCGTCCGGCTTGCTCCGGCAGGACGACCAGCACCCGCTGCGCGATCGGCGGGGGCGCGGGGCGCTCGGGCCGCCCCCAGGACCGGCGCTTGAAGTGGCCGGTGTCGAGGCCGAGGCGGGAGGCGGCGCGTCGCACGCGTCGATGATTGGTGTCGTTGACGTCCATGCCGAGACCGCGCATGACGTCGGCGTAGCTGGTGGACGTCCGTACCAGACTCCGCAGTTCGTCCTCCGGAATCACGGTACGTCGGCGGGCGAAGTGACTGACGTCGATGCGCTCGGCGGTCAGCATGCGTCGCAGCGCGGCCCGGGACCGGCTGTCATCGGGAACACCCAGCGCTCGTGCCACGCCCCGTACGCTCGTGGTCGACTCGGCGGCTGCTCGGAGTTCTTCCGGAGTGAAGGGCAGATCCGGCTCGGGGCGGTCGATGCCGGGAAAGCGGCTGATGTCGATGCCCGCCGCGTCGAGTCGGCGTCGGATGTGGGAGAGGGTTCCCGTGGCCGGCGTCGCACCCAGCTTCAGCGCCACTTCACGCAGCGAGGACGAGGCGGCGGCAGCTTGCTCGATGGCGGCGTCGGGATACTTGCGCCATGGGCTGCGCTTCACGAAGTGGCTGGTGTCGAGCCCGTGACGGGCTACATGTCGCTGCAGCACCCGGCGTTGGCCGCCACTCGGATTGAGGCCGAGCCGCCGCATCAGCTCGGCCCAGGTCCGCGCCTCGGCGACCTCCGGCGCGAGCCGTTCCCTCGTGTACGTACCGGCACCCACCGAAACCCCCTCCGTTCTCGACCGCTCGTTCGCAGTCTCGTACGGAGTAACGAATCGCTCGTCGGACAGTCACGCCCCGAAAGTGAAGCGGCCCGTGCCGGGGTTCCGGTGCGGGCCGCCGGGGGAGGGGGGACTCAGATGCCCAGGTCCTTGATGATCTTGGCTACGTGGCCGGTCGCCCGGACGTTGTAGAGGGCGTGTGCGACCTTGCCGTCCTCGTCGACCACGATCGTCGAGCGGATGACGCCCAGGTACGTCTTGCCGTAGTTCTTCTTCTCGCCGAAGGCGCCGTAGGCGTCGAGGGTCTTCTTGTCGGGGTCGGCCAGGAGGGTGACCCTGAGGGATTCCTTCTCGCGGAACTTGCCGAGCTTCTCGGGGGTGTCGGGGGAGATGCCGATGACGTCGTACCCGGCGCCGGCGAGGAGGTCGAGGTTGTCGGTGAAGTCGCAGGCCTGCTTCGTGCAGCCGGGGGTCAGGGCGGCCGGGTAGAAGTAGACGATGACCTTGCGGCCCTTGTGGTCCGACAGGGACACCTCGTTGCCGTCGGCGTCGGGGAGGGTGAAGGCGGGGGCCACGTCCCCGGGCTGGAGTCGCTCGCTCATCGGGCCAGGGTAACGGGGGGTCCTGGCAGTGCGGGCGCGCGGGGAACTGACAGACTGTCCAGACAGGTAGGAAACGTCGGCTCACTTCGGAGGCCCCACCGTGGCGGACACGTCGGACACCAGAACCCCGGCGCAGATCGAGGCGGACATCAGGCGCCGCCGAGACACGCTGGCTGAGACGCTCGACGAGATCGGGGTGCGGGTGCACCCGAAGACGATCGTCGGCGATGCCAAGGCGAAGGTCGCGGCCAATGTCGATCACACGCTCGGGAGGGCCTATGTGCAGGTCAACCGGGTGGTGAGCGAGGTACGGGCGCAGTTCGTGGACGAGGAGGGCGCGCCGCGCCTGGAGCGGGTGGTGCCGGTGGCCCTCGTGGTGGTCGGGGTCGTGGGGCTGCTCGCGTTCGGTACGCGGCGCCGCAAGGGCTGACCCGGAGGCGTCGCCGTCGGGCGGGGGCAGGTAGGTTCGTCGGCGTGAGCGGTAACAGAAGCGAGCGCAGCGGCCACGACGACAAGCTCCCCATCCGGATGCTGCACGACCGGGTCCTGGTGCGTCAGGACACCAGTGAGGGTGAGCGGCGTTCCGGTGGCGGGATCCTGATCCCGGCGACGGCGGCCGTGGGCCGTCGGCTGGCGTGGGCGGAGGTCGTGGCGGTGGGCCAGAACGTGCGGACCGTGGAGCCGGGTGACCGGGTGCTGTACGACCCGGAGGACCGGGCCGAGGTGGAGGTGCAGGGTGTCGCGTACGTGCTGATGCGCGAGCGTGATCTGCACGCGGTGGCCGCGGACCGGTTCGAGGGGTCGGAGGACTCGACGGGCCTGTATCTCTGATACCTCCGCCACCTCCGAAACAGAGGTAGAAAAGGGCTGGTGACCATGGTCACCAGCCCTTTTTCTCTGTGTTTCCGTGTGCTTTGCTGGCATGGAAGGACCCCGACGAGACGCGCCGTACCGGGTGGACGAAGGCAAAGACGACGCACCGTTGTGTTGCGTGCTCGTTCTTCGGAGGTGCTGTCATGGCCTGGGTCCTGCTGGTCGTCGCCGGTCTGCTGGAGGTGGGCTGGTCGGTCGGGATGAAGTACACCGACGGGTTCACGCGACTGGTGCCGAGCCTCTTCACCGGTGCGGGGATCGTCGCCAGCATGCTGCTGCTGTCGTACGCCGCCCGTTCGCTGCCGATCGGGACCGCGTACGGCGTGTGGGTGGGGATCGGGGCCGCGGGGGCGGCGGTGTTCGGCATGGTGGTGCTGGGGGAGCAGGCGACCGCGGCCCGGATCTTCTTCGTGTGTCTGCTGCTGGTCGCCGTGGTGGGGCTGAAGGCGACCTCGGGACACTAGGTGTATTGATCGCGAGCGTTGTTGGCGCTGGCGGTCTTGAACATGGCGAAAACCTCCGATGCGGTGGAGCTGTCCAGGACTGCGCCGCACGGAGGTCTTCGTGTCCCACCGTCCTGCCCGGTCGACCGTTCATGGCAGGCGGCTGCTGGTCGAGCGTGTCCGCTCGGGCCGCCCGGTCGCTCATGCGGCCGCCGAGACGGACGTCTCCCGCGCCGCGGCCCACAGGCCTACCGCCTGCTCGCCTCATGGGCGGCCACGTCCCAGACATTTGCACCGCACCCGGGCGACCGACGATCCCCGGCCGACCGTGACCGTGCTCGTCATGACGCCCCCTGCCCTGTCGTCGAACGATGGCACCCTCAAGTGACAAGGCACCACCCTTCGGATGATCGTGTGATCGTGGAGGCACCGGTGCGTGACTACGGGTTTTCGTCAGCTCGGCAGGACGAGGTACTGCGGACTGCCGGCCGGATTCTCCTGGTGTGTGCGGGCCGGAGCGTTGGTCCGGCGCCCGGCGTCCGGTGCTCAGCCGACACGCCACCGCCCCGACATGTGCGGCCGCTACGATGCGCCGGGGCCGCGCCTGGGGGCGCGGACGTTCTGGAGGGGAATACCCGTGTTCGTGCTGTCCATCCTGCTGCTCATAGCCGCTGTGGTGCTCTTCGTCGTGGGCCGTGGCCGCGCCACCCCGGGCTGGAAGCTCGGAGCGGCGCTCAGTGCCGTGGCGGGCGTGCTGGCAGGCGCCTTCGCCTGTGTGAACGTCGTGAGCGCCTACGAGGTCGGCGTGCCGGTGACCTTCGGCAAGGTCGGTGAGCCGCTGACCTCGGGTATCCACTTCAAGTCACCGTTCACCGACGTCATGCCCTTCTCCATCCGTCCGGTGGACCTCAACCTCAACGACAAGGATGTGGTCGAGGTTCGCTCCTCGCAGGGCGGTGTGCTGTACGCGGACGTCACGATCAAGTGGGCCGTGGTGCCGGCCAAGGCGGTCGAGCTCTACCGGCTGGCGGGCAGCGAGGAAACCGTCGAGGAGCGTCTGGTGCTGCCGGACAGCCGCGAGATCATCCGCAACGTCTTCGCGAAGCACACCAGCGAGGAGGGTTACGCCTCCGCACGCGAGCAGATCGGCGCGGAGATCGCCGACCTCGTCAAGAAGCGCCTGGCACCACGCGGGATTGACATCACCACCGTCAACCTGCGCAACGTGAGGCCGTCGGAGAAGCTGCAGGAGCAGATCGACAAGAAGATTCAGCAGGAGCAGGCCACCGAGCGGGCCACCGAGGCGGCGCGGACGGCCAAGGCGGAGGCGGAGCGCAAGAGGATCGAGGCGGAAGGCACCGCCGGCGCCAACAAGATCATCGAGAGGTCGCTGAGCGACAAGGTCCTGTACAACCAGTGCCTGGAGGCGTACAAGGAGGCTGCGAAGGCCCACCCCGTGTATGCGGTGCCGTGCGGTGCCGACTCGGGCGGCACGCCCGTCATCGTCGACAACAGCGGCGACTGAGGGCGTCGGCGGCGGCGCCGGGAGAGGTGAGGGCGACCGGGTGAGACGCCGCCCGCACCCGTCACGAACCAGCGGAACCGTGCGCGCCGTCATCCGGCGAGCACGACTCCGCCGCAACCGGGCCCCTCGCCACGACACTGCCGAGGTGATCGTCGGCAAGGACGTCATGGAGGCTCTCGGGGAAGCCGCCGCCGAGCGGGAACAGGCCCGGGGAAGAGGGATGACGGGGCGGGGCAGAACGCGCGGAACAGCGGAAACGAGTCTGGGTGAGCCGAAGGCCGACGCGCCCGCCACCGTCACATGACCCACTCGACCAGCAGCCGCCTGCCATGAACGGTCAGCCGGGTATGACGGCGGGACATGAAGACCTCCGGTGCGGTGCAGTCCTGGACGGCTCCACCGCACCGGAGGTCTTCGCCTTGAGCAACCCGAGTGCCAGGTGTCGACGACGCTCGTGATCAATACACCCAGGGCCTGTCCTGTCCGGCAGGCCCCGAGCGGTCACTCCTCGATCGGCCGGCGGTTCGTGAGCTGGGGGAAGGTGCCGCCCAGGGTGCCGGTGCCGCCGTCCGAGGTGCTTCCGTCGGTGGTCGCGCCGGTGGAGGTGTCTCCGCCGGTGCTGCCGCCGGTGGTGCCGCCCGTGGTGCCGCCCGTGGTGGGGGTGCCGCCGGTGGAGGTGTCCCCGGTGGTGCTGCCGCCGGTGGTGCCGCCCGTGGTGGGGGTGCCGCCGGTCGTCGTGCCGCCGCCGGTGGTGCCGCCCGTGGTGCCGCCGTCGGTCCCGCCCTGGCTCGTTCCGGGGGTCTGGGTGTTCTGGCCGCCGGTGGAGCCCGCCTCGTTGCTCGCGCTCGGCTCGCCCGCGGAGGGCTCGGAGGAGGGGAGGGCGGTTTCCTCGGAGCCCTGCTGGAGCCGGAGGGTGAAGTCCTTGACGGGGGTGCCCTTGAGGGCGTTCCTGGTGAACTGGGCCCAGATCTGGGTGGGTGCGCCGCCGCCGTTGATGCGGGGCAGGCCCATCGCGCCGTAGAGCGGCTTGTGGGCGGCGGTGACGGGGTCCTGGCCCATGACGGCGACGACGGTGGCGAGGTCGGGGGTGTAGCCGGCGAACCAGGCGGCGGTGTCCTTCTCGGCGGTGCCGGTCTTGCCGGCGGCGGGGCGGCCGGCGGCGAGGGCCGCGGTGGCGGTGCCGTTCTGGACGACGCTGCGGAGCACCGAGGTGGTGGTGTCGGCGGCCTCGCGGCTGATGACCTGGGAGGTCTTGCGCTCGGGGAGGTCGAGGACGTCGACGCCGTTCCTGGTGATCTTGTCGATGAGGGTGTAGGTGCCGTGCCGGCCGTGGTTGGCGAGGGTGGCGTAGGCCTCGGCCATGTCGAGGACGCTGGCGGTGGCCGTGCCGAGGGCGATCGACGGGTAGGGGTTGAGGTCGGGGGTGTCGCCGGGCAGGCCGAGTTCGACGGCAGTCTGCTTGACCTTCTCGGGGCCGACGTCGACGGCCATCTGCGCGTACACGGAGTTCACGGACTTGTCGGTGGCGGTACGGACGTCGATGTTGCCGTAGTTGACGTAGTCCTCGTTCTCGGGTGCGTAGGTCTCGCCGCTCCAGCCCTGTACGGGGCGCTTGTTGGTGCCGTCGTAGACGGTGTTGGGGGTGATGCGGCGGCGGTCCTGGGTCTCGGAGTCGTTCTCGACGGCCGCGGTGAGGACGAAGGGCTTGAAGGTGGAGCCGACCTGGAAGTCCCGGCGGGTGGCGTTGTTGGTGTACTGCTTGACGTAGTCGATGCCGCCGTAGAGGGCGAGGATGTTGCCGGTCTTGGGGTCGACCGCGGCGCCGCCGGCGCGGACGTAGGTGTCGGCCTTGCGGTTCTTCGGGTCGAGCTTGTCCATCAGCTGGTCGTCGACGGCTTTGACGAAGGCGTTCTGCTTCTTCTTGTCCAGGGTGGTGGTGATGCGGTAGCCGCCGGCCTCGAGTTCGTCGGCGGTGGCGATCTTGTTGGTGCGCAGGTAGTCCTTGATGGCGGTGACGAGGTAGCCGCGCTGGCCGGACATGCCGTTGTCGGCGCCGGAGGTCTCCTTGGGGCTGGGGAAGGCCAGTCCGGTGCGGTCGGTCTCGCTGAGCCAGCCCTTGGTGACCATGCCGTCGAGCACGTAGTTCCAGCGGGCCTCGGCGGCCTTGCGGTTCTCGGGGTGGGCGATGACGTCGTACTCGCTGGGCGCGTTGACCAGGGCGGCGAGGTAGGCGCCCTGGGCGGCGGTGAGCTTGGCCGCGTCGACGCCGTAGTAGGCCTTGGCGGCGGCCTGCATGCCGTAGGCGTTGCGGCCGAAGTAGCTGGTGTTGAGGTAGCCCTCGAGGATGTCGTCCTTGGAGGTCTCGCGGTCCAGCTTGATGGAGATGAAGAACTCCTTCACCTTGCGGGTGACGGTCTGTTCCTGGGCGAGGTAGTAGTTCTTCACGTACTGCTGGGTGATCGTGGAGCCGGACTGCTTGCCCTTGCCGAGGGCGGTGTTCCAGCCGGCCCGGAGCATCGCCTTGGGGTCGATGGCGGACTCGGTGTAGAAGTCGCGGTCCTCGGCGGCCAGGACGGCGTGCTGGGCGGCCTCGGAGATCTGGGAGAGGTCGACGGTCTCGCGGTTGACGGTGCCGTCGCGGGCGATCTCGGTGCCGTCGGCGTAGAGGTAGACGTTGCTCTGTTTGGTGGCGAGGGCGTTGGCGGGCGGGATCTTCACCATGGAGTAGCCGAGGAAGAACAGGCCCACGAGGACGAGCGCGCAGAGGACGAAGGTGCCGAGGACCATGCGCCAGGTGGGGAAGAGGCGGCGCCAGCCGGTGCGCTTGGGCCGCTTCGGGCGCTTGGGTCCGGCGGCGTCGGCGGCGCTCGCCGCCTGGGGTGCGCCGGGCGCTTCGGGGGCGTGGGCCGCCGCGGGTGAACCGACCGCTTCGGGTGAACCGACCGCTTCGGGAATGCGGGCCGCTTCGGGGGTGCGGGCCGGTCCGGGGGTGCGGGCCGGTTCGGGGGTGCGAGCCGGTTCGGGGGTGTGTGCCGCCTTGGGCCGGTGGGCCGCGTCGGCGGTGCGGCGTGCCTCGGGGACACCGGCGGCCTCGGGGACACCGGCCGCTGCGGGAGCACCGGCCGCTGCGGGAGCACCGGCCGCTTCGGGGGTGCCTGCCGTCTGGGAGCCACGTGCCGCCTGGGAGGCGCGGGCGGCCCCGGGTCCTCGTACGGCCCGGATCTGACGTGTCACCTCGGGTCCCCGCGCGGCCTCGGTTTCCCGTGCCGCCCGGGGTTCTCGTACGGCCCGCAGTTCACGTGTCACCTCGGGCCCCTGCGCGGCCCCGGTTTCCCGTGCCGCTCGGGAGCCCCGCGCGTTCTCGGTTTCCCGCGCGTTCTCGGTTTCCCGTGCGGCCTCGGGTTCGCGCGCGGCCCCGGATTTCCGTGTGCCCTCGGTTTCGCGTGCCGCCCGGGGTTCTCGTGGGGCCCCGGTTTCCCGTGCCGCCTCCGATGGACCGGCAGCCTCGGGTGGACCGGCCGCCTTCGATGGACCGGCAGCCTCCGGTGGGCCGGCCGCCTCGGGTGTGCCGGTCGCCCGGTCCTCGGTCGGCTGCTTCGGCTGCGGCTCGTCGCTCATGTGTTGCTCGGACTCCTGATTCGCCTCGTACGTGGCCGTACGTGTCGTACGCGTTCTGCGCCCCCTGTTGAAGACTCTCGCACCATGCGTTCCGTTCCCGGCAATCGGCGCGTGTTGTGCCGCACGCGCCTCCTGCCGGAGGGGTGCCCGGAAATCGCGTGGCGCGCGAGGAAGCCCGCCCACTAGGCTCCTGCGCTTCGCCGCCGTGGCGGGACGGGCGCGGGGTCGCCGCGGGTGAGGAGGGCTGGTGCCGTGGGTTCGGTGCGCTTGTACGCGGCCGTGGCGGCGGGGGGTTTCAGAAGGTACGCGACCTATCGTGCGGCGACGGCGGCGGGGGTGTTCACCAACACGGTTTTCGGCCTGATCCTCGTCTACACATATCTGGCGTTGTGGGACGAGCGGCCGCAGTTGGGCGGCTACGACCAGGCGCAGGCGGTGACGTACGTGTGGCTGGGGCAGGCGCTGTTCGCGGCGCTCGCGATGCAGGGCGGCGGTTTCGAGGCGGAGTTGACGGAGCGCATCCGCACGGGCGCGGTGGCGATCGACCTGTACCGCCCGGCCGATCTCCAGATGTGGTGGCTGGCGGCCGACTTGGGGCGCTCGCTGTTCCAGTTGCTGGGTCGGGGGGTGGTGCCGTTCGTGTTCGGGGCGCTGTTCTTCCCGACGGCGCTGCCCGGCGACCCCTTGTCGTGGCTGCGGTTCCTGGTGGCCCTGCTGCTGGCGATGGTGGTGAGTTTCGGCATCCGGTTCCTGGTGGCGCTGAGCGGTTTCTGGTTGCTGGACGGCACGGGGGCGCTCCAGATGCTGGTGGTGACGGGGATGTTCTGCACGGGCATGGCGCTGCCGCTGAACGCGTTCCCGGAGCCGTTGGGCGAGATCGTGCGGGCGCTGCCGTGGTCGGCGATGCTCCAGATGCCGGCGGACCTGCTGATGGGGGAGGCCGGGGCGTGGGGGACGTACGTCTTCCAGGCGGGGTGGGCGGTGGTGCTGCTGGCGCTGGGGCGGGTGGTGCAGGCGGCGGCGACGCGGCGGGTGGTGGTGCAGGGTGGGTGAGGCGCGACCGGCGCGGGAGGCCGGGCGGACGGGGTCGGCCGGGCGGGCGGGGTCGGCCGGGCGGGCGCGGGAGGGGCTGCGGGCGTACCGGCTGATCGCGGGGATGTGGATCCGTTCGACGACGGCCTACCCGCTGTCGTTCGCGATGACGCTGCTGAGCGGGCTGCTGGTGACGGGGCTGGACTTTGTCGCGATCTTGCTGATGTTCTCGCGGATCGACGCGCTGGGCGGCTACACGCTGCCGGAGGTGGCCCTTCTGTACGGCCTGTCCGCGACCTCCTTCGGGATCGCGGACCTGGCGATCGGCTCGGCGGGCCGGCTGGGCTCGCGGGTGCGCGACGGCACGCTCGACACGCTGCTGGTGCGTCCGGCGCCGGTGCTGGCGCAGGTGGCGGCGGACCGGTTCGCGCTGCGCCGGCTCTCCCGGATCACGCAGGGGGTGCTGGTGCTGGGGTACGCGCTGGCGGCGGTGGACGTCGACTGGACGGCGGACAGGGTGCTGCTGGTGCCGGTCACGCTGGTCAGCGGTGCGGCGGTTTTCGGCGCGGTGCTGGTGGCGGGGGCGGCGTTCCAGTTCGTCGCGCAGGACGCGGCGGAGGTGCAGAACGCTTTCACGTACGGCGGTCAGACGCTGCTGCAGTATCCGCCGACCGTGTTCGGGCGGGAGTTGGTGCGCGCGGTGACGTTCGTGTTCCCGCTGGCCTTCGTGAACTGGGTGCCGGCGGCGCATGTGCTGGGGCGGCCGTACCCGCTGGGCCTGCCGGGGTGGGCGGCGTACGCTCCGCCGCTGGTGGCGGCGGCCTGCTGCGCGGCGGCGGGGCTGGCCTGGCGGGCGGGGCTGAGGTCGTATCGGAGCACGGGAAGTTAGCGGGGTCGTGGTGGACGCGTTCATCGAGCTCGACGGTGTGGAGAAGGTCTTCGACGTGCGCAGGCGCACGGGTTTCCTGCGGCGGGAGCGGCGGCGGGTGCGGGCGGTGGACGGGCTGTCGTTCACCGTGGCGCGCGGTGAGATCGTCGGGTACATCGGGCCGAACGGTGCCGGGAAGTCGACGACGATCAAGATGCTGACGGGCGTCCTCACGCCGAGCGGCGGCCGGCTGCGGGTGGCGGGCATCGACCCGGCCCGGGAGCGGACCCGGCTCGCGCACCGCATCGGGGTGGTGTTCGGGCAGCGGACGTCGCTGTGGTGGGACCTCCCGCTGATCGACTCCTACCGGCTCGCGCACCGCATGTACCGCATCCCGGACGCCCGTTACCGGGAGAACCTCGACCGGCTCGTCGAACTCCTCGATCTGGAGGCGTTGTTGGAGGTGCCGGTGCGGCAGCTGTCGCTCGGCCAGCGGATGCGCGGCGACATCGCGGCGGCGCTGCTGCACGACCCCGAGGTCCTCTACCTCGACGAGCCGACGATCGGGCTCGACGTCGTGTCCAAGACGAGGGTGCGGGAGTTCCTGGGCGAGTTGAACACCGGCCGCGGCACGACGGTCCTGCTCACCACCCACGACCTCCAGGACATCGAGCGGCTCTGCTCCCGCGTGATGGTCATCGACCACGGGCGCATGGTCTACGACGGTCCGCTCACGGGGCTGCACGAGGCGGGGGAGAGCGAACGGACCCTGGTCGTGGACCTGGAGCGGGAGCTCCCGCCCATCGACGCGGGTCCCACGGCGCGGGTCGTGCGGGTGGAGGGGCCGCGCCAGTGGCTGGCCTTCCCGGCGTCCGCGTCGGCGGCCCCGCTGGTGGCGCGGATCGCGGCGGAGTACCCGCTGGTGGACCTGTCGGTGCGCGAGCCCGACATCGAGGCGGTGATCGGCCGCATGTACGCGGGCCGGGAGACCGTAGTGCCGGGCGCGGGGAACTCGTAGGCTGCTGTGCATGACCGACGACGCAGTCCCGGACCTCCGTGCCTCCGACGCCGACCGTGAGCGTGTCGGCGAGGTCCTGCGGGACGCCCTCGCCGAGGGCCGGCTCGACATGGGCGAGTTCGAGGAGCGGCTGGACGCGGCGTACCGGGCGCGGACCTACGGCGAGCTGACGCCGCTCACGCGCGACCTGCCGGTGGCGGGGGCCGCCGCGTCGCCCGCCGTGTCGCTGCACAAGTCCGAGGGGCGGGGGGACGAGGACGGGGCGTGGGCCGGGCGGATCGTCGGTGGTGAGGGGTCGTCCGCGTGGGCCGTGGCCGTCATGTCCGGTTTCCAGCGCAAGGGGCGGTGGACGGTGCCGCGCCGGTTCACCGCCTTCGCCTTCTGGGGCGGTGGTGAGCTCGATCTGCGCGAGGCGGACTTCGCGGCCGGGGAGGTCGTGATCAACTGCGTCGCCGTCATGGGCGGGGTGAACGTCGTGGTGCCGCCCGGTGTCGAGGTCGTGGTGCGGGGGATCGGGATCATGGGCGGCTTCGACCACCGGGAGCAGGGGGTGCCGGCCGCGCCGGGCGCTCCACGGGTGGTGATCACCGGGTTCGCCTTCTGGGGCGGGGTCGGCGTCGAACGCAGGCACAGGCGGGACCGCGCGGAGCGGGAACTGCCCCGGGACCGGCGGCGCCACCTGGGGCACTGAGGCCGACGGGCCGGCCGCGGCGGGCGCCGGACCGACCACGGCGGGCGCGCCGCCCGGGCGGCTCCGGGCGGGCCGCGGCAGGCGGCGGGTGGAGGTCCGCGCGGGCTACAACTGCGCCCGTCCCGCCCCCCTGAGCTGCTCCCACTCGATCAGTTCGGCCATCTTCCGGTAGCCCCGGTCGCTGGGGTGGAGGTGGTCGCCGGAGTCGTACTCCGCGCGCAGCCGCCGCGGGTCGTACGGGTCGTGCATCGCCCGGTCGACGTCGACGACCGTGTCGTAGACCGAGCCGGACCGGATCGCCGCGTTGATCTCCTGCCGTACGTCCTCGCGGGCGTCGGTGTAGCCGCGGTGGCCGCGGAAGGGGAGCAGGGTGGTGCCGACGGCCTTGACGCCGTGGGCGTGGGCGCGGCGGACCAGGGTGCGCAGGCCGTCGAGGACGGCGTCGGGGTCGGCGGTGGCGCGGGAGCGGAGGATGTCGTTGACGCCGAGGTCGATGACGACGGCCCGGACGTTCGGCCGGCCGAGGACGTCGCGGTCGAAGCGGTTCAGGCCGCTGGGGTTGGCGGCCGGCCGGCCCTGCCCGTCGGTGAGGACGCGGTTGCCGCTGATGCCGGCGTTGACGACGCCGTAGCGCGGGGCGTACCCGCCGTCGGTGCGGGAGGCGCGGAGCCGGTCGGAGAGGACGTCGGGCCAGCGGCGGTCGGCGCCGGGGGTGGAGGTGACGCCGTCGGTGATGGAGTCGCCGAAGGCGACGACGGTGCCGTCGGCGTCGTCGCTGAGGACGTCCAGCGCGGTGACGTAGCGCCAGGAGGTGATCCGCCCGGTGTACGGGGCTCCGGTCACGTCGCCGGTGTGCTCGCCGTCGGCGACGTAACTCGTCTGCCGGGCCCGGTGGTGGAAGGTGACCGGGCCCGCGGAGTCCGGGGTGTGGAGGCTGATCAGGACGTCGGTGTCGCCGGGGACGGCGAGCGGGGCGGCGTCGCTGACGGCCTGCCCGCCCGCCGGGATCGTGACCGCCGGGCGGCCGCCGAAGGTGAGGCGGCGCAGGGTGGCGGGGTCGGCGGCCGCGCTGTCGTCGTCCGCCGCGACGGCGAGGGTGGCGGCGCTCACGGTCAGCGGGCCGGTGCCGTGGAGATTGGACAGCGTGATACGGGCACTCGTCCCCGCGACGCTGGTGTGGACGACGTTGCGCACCGTGCGTCCCGCCGTGCCGTCGGTCTCGGTGAGCGGTTCGCCGCCGGACGGGGCGGCGGCCCAGCTGCCGACCCACACGCCGGTGGAGGCGGCCGCGGCGGAGCGGTGGCCGGTGCGGGAGGCGGCGAGGACGTCGTCGCGGCGGCGCCCGCCGTCCCCGGCGTCGACCCCGGCGTATATGGCGGCCGAGAGGCCCACGATCACGGCGAGGACCGCGGACAGGAGGGCGTGGTGGCGGGAGCGGTGGCGGGCACGGGGCACCCCGGGACCCCCGCCGTCATGCCTGGTCATGCGGGCGTGTGTCTCCTCGGACGAGGGAGCGGCGAGGCTCCGACAGAACATTCAGGAGATCACCGTTGAACTCCCCCACCTGACAGACGCCGGGAACTCCTGTTTCGTTCCAGGAGTCGGACAGGTGGGGACAATGGTCGCGTGCGGGTCACGGGGGACCGGGAACGGGTGGAGCGGATGGAACGCAGGGCAACGGAAGACGGATCGACGAA
Organism: Streptomyces sp. NPDC017202; assembly: GCF_044331705.1. Lineage (NCBI taxonomy): Bacteria > Bacillati > Actinomycetota > Actinomycetes > Kitasatosporales > Streptomycetaceae > Streptomyces > Streptomyces sp. NPDC017202. The sequence continues at coordinate 962,397 of NZ_JBIRNP010000001.1, read as the reverse complement.
GAGCAGGGCGGCGACGCCCGCGGCGCGCGCCATGAACGTCTTCAGCGCCGCCGACGAGGAGCGGCAGCGCGGCGTGCGGCGCATGAAGCTCACCGCGGCCGGGCTGCTGGTGTTCGTGGCGGTGGTCTACGTCCTCGCCGAGTGGGCCTCCCACCGGGGTGCCGGTGCCTGGGCGGGGTATGTGGCGGCGGCGGCCGAGGCGGGCATGGTGGGCGCGCTCGCCGACTGGTTCGCCGTCACCGCGCTGTTCCGCCGTCCGCTGGGCCTGCCCATCCCGCACACGGCGATCATCCCCACGAAGAAGGACCAGCTGGGCGTCTCCCTGGGTGAGTTCGTCGGCGAGAACTTCCTGTCCGGCGAGGTCGTACGGCAGCGGCTGCGCGCGGTCGGCATCGGCAGCCGGGTGGGGACCTGGCTGGCGCAGCCGGAGCACGCGGACCGGGTGACGGCGGAGCTGGCGACGGCGCTGCGGGGCGCGCTGACCGTGCTGCGGGACTCCGACGTGCAGGCGGTGGTCGGTGAGGCGATCACGCGCCGGGCGGACGCCCAGGAGATCGCGCCGGGCATGGGCAAGATGCTGGAGAAGGTCGTCGCGGACGGCGGGCACCGGCGGGCCGTCGACCTGGTGGTGGGGCGGGCGCACGACTGGCTGGTGCTGCACTCCGACTCGGTGATGGACGCGGTGCAGGGCGGCGCGCCCGGCTGGACGCCCCGGTTCGTCGACAAGCGGATCGGCGAGCGGGTCTACAAGGAGCTGCTGCGCTTCTGCGTGGAGATGCGGGACATGCCGTCCCACCCGGCCCGCGGCGCCCTGGACCGCTTCCTGCGCGACTTCGCCGCCGACCTCCAGTCCGACACCGACACCCGCGCGAAGGTGGAGCGGCTCAAGAGCGAGGTGCTGGGCCGCGGCGAGGTCCAGGACCTCATCGCGTCCGTCTGGACGGCCGTGCGCGCGATGATCGTCTCCGCGGCCGAGGACGAGCGCAGCGAGCTGCGGCTGCGGGTGCGGGCCGCGCTGCTGTCGCTGGGGACCAGGATGGCGACCGAGCAGAAGGTGCAGGGCAAGGTCGACGGCTGGGTGGAGAGCGCGGCGGTGCACGTGGTGTCGACGTACCGCAAGGAGATCACCCTGCTGATCACCGACACGGTGGCCGGCTGGGACGCCGAGCACACCACCCGCAAGATCGAGGCGAACATCGGCCGCGACCTGCAGTTCATCCGCATCAACGGCACGGTGGTCGGCTCACTGGCGGGCCTGCTGATCTACACGGTGGCGCGGGCACTGGGGGCGTAGCGGCACGTCCTCGGGGCATCCGGTGGTGGTTCCGCTGGACGAGGAGGGAGCCCATGGCCACCACCGCACAGGCCGAGCCCGGCCGCACCATCACGACGAACATCCCCGCCCGCCTGGACCGCCTCCCCTGGTCGCGCTGGCACTGGACGATCGTGATCGGTCTCGGCACGGTATGGATCCTCGACGGCCTCGAGGTCACGGTCGTCGGCAACATCGCCGGGCGGCTGTCGGAGCCCGGCAGCGGCCTGCCCATCACCTCCGGGCAGGTCACCGGCATCGCCGCCGCCCTGTACGTGGCGGGCGCCTGTCTCGGCGCGCTGATCTGGGGGCGCCTGACGGACCGCTGGGGGCGCAAAAAACTCTTCATGATCACCCTGGCGGTCTACCTCGCCGCGACCGCGCTGACCGCGGTCTCCTTCGACACCTGGTGGTTCCTGCTCTTCCGCTTCCTCACCGGCTTCGGCATCGGCGGCGAGTACGCGGCGATCAACTCCGCGATCGACGAGCTGATCCCGGCGAAGTACCGGGGCCGCGTCGACCTGATGATCAACGGCAGCTTCTGGCTGGGCGCGGTCGGCGGTTCGCTGCTGTCGATCGTCGCGCTGAACACGGACCTGTTCGCGGCCAACGTGGGCTGGCGGCTGACGTTCGCGCTCGGCGCCGTCCTCGCCCTGGTCATCCTCCTCGTACGGCGCCACGTCCCGGAGAGCCCGCGGTGGCTGCTGATCCACGGCCGGGACCGGGAGGCGGAGGAGATCGTCTCCTCCATCGAGCGGCGGATCGAGGCCGAGCGGGGCGGTTCGCTGCCGGCGGCCGAGGGCGAACTCACCATCCACCAGCGCCGCGGCGTCTCCTTCCTGGAGATCGCCCGCACGGTCTTCTCCGACTACCGCCGGCGCGCGATCCTCGGCTTCTCCCTCTTCATCGGGCAGGCCTTCCTCTACAACGCGATCACCTTCGGCTTCGGCGCGATCCTGACCACGTTCTTCGACGTGCCGACCGGCCACACCGGCTACTACTTCGCCGTGATCGCCCTCGGCAACTTCTTCGGCCCGCTGCTGCTCGGCAAGCTGTTCGACACGGTCGGCCGCCGGATCATGATCTCGTCGACGTACCTGCTCTCCGGCCTGCTGCTGTTCGGCACGGCCTGGCTGTTCGACCACGGCGCGCTGAGCGCGACCACCATGACGGCCTGCTGGTGCGCGGTGCTGTTCTTCGCCTCCGCGGGCGCCTCCAGCGCCTACCTCACGGTCTCCGAGATCTTCCCGATGGAGACCCGCGCCATGTCCATCGCCTTCTTCTACGCCCTCGGCACCGCGGCGGGCGGCATCAGCGGCCCCCTGCTGTTCGCCGACCTCACCGGCACGGGCAAGGTCGGCGACACGGTCCTCGCCTTCCAGATCGGCGCGGCCCTGATGTGCGCGGCGGGCCTGGTCGCCGCGTTCCTCGCGGTGCGGGCCGAGGGGCGCTCCCTGGAGGACATCGCCAAGCCGCTGACGGCGACGACGGCCCGTACGAAGGTGGGGGCCGGGGCGGCCGCCACGGCGGGGAAGCCCGAGGGCCCGAAGGGCCCGCAGCCGCCGCAGGGGCCGACGACGGCCACGGCCTGACGACGGCCACGGCCTGACGGCGGCCACCGACCGCTCCTGCCTCCGCCCCCGCTCCCGCTCCCGGTCCGCCGGGGGCGGGGGCGTCGTCCCGTCTACGCCCCCGTCGTCGACCCCGGCCGGACGATCATCAGGACGGTCACCGTCGCCCACAGCAGGTTGAAGATCCCGGTGAACATGGCGAGCCGGACGGTCGCCTCGCGGGTCACGGTGCCCACGGTGCCCTGGCCGGAACCGGTGCCGGTGCGGGCATCGGCGTCGGGGACGCTCTCCACGAGGACCTCCTGACCGGGCAGCACGAGCACCACGAGCACGATCGCGGCCACGACGGTCAGCGCGATCGACACGATCAGCCAGGCGTCGCCGAGCACCCCCATCGCGCTCGCCGTGAAGAACCCGAAGGCGGGGACGGCGATCCCGACGGCCGCGTACACCTGGCAGATCCGGTGCAGCAGCCGTACGGTCTCGGCGGCCCGGACGTCGGCCGGGGCGGCCAGGGCCCGGCGCGCGGCGGGCGGGAACATGCTCGCGGCGACGGTCACGGGACCGATCGCGACGATCGCGGCGATGACGTGGACGGCGAGGAGGAACTTGGTCACGGGCCGACGGTAGGCGCCCGGCCGGCCCCGCAGAAGTGGCGGGAGTGCCAGGGGGCGACGGATTCCCGCCAGACCGTTCACGGCCGTCGACGGGGGAGAGGCGGCCGAGGAGGTCTTGCCGTTCCCGGCCGGACCGGCTTGGCGGCATCCCGTCGTACGCCTACGATCTCGCCATGCACACCGTCGCCGTCCTGGCCCTGGACGGGGTCATCCCCTTCGACCTGTCCGCCCCGATCGACGCCTTCGGCTGGGCCCGGCTGCCCGACGGCCGGGAGGCGTACCGGGTGCGGGTCTGCTCGCCGTACCCGTCGGGCGAGGTGAGCGCGGGGGCGTTCACGGTGCGGGCGCCGTACGGCCTGGAGGCCCTCGCGGAGGCGGACACGATCATCCTGCCCGGCGTGCGCGAACCGCGGGACCCGCTGCCGGACGGCGTCGCGGAGGCGCTGCGCGCGGCGGCGGCGAACGGCACCCGCATCGCGTCGATCTGCGTCGGCGCGTTCCTGTTCGCCGCGACCGGCCTGCTCGACGGCCTGCGCGCGACGACCCACTGGATCGCCGCCCGCGAACTGGCCGAACGCCACCCGGAGATCACGGTCGACGCGAACGTCCTCTACGTCGACAACGGCCAGTTCCTGACCTCGGCGGGCGCCGCCGCGGCCCTCGACATGTGCCTGCACATGATCCGCGGGGACCACGGGTCGGCCGTCGCCGCGCAGGCCGCCCGCATGTCGGTCATGCCCCTCGAACGCGAGGGCGGCCAGGCCCAGTTCATCGTCCACGACCTGCCGCCCGCCCCGTCCGGGGCCACCCTGGAACCCGTCCTGCGCTGGATGGAGGAGCACTGCGCCCGCGACCTCACCCTGGACGAGATCGCGGCCCGCGCGGGCATGAGCACCCGCACCCTCAACCGCCGCTTCCGCGAACAGGCCGGCACGACACCCCTGCAGTGGCTCCACCGGGCGCGGGTGCGGCGGGCCCAGTACCTGCTGGAGACGACCGCGCACCCCGTCGAACGGATCGCCGCACAGACGGGCTTCGGCTCCCCGACGGCCTTCCGGGAACGCTTCCGCAAGGTGGTGGGGACGAGCCCGCAGGGGTACCGGCGGGCGTTCCGGTCGGGTACGGCGCCACGGGTGGGGCCGGGGCCGGGGGCGGCGCAGGCGGGATAGGGGTCCTGCGGCGCAGGGGTTTTGCGGGGTGGGGGGCTGGAGCCGGCGGGGTCAGCCCCGACGGTCCGCGACCGCCCAGGAGGCCAGGGCGACGGCGCCCGCGACCCCGAACACCGACGGCCAGGCGCCCACCTTCTTGGCCAGCGGATGCGACCCGGCGAACGCGGCGACGTACGCCACGCCCAGCGCGCCCGCGGCCTTGCCGCCCGCCCGTTGCCGCCACTGCTGCGCCGCCGCGGCCCCCGCCACGGCGAGCACGGCCCCGCCGAGCGGCCGCTTCTTCGTCCACCGGGCCACGCCGTACCCGCCGACGAGCCCGCCCGCGGCGATCACCGAACTGGGAACCTTCGCCATCACTGCCTCCACGAATCGAGTCCCCCGAAGTCACCCAGAGGCTAATGCGCGCACGACGAGCGGGCCTCAACCTGAGTCGAGGCTTGTCAAGTTTCCTCCTTCGAGCTATATAAGAAGTCGTAGGGCATCGCACCGACAGGTCTGACGAGAGGAGTGGACTGTGATGCTCATGCGTACCGACCCGTTCCGCGAATTCGACCGACTCGCGCAGCAGGTCTTCGGCACCGGTCCCGGCACCGACAACCGCCCCGCCGCCATGCCGATGGACGCCTACCGTTCGGGGGACGACTTCCTCGTCCACTTCGACCTCCCCGGCATCGACCCCGAGACGATCGAGCTGGACGTCGAACGCAACGTCCTCAACATCCGCGCCGAGCGCCGCACCCCCGCCCCCGAGGGCGCGGAGCTGATCGTCGCCGAGCGCCCGACGGGCACCTTCACCCGCCAGCTCTTCCTCGGCGACACCCTGGACACGGAACGGATCGACGCCTCGTACGAGGCCGGCGTCCTGACCCTGCGCATCCCCGTGGCCGAGCAGGCCAAGCCGCGCCGCATCCAGATCTCCGGCGGCGACGGCGGCCGCAAGCAGATCAGCGGCTGACGTCCCGCCCCACGTCCCGTGGCCCCGGGTCCGCCCCCGGGGCCACGGGCCACGCCCGCCCTCGCCGCACCGCATCCCACCGGCCCGGACCCAGAGGAGGAGCCCGAACGATGACGACGACCGCGACGACCACCGCGCAGCCGCCCAGGACGCTGATCCCGGCCCCGCAGCGGTCCGTACGCGCGACGGCCGTCGAACACGACGACCGCAACGACTGGAGCGAACTGATCGCGGCGGTGAGGGAGTCGGGCCGGTACCCGACCACCACCGAGGCCGAACGCGTCACCCGCACGGTCCTCTCCGAGCTGGGCGGCCGGCTGACCGGCGACGAACGGGCAGCCCTGGCCCGCGCACTCCCGGCGACGGCGGCCGCACTGATCGAGTCCCGGACCCCCGCCCCCCGCCCCCACTCGGCCCGCGAGTTCGTCGACGCGGTGGCGACCCGCATCGAGGGAGCCACCCCCGCCACGGCCCGCTGGCACGCCGGCTCGGTCCTCGGCACCCTCCCACCCCGGATCGGCGCCCCCCTGACCGACCGCATCCTCGCCCAACTCCCACCGGGCTACGCGTTGCTGTTCGGCCGGGCGGAACTGGTGTCGCGTACGGTCTGACCCCGTCGTCCGGTGTCGGGGCTGCCGCCGCCGACGTACGGCGCATCCGCCGACGGCGGCAGGCCGAGGAGCAGTGGTCCCGGCTCACCCGCGACCAGGCAGGATCATCCGGCCTGTCATCAGGACCTCGTGGTTCGCGAAGAGCGCGTCCAGGACGAAACGCCGACGGATGTAGGCCGTCCACTGCGCGACGGGCAGGTCCATGTACGCCCGGACCGTCCTGGCGCGGCTCGCCTGGGTCAGGATCCAGCGAGCCTGGTCTCCCTCCTGGGCGCGACCGCCCAGATCCCTTGCGAGACGCCACAGTTCGTCGCCGTCGCCGTGTTCGTCGACGATCGTGACGAGCCCGATGTCGCCGAGACCGCGCCTGTCGCCGGACTGGGTGGTGTAGGCGACGGTGAGGGTTTCGAGGGGGAACACCGTCACGCGACTGGTTGCGGCCAGCTCGGTCAGGGACACGTGGGCAGTCCGTTCTGGGAAGGCGGGTGTACGGGCCGACCTGATGGAGGCCGGCCCGTCATGCGGTGCGCGGCGAAACGTCAGCAGCAGGGCCCGTCACCGCAGCACGCGGGCGCGTTGCACTCGGCGGCCGTACCCCACAGCCGTTCGTCGACCTCGAAGCCCGCGGCGCGCAACCTGCCCACCACGTCGACCATCAGGCCGCGGGTGCGGACCTTGGAGTTCGGCTGGTGGTGCAGGAAGTACCCGAAGCTGCGCCGGCACCACTCGGCGTACCAGTCGGTGTGCAGGATGAGCGTGTGCCACCCGGGGTCCACCTGTTGCGAGGGAGCCATGCGCGCGCCCTCACCGCTGCTGCCCATGACGAAGACCAGGGCGAGCGCCTGGTCGACGACCCGATCGGCGACACAGCGCTCCATGCCGTACTCGTCGGCACAGAAGGCGGCGAGCGTCTCGAACTCGGCGTCGCTGACGAGCGAGCGGCCGGTGCGCGTCTCGGCGGCTACGGCGGTGACGGTCATGGGGTGGCCTCCTTGATGTGGGTGGTGCCGAGGGGGCAGGACACAGTCGAACTTCCTCCTGCCGCCACCCATGAAGCTATGAAAGGCACGTCTCCCACAGCCAGTGATGTGCATAGATGTGCAGGCTGGTCGGGGGCGCACGTGGGATACCTTCGCGCTCTTGACTGATGGCTTGTCAGCCGCAACTTTTGATGCACATCAGCGCACCATCGCGCCACGGGAGGCAGCCATGCGCTTACGGTTCATCGGTATCGACCCGGACACGGGCAAGAACGGGTCACCCACAGCCTGGGTCGACCTGGAGACAGCGGACATCCTGATCCAGAGCTACACCGCGGACGAGGAGGCGCGGGCCCACTGCGTGGAGAACCCCGCCCCGGGGCACGCGAAGGGCATCCCCGCTCACGAGACGGTGGTGCGTATCCCCGTACGCCTCGTGCCCGTCCTGAGGGAGGCCTGCGATGCCGCAGAACGTGCCCAGCTTTGACGAGTTGATGGAGGCCGCGCAGCACTCGGCGGTACACCTCGAAATGCGCGATCAGTACGCGGTCGGGGACGAATCCGACGACTACGACTCCTGGCTGCGGACGGGGCGACGGGACGCGGACCCCACCTCGGAGTACTGGGCGCCCTGGGTCGACATGATCTCCAGGGCCGTCGCCCGCGGGGTTGCCGTACGACGTGCGCGCATCGTGTCCGAGCCGGTCACCGACTACATCCGCTACGAGCACGCCGGTACCGTCGTCAACGTGCGGGCCGGTGAACAGGTCCGCTGGCTGTCCCGCCGACGAGCGGCCGACCTGATGCTCCCGGGCGCCGACCTGTGGATCTTCGACGGGACGCAGGTCCTCTTCAACCACTTCACGGGAGCGGGCGACTGGGGCGACCCGGCCATGGAACTGCGTACCGAACCGACTGTCGTGAAGCAGTGCTCGGACTCCTTTGAGACGATCTGGGAGCGCGCGGTCCCGCACGACGACTACGAGATCCACTGACAGGAAGCACCACAGGCCGGCTCATGTCCATATCCCCGTCCTCCTCGGCCCAGGCTGCACGCGAAAGCGTGGCGCGACGACTACGCGACCTGAGGAGGAACGCCGACCTCACGGTCACCGAGCTGGCCTCGCGGTGTCATTGGCACCACGCCAAGACGTCGCGCATCGAAAACGCGAGAACGCCACCCTCGCCTGCCGACATCCGTGCGTGGTGCCGCGCGACGGGGGCCGATGACCAGGCGGAGGACCTGATCGCGGCCTCCCAGGACGCAGAATCGTTGTACCGCGAGTGGCGCCAACGGGTGCGGGCCGGCCTGCGGAAGCTCCAGGACAGTTACGTCGAGCTGTACAGGTCGACGGACGTGCTGCGTGTGTACTCCCCGGTTCTGGTTCCCGGGCTGTTGCAGACGGAGGGATACGCCCGTGCGCTCCTCAGCGCCAACGCCCGCCTGCTCGGCGTACCCGACGACGCGGTCGAAGCCGCGGCTGCGCGGCTGCGACGTTCCCGGATCATCCACGAGCCGGGCCACCGCTTCGTGATGGTCGTCGAAGAGGCCGTGCTCTACTACCAGTTGGGCGACGCCGATGCCATGGCCGCACAACTCGGCTACCTGCTCACGGCCGGAGCGCTTCCGGCGGTGTCCTTCGGCATCATTCCGATGTCGACGCGCGAGCGCACGCTGTGGCCCCAGGAGACGTTCGACGTCCACGACGACACGCTCGTGTCCATCGAGCTGATCTCCGCCGAGGTCAACATCACTCAGCCGTCAGAAATCTCCCTCTACCTCAAGACCTTCGAGCGACTGCGCGGCATGGCCGTCTACGGAGCCGAGGCGCGATCTCTCATCCTCCGGGCCATAGAGGCGCTGGGCTGAGCTGGGTCGGCCCGTGTTCACACGGTGGAACGTACCCGCCCGGCGAACTCCTCGGTACACACAGCACGTACGAACGAGCGCCAGGCCGTGCTCCCGACGGTGACGACGAGTTCCCCCGTCCCCTTCGAGTCCCGCACGAGCGCTCCGCCTCCGCTCAGCGCGCACTCGACGCACTCGCCCCCCGCCCCGTTGCTGTAGGAGGACGTGAACCACGTCGGACGGTCGTCGCCGGGAAGGGCAGTGCTCACCTTGCGAACTCCTTCGAAATCGACTCGATCAACAGGATCGAACGCTGCGGGCTCAGGGCCGCGGCCCGCAGACCGTCGAACGCCCGGGTGTACTCACGGACATGATGCTCGCCCTCCAGGTAGACCGCGTCGGTGATGCCGTCCCGGTAGACGATGTCCGGGTCCTCCGGAGCCGGAAAGCCCAGCATGGTGAACGACCCCGTGGCGGGATACGTGCCCGAATCGAAGGGAAGGACCTGCAAGGTCACGGCCGGCAGGCGGACGGCGTCCAGAATGCGTTCCATCTGCTCCCGCATGAGCGCGCGGTCACCGATGACGTTGCGGAGCGCTCCCTCGTTCACGACGAACCACGCTTCGGGCGCCTCCGATCCGCTGATCATGGCCTGCCGTTCCATGCGCACACGTACGGCCCGGTCGATGTCCTCGTCGGACATGTGCGCGCCGGTCCGGTGGAGTTCGGAGGCGTAGGCGTGGGTCTGCATGAGGCCGGGCACCAGCTCGCACTGGTACTGCCGGAAGGTGGAAGCCTCCTGCTCCAGGCCGATGTAGATGTTGAACCACTCCGGAACGCCGGAACCGTGCACCTGCCACCAGCCCCGCACCTTGGCCTGCCGGGCGAGCGATTTGAGGAACTCCCGCATTTCGTCCCCGGTGCCGTAGAAGCGGCACAGGGCGTCGATGTCGGAGGGCTGGACCCGCCCGCTGCCCGTCTCCATGCGGTTGACCTTGGAACCGCTCCAGTCCAGGGCCTGGCCGACCTGGGCACAGGTCAGCGCGCTCTGTTCGCGGAGCTTCTTCAGCTCGATCGACAGGCGGCGCCGACGTGCCGTGGGTGATCCGGCCATGTGAACCCCGTTTCGTGTAGCGGGCGTTCAGTCTCGCGCCCAGAGGTGTGCTTGCCAATCACTCGGAAGTGGGAATCCCGCCGTGCACATTGCACGAAGGGATTCGCAACCCTCACTCTGGTTGCGAGGCGACCACCCAAAGTGATGCCTCGTGACCCTGCGTGGCTCGTGGGGTGTCGTCAGGACGAGAGGGGTTTTCGTGGGCCAGGAAGCGTGCATGAGGCGCAAGCCGTGGGACCTTGCCTTCACGGCCGAACCGGCGGAGGTGGCCGGTCTGCGCCGGGTCATGCGGGCCCATCTCGGCATCTGGGGTCTGCACGAAGTCGTCGACGAGGCCCAACTCTGCGTCAGCGAGCTGGTGTCCAACGTCATCACGCACGTGGGCCCCGGAACCCCGGCCGTCCTCGCGGTCTCGATGAACGGCGCGCACCTGCGCATCGAGGTCCAGGACCCCGGCACCCGCGCCCTGCCCACCCTGCTCGACGCGAAGGCCGACTCCGAGGGTGGCCGGGGCATGGCGCTCGTCGACGCGGTGGCTGCACGGTGGGGCGTGGAACTCGGCCCCGACCATAAGGTCACGTGGTGCGAACTGGCGACGGGACTGACCTCACCGGACGGTCACGTGGAGGACCCCGGTGTGCGGCGGGCCGAGACCATGTTGGAGCTGTGCGGGGACGGACGACCGCCCTGCCTGCCCGGCACGGGAAGACTGGGCAGGACCGTGGCCGAGGAGTCGGTGATCTCGCTCGTCACGGACCTCCTCCACTGGCTCCGCGCCCACGGCTGCGACGTGGAGAACGCCCTGGACCGGGCCCAGACCCGCTACGACGCCGAAATGGGCGCGGCCGGCGACGGGACGCATCGAGAGAGGACCGCCTGACGCGGCGACCCTGACGGGACCTCCGTCAGCATCCGCGGCGAGCAGAAGTGCATCGTGCAGACCACCCGGCACCCCTGCCCTGGGAGGGGTGGCCATGCATCAGGGCGACAGGCCACTGCTTGCGTCACCATAATTGTGCGACTGAATGTTCCCGCAGAGAGACCGAGTTGCGGTGCCGACGAAGGCCCGAGAGCCTGTCGACGCGGTATGCCGCTTGACGGCGAGGCCGTTTAGGAAGCTCTCCTGGTAAGGCGCCTCTGTAGCGCGCGAGTACAGGGGGCGATGCTCTCAACCGGAGCAGCGCCCTGCGGGTTCTTTACCGACTAACTGATTTTTGCCCGGAGTTGGGTGAAGAGATCATGCCGCTGATGGTCATCCTGACCGATGAACGCCTTGAACTCGCCGAGACTGTAGGCGATGACCCCATTGGACCGGGTTGTCATCGTGACCGTGAAGTCGTGACTGAGGTGGTTCAGGCGGCGCTCGACCTCTGGCTGCTCAAGGGTGGTTCCCTGCTTGGCAAGTTTGTCGATGATCTGGTCCACAGTCAGAGGACGTCCGAGACCCCTGAGCAGCTTGTAAACAGGGTCGAGAACTCGGTCGGTGTTCTCCACCAGGGTCTGACGCTCACCCTCCTGGTGGATGGCCTTCCGGATGGCCACGCCCAGTGCCTTGGCGACCGGTGGGGGGAAGGCATTGCCGATTTGGCGGTAGATGGATGTCTTCCGGCCGTGGAACTTCCAGCGGAACTCGCCGTCTGTGCTTGAGTTGCCGCCTGCGGCCGCATCGAAGTCATGCCAGCCCTGTATGCGGGCGACCATCGCGGTGGTGAGCTTCGGGCCTGGGACGCCTTCCGGGATCCGCCACCCCTCTACTGGAGCCTCGTTTGCTACGCCCATGGCGTCCACACCGAGAGCCGCCCACGCCCGCTTGGCCCGTGTGGGGCCAAGGTCAGCGCCACCATGCTTCTTGGAACCGCCGACGATCGTCGGCGCGATGCCATCGGCCTGCTTGACCCATGCGGCGACCTGCTCTTCTTCCCAGCCGTTTCCTGCCATGAGGTCTGCGAGGAGATTCCCCACCGTAAGTGGTTTCTCCGGATGAGGCGTCGGCCAGTCAAAGTACTCCGCATACTCTCGCTTGAGGGCGACGAGCACGAAGCGGGGACGAAGCTGGGAGACTCCGAATTCGTTGGCCTGCAGGAGCTTCCAGTCACCGATGTAGCCGTACTCATGAAGTCTGTCCAGCACGTGCTGCCGGTAGGCAGTGAAACGGTTAGCGCTAAGCCCACGGACGTTCTCGAGTAGGAGGGCCTTAGGCTGGATATCGCCGCAGAGCTCGATGGCCCAGGCGAAGAGATCGCGCTCGTCATTCGCGCCAAGCTGTTTACCCGCGACGCTGAAAGGTGGGCACGGTACACCACCAGCCAGCAGGTCGACGCCCTTGTACTCGGCGGGGTTCCAGGTCTCAGGATCGGCCACGTCGCCGACTGCTACGGCTTCCTTGGCTTCTTCCTCGCTGTAACCGAGTACGTCCTGAAGATTGCAGCGCAGCGTGTGGGCAGCGTGCTCATCCAGCTCTACCGCGATCCGGTGACGGAACCCGGCTCGCTCCAGTCCGAGGGTCTGGCCTCCCGCGCCCGCGCAGATCTCGACGACCTCGAGCTGTCTGTCCCGCTCTGACGCCGCCATTCGATCTCCTTTCAGGCGCGCGGGCTGAGCCAGCGCGAAGCCGAGGGTCTTGCGCTCGGCTCAGTCACAGCAGGCACCAGTTTGCACACGGATTCCGCGGTAGCACCCTAGTCGTCGATCTTCGACGGCGTCACCCAGTTGAGATGGTGAGCCGGGCGAGGTTGTGAAGTGTACGGCGGCTCACTGACATGCAGGAAACCCACAGGGCGCGGGGCCCTGTGGGGGCTCTTGATGATCAGCTCTCAAGCGCGGTCCGTACCTCGTCGCGGGCATCAGACGGGAGCCGCCGGTAGGCATTCCAGGCCCGGTCGAGGGCGGTGGAACCTCGGCGTCCTCGTTCGATCCATCGCCGGAGCCGCCGCTGGTCGTCCGGATCGAGGGCCCGGATATCGGCCAGGGCTTCATCCGCTCGAGCGGGATCGCCGCCATTTCCCGCCCTGCATCGCTTGCACTCCGTGACCAAGAAAGTCCGCTCCCGTCCGTCCGGGAGTACCGTCTCGCGACGGGTGACAGAGAGCACAGCAGTCTGGTTCGAGTCGTCCACGTACGATTCGCCCCCGGAGATGCCGCACACGCTGCACATGTAGTCGTCGCGGGCCATGACTGCCTGCTTCTCCTTGTTGGAGGTAGTCTTCTGCGGCGCTGCGGCTCGGCGGGCAACGGGGTCCCACACGGGAACACCTGCCTTGACGAAGCGCTGGTCTTCCGCCACCAGCGTTGCGTCGTCAGAGTTCGTGAGGATGACCCAGCCGTAGTCGCGGAGGTCCCTTATCCGCCGGTCAGCCTGGGAGATCCCGGGGAAGGCGTTGCGGATCTGGTCCTTGGTGAAGGTCTTCCCCTCGCCGATCACTTGGACGAGCCAGAGCGCTCCGCGGACCATGGTTCCAGCCTTGAGTTTGGGGTCGTTCCAGGCAGGTGGCGTCACTTCGTGCTCCGTTTCTCCGAGTGATCGAGATGTTGATTGTGGAACATGGGTATGCCCGCTGTCAGCAGGCCTGACATGATGCTGCTGCACGCGATGTTTGGCTCTGGGGAGGGTCTGGATTATGGCTGTGAAGTTCGGCGTTCCACCCGAGGGGGAGAAGATTCGCTCGCTGGTGGACGAGCGGCTGAAACAGGCCATGGCTGAGGAGGGCGCGAAGATCACCGTCGAGTGGCGTGGCGAGCAGAAGCACCTGCACGTGATCTCCATGCCGGTCGACATGCTCTACTTCAACCCTGACACCCACCGCATCCGCGCACAGCGCACCCTCGACCCCGCGCGCAACCGGGTACTGGAGGAAGAGCCGTGGAGTGAATCCGCACAAACGTATCTGCATCACCTGCTGCGGTGCCGCCCCTCGAACCCCAGCCAGATCGATCCTGACTACCTGGCCCTTCAGGACGAACTGGATGACGTGGGCCAGAAAGAGCCCGGAATCATCAGCCCGGACGGCATCCTCGTAGACGGCAACACCCGCTGTGCCGCTCTCAAGGACCTGGGCATCAAGAACATCAGGGTCGGAGTCCTGCCCGCCGACACGTCCCGCCGCGACATCAACAGCGTCGAGCTCGCCCTGCAACTGCGCCGCGACAAGCGGCGCGAGTACTCCTACATCAACCGCCTGATCGCGATCGAGGATGAGCTCACTGATGGCCGTCGCGAAGAGGACGTAGCCCGCGACTTCAACATCAAGAAGACGACCCTCCAGCAGGACCGCTGGGTCTACGAGCTGATCAACGACGCTATTGACCGCAGCAGGACCGTGGACGGTGCTGTGCTGCGTCTGGTCGACTTCGAAGATCATCAGGAGAAGCTCCGTGAGCTTCACCGTGACTACACCAAGCTGGCCAAGACCGATCCGGACGCTGCCGAGCAGCTTAAGGAAGCGCGCCTGGCCATGGTGGTGCTCAACTATGCGAAGACGTCCGTGCGTCTCGCGGAAGCCGACTTCCACAGCCGCTACCTCGAAGAGCGTCTGCCTGCCGAATTGCGCCCGGTCGCCCAGGAGTCCGCAGCTGTAGCCATTCCTGGCCTGGCCGGTGTGGCGATCCCGGATGCCACAGCCGCCGTCAAGACCGGGCGTGCTCTTACGGACGCCCTGCTCCAGGCGAAGGCCACGGCACAAGCAGGAGACAAGCTGGACGCCGCCACCGTGACGCAGGCCGATGCGCTCATCAAAACGGCGCGTAAGACCTTCGACGCCGCCGTCAAGCTGGCGGGCGCGAACGCTGAACTCCAGAAGCGTCAGGTAGCCGTACCGGAGCGCCTCACGGATGCGGCTGATTACGTCAACCAGTGCGCCGCTGAGTTCGCTGAGGCCAAGGCCAAGCGAGCATTGGACGAGGACACTTTTGATGACGCGCTGCTCACTCTTAAGGCCAGTCTCGCCCGGCTTGCGAAGCAGGCAGGGCGGACCTTCAGCTCGCCAGGAAACGGCGTCGCTTGGTTGCTCGACGCCACACGGGAAAGCTGATGACGGGGCAGTCCGCTGGACCCAGCCTGGAGATCGGCTTTGGCGATGGCGTGACCAGCGCGCGCCTTCGAGCGGGGACCGGATACGAGAGTGACCTGCGCCGTCTCGCGCTGCGGTTTCAGAGCAGTGTGCAACGTGCGCCAGGCGCCATGGAAGTTGAAATTGATGACCTTCTGACGAACCTGGTGGCGCTCACCACGTGGCCTGAGCCGAGCAGTGTCGCATGGGACCCTCAGCTGGCCGCGCTGGCTACCGACTCCGCTGTCGATGCACAGACTGTCGCCAAGCGCCTTGACCCCTCAGCCCGCCCGGACGGGGAAGTGGATCCGGGCGATGTTGACATCCTGCTTGGCTCTGACTGGGTAGCGGATCTCACGGCGTTCCAGCGCCGGGACATCGCGAAGCTGCTGTCCCTCCGCCACGGGGCTAACTTCTCTGTTCCGGGCGCCGGTAAGACGCGTGTGGGCCTCGCCGTATACCACTCTCTGCGGCACAACAAGGGGATCGAGCGGCTCCTGATCGTCGGACCCAAATCGTCCTACGAGTCCTGGCAGTACGAGAATCAGACATGTCTGAGCGAACCCCTCAGCATGGACGTGTTCTCCAAAGACGCCAACCCGGGTGCGGACGCTCTCATCGTCAACTATGAGCGGCTGCGTCAGGACGGAGTCGTAAATGAGCTGGGCCAATGGCTGGCTGCGCGGCCGTCCATGCTCCTGCTCGATGAGGCACACCGGATGAAGCGGGGAGCCGACGGGACGGACGGAGCCGCCTGTCTTGCCCTGGGGCCGCGCAGTCGGCACCGGCTGATTCTTACTGGGACGCCGGCGCCGAACGGAGTCAAGGACCTGGAGAACCTCTTCGGCTTCGTATGGCCCGGTCACGGGCGCCAGAAGGTGATCCAGGCAGTCGCCGGCGGGGACCTGGCCAAGGCGAGCCAGGTACTGCGCCCGCTGTTCACACGGACCACCAAGGCTGAACTTGGCTTGCCACCTGTCTCGACGAACCTGACGACTGTGCCTCTGCCGCCCCTTCATCAAGAGGTGTATGAGGCGCTTGTGGGACGCTTCTCGGCCCGGGCCGCAGGTGCTGAGAATGATTTTCTAGCCCTTGGCAAAGTCATTGTCTACATGCTGATGGCAGCGACTAGCCCCGCGCTGCTCGCGGTGGGCACCACACGCTATGAACCGTTGTCGTACCAGGTTCCACCGCTTTCCGTGCCGGAGGGCACACCGCTTTTCGAGCTGATGCAAGATCTTCCGCGTTACGAGATGTCGCCGAAGTACCGTGAGGTGCTGGCGATCGTCGGCCGGAACGCAGCCGAGGGGCGAAAGACACTTGTCTGGTCGACTTTCATCCGGAGCCTCAACACGCTGGAGCGTATGCTCAAGGAATTCTCGCCCGCCCTCGTATATGGCGCGATGGGTGACGCTGACCGCGAAGCGGCAATCAAGCGATTCCGGCACGATCCCGACTGTATGGTCCTTTTGTCTAATCCTGGAACTCTTGGAGAGGGCATCAGCCTCCACCACCATTGCCACGACGCCGTCTACGTGGACCGGGACTTCGCTGCCGGTCGGTTCCTTCAGAGCCTCGACCGTATCCACCGCCTCGGGCTCGCACCAGAGGCGGAGACCCGGATCACGGTGCTGGCTTCAGAGGGCACGATTGATGAGATCGTCGAGCAACGGCTCAGCGACAAGCTGCACTTCATGGGAGGCATCCTCGACGATCCGGCCGTTCAGCAGCTTGCCGACCTTGAGGAGGAGCCGGCTATCGGAGGAGGCCTGGATCAACGCGACATCCAGGCGCTGATGGGTCACCTTCGTGCCCGCGCCGCCTGAGCCGATCCTGCGTGCCGCGGTCCGCTGGCTGGACAGACTTCCAGCCAGCGGAGTCGCGCGAGTGCGCTCCCTGTTCACCACACACAGTGACTTCAGCGACATCACGCCAACTCAGTACGACGCTGCGTATGTCTGGATCCGGGAACAGGGGTTGCTGGATGAGCCCTCCACCGGTGTACCTGTGAACTGCCGAGTGTTCGAAGCCGCGATGGCCCACAGTGGGGTGCCATGGTTCCGAGACGCCGACTTGCTCATTCGTCGGCCGGATGAGCTTCCAGAAGACGCCTTGCGCGCTGCGGAGATCCTCGGGCTCACTCCGGAAGCGGCGTACGCGCAAGTGAGCACCGCCTGGGGAAAGCTGGACACGGAGGAACGGTCCCGGATCGGCTCAGCGGGGGAGCTCGCCCTTCTCGAGCTGCTTGCGACATCGGCGGACGGCCGGGTAGAACATGTCGCCGCTTGGTCTGACGGCCATGGCTACGACATCTTCGTGGACACGCACCAGCATTCCGCCCACCTGGAAGTGAAGACCACGGTGCGCGTCGGCCGGCTCACGATCTACCTGTCGCGTAATGAGTACGAAACCATGCTGCGTGACCCGGCCTGGGAACTTGTGACAGTTCGCCTCACGCCCGAACTGGAATTGATCGCGATAGCGGCGGTACCAAGAAACTGGATTGCGGACCAGGTTCCTGCGGATCGCGGTGCGCAAGGACGCTGGGAATCATGCCGCCTTGACATTCCCCCCGAGGTTCCTGTGCCAGGCATTCCTAGCGTCGTGCCAATGCTCGACAAAGATGCGCCTGAGGTTCTCAGGGGGATTCCTGTATCCTAGGGAGTTTTCTGTACGCCAGCTTCCGAAAGGAAGAATTCCTCCGGATCTGTTGGCCAGGTTTCATCGCTGGGCTCTGGACACTCTTCCAAGGGGTGCGCATCCTCGAAAGAGTCTTTCACTGCAGTGCGCCACTGATTGAGCGAACCTCGGACGATGAAGGGTCCGAGACTGAATGTCACGCTATTTTCGTCGTCGATACGCAATGATGCCGGCTCATCGCCTACCATTACGTCACTGGCGAGGCCAGTTTCCGCAGCGTCGAGCGCTCTCTCAAATTCCGTTGGCTCAATCCAGCCGGTCCAGTTCTGACCGCCGACTACAGCTTCTACCACCAGTACGCTTCGGCCGGCCCCGTCGTATCCCATGAGTGAGAGCGACCGTCCTGAGTGCTCCTGGATCGCCGCATTGTCCTCAATCAGGAACGAGGGCCGGAAAGTCTCGAAGAGATTCGTGATGCGTCCCGCCAAAAGAGCTCTCCGGGCGGCCAGGAAATCGCGGTACCTCTCCGTTTCGAGAACGACAGGATCGTTTGGAATCGCATGTGCGGTGCGATCGCTCAAGCCTACGCTCTGCAGGTAATCTCCTGGAGAACGGTTACCGATGATGTTCTTGGCCGTTTGCTCAGAGGCGAACACAATGTTCGCAAGCTCGTTGATTTCCGTGGAAGAGTATTTTCCGCTTGAATTGCGCAGTTTGGTGGCCGGATGCACAAGGCTGTACTGCGGCTTCCCGGACCTATCGACGCCTCCGGAGATCGGCCCTCCATCCCACCAGTCGGTGGCATTGGCATGAGCTGCTGCGAGGTAGCAGAACATCAAGTAGGGGCTTTGGTGGTTACGGCCTGCCAGGTCGTCGGCGGTTACCGACAAACCAGCTTCGCGGATTCCCAGGTTGGAAAGCAGCGCTGACACGGGGTCTTCGGTGTCGAGCGTGCGAATGTCTTGCGTCAGCGCCGTGTCTGAAGCACCGCCATATCGGTTGCGTGCAGTGGCGGCCAGGAACCAGTACAGAAGGCCGTTCTCCACTGCGGTTTCTACTTCTTTGCCTTCTGGTTTCCGGCCGTAGTAGAGGATCAGTGGATGCAGTGCGGCCAGTGAGGGAATCAGGGCTGTGGTCGGAATCAAGAGTCTTTCCGAGAGGAGAGGCACCACGCGGGCAAGTCCTCGGCGGACCATTCCCCACCCTGCTTCGACCATCTCCTGGCTGGCGGCGGTTAGCTTGGCCACAGAAGCAAGACGTTTTCCTGCTGTCGTAGACAGGCTCAGAGTCAGGGCCTTGATAAGGAAGTTGACGTCAAGGGCCCCGTATCCTCGCTCGGCCCAGTGGGCCGATTCTGCTTCCAACTGCCCTAGGAAACCAGGTGCGCGTGCGGATAGTGTGGCCAGTGCGAGGTCGGTGGTCTTGAGGGCTCGGCCACCACTGTTCACACGGACGAAAATGTCCGCCACTTCTTCATATTCGAAGTCGTGCAGCACCTCCATGTGGAAGTCTCGCTGTGTGATTTTCTGAAGTGCGCTGAGGCGTCGTCCGATCTCAGGGTCAGGGATGGCGAGTCCGGCCTCTTTGAGTACGCCGTGGATTGCGAACACGTCAGCGTCGGGGCCGACGACGTCATAAACTTTGATCCACTTCTTGTTGCGCCGTGTGGCGGCACTCTGGTTTTGGAAGGTCTCCGTCTCGATGTTGAAGACAACTTGGGCGTCTGGGTGATCGGTGAGAACACGGAAGAGGGAGGTGAGCCGTTGCTGGCCGTCCAGGAGGTAGAGGGGCATGACGCTCGGCAGGGCTTGAGCCATGCCGATGGCAGCCCCACGAGTCTCGGCCGCCTGCCCGGTCTTCCAGAAGAGGAGGGAGCCGGCCGGATACCCGCGGTACAGCGATTCAATGAGTCTGGCGACCTGCGATGCCTTCCACACGTATCCGCGCTGAATCTCGGGGAGCATGATCTCCCCAGCCGCGATCTGCGTGATCAGCGTCCGGACATCCCGGTTTGTGCGCTCGACCGCCACATGGCCCCCAACCTGTTCTGCGCGGTCACGGTGAGGTTGCTCCGCACCCGCTATGCCTCGTTGCGAGCACAGTCAGCGGCCTTCCCCACAGAAGCAGCTACTTGTACGCCACACTCGCTGAAGACAGCGTAAGGGAGGGGCCGGGGGTTGTGGCCTGGACCCTTGCATCACCTGGGCGGTGGCTGTCTGGTCTAGCTAGCTAGTTCAAGCCGTCGCATCAGTGCTGGGCCTTGCGCTGCCGTGCTCTTCGGTCAGCCACCGCTTTAAAGACTGCCAGAGAGCACTCCTCTGCCGGCTCATGCTCCCAGAAACGGAGCACTAGCCAGCCTGCCTCTGTGAGACGTTGATCAGTGTCGCGATCGCGCTGCATGTTCCGCAGAACCTTCTCCGACCAATAGCCCGGATTCGTCTTTGGCGGGACATAATGCTCTGGGCAGCCATGCCAATAGCAGCCATCGATGAAGACCGCCACCTTGACCGGACGGAACACCATGTCCGCTGTCCTGCGAAGCTCCGGCAAGGGGCGAGCAGCGACTCGGTACCGCAGCCCTTGGGCGTGAACGAGCCGACGGATCAGCTTCTCGGGCTTCGTGTCGCGGCTGCGGATCGCTTGCATATTGCGACGGCGGGCTGCGGACGAAGCCCAAGAACCCTCTGGGGGTTCCCACACGAGATCTTCCGGCACACGGCAGAGGGTAGTCCGGTAGTTGCCTGTCATGCACGGCCGACTGGGCAACAAGGTGAGACACGAAGGCCTCCGGTGTGGTGAAGGCTCAATGTCTTCACCACACCGGAGGCCTTCGCTGCGATCAATCTTGGCCAGAGTCGACAACACCTTGGATCAATTCAGCTAGCCTCTATGGGAGTTGGGGGCGTCTCAGCGGGAGGGAAAGCTCAGGCCTCCGCCCCGTGACACTCCCCATAAGCCTTCTGTGACCCGCACCAACAATCCGCCCCCCGCTGAGGCGGCCAAGCCGCCGCCCGCCCCCGTGCCGCCAGGATCGTCGCGTACTGCGGCAGCAGGTCGGGGTCTCCCGGGGAGGTGCCCTCCGAGGCCGCGAAGGCCTCGTACGACGGGACCGTGCCCGTCACGATGCCCAGGTTGGCCGTGCCGGAGGCGGACAGTTCGCGCAGGGAGGCCTCTATCACCGCGAGGTGGGTCTCGTGGGACGGGTACTCGGCGGCGAGGGTGGGGTAGGCCGACAGCAGCTCCGCCAGTTCGTCCGCCGGCCAGTGCAGGATGGCCACCGGGAAGGGGCGGGACAGGGCTTCTCGGAAGGTGCCCAGTTCGGCGCGGAGGCGGGAGATCTCGGCCTCCAGCTCCAGCGGGTTGTCGGACCCGAGGGACCAGACCCGCTTCGGGTCGTGGAGTTCGTCCAGGGAGACGGGGGACGAGTTCACGGCGTCGGCGAGGGTGTCCCAGTCGTCGTGGGCCGCGCCCAGCATGCGGCGGACGCGGTGGCGGCCGAAGAGCAGGGGGTGCGTGGCGTACGGCGGCTCCGGTACGTCCGTCAGCAGCAGCCGGGCCGCCTCGGTGAACGTCGCCTCCGCCGCCTCCAGCTCGTCGTGGGCCTCCAGGGACTCCGCGACGATCACCCAGGGGGCCGGGTCCCGCGGGGCGGCCGCGCGGATGCCGTCGATGATCGCGCGGGCCTCGGCCTCGTGGCCGTACTCCCACAGGTTCGAGGCCTTGAGGGCGCGGACCAGGTGCGGGGCGTCCAGGCCGGCCGGGGACGACAGCAGGCGGTCGTAGAGGGTGGTCGCGGCGGGGCGGTCGCCGGACAGTTCCAGGTGGGCCGCGGCCTGGACGAGCAGGGCCTCGGCGTCCTCGGGGTACAGGCCGGCGGTCCGCTCCAGGCGTGCCGCTTCGGCGGTGTGGTCGACGTTCTCGGCAGGCGTGTCGGGGCGCATGGGTGACACCGTACTGCCGACCGGTGACGAAGAGGAGACAGCCGCAGGCCAGGGGGGACGGGGAAGGGGAGGCCGGCCTGCGGCCCGGGGCGCCGGGGAGGGGGCGCCCCGGGAGTCCCGGATTCCTCGGGGCCCCGGATTCCCCGGGGCCCCGGATCCCCTAGACCGTCACCCCGTCCACCTGGAGGGTCTGCACCGCGCCCGCCGCGAAGGGCACGCTGACCGTCTTGCCGGACAGGTACGTGTCCGAGCGGGCCGTGTACAGGTCGCCGCCGCCCGAGGTCACCGTGTTCCAGCGGGGGACCAGGCCGCCGGAGCCGCCGGTCGCGGTGGTGAAGCGGGAGAGGTCGAAGGTCAGGGTCTGGGCCGACGCGGAGGTGTTGGCGGCGACGATCACCAGGCGCCGCGCGGCCCTGTCCAGCGCGGCCACCGCATAGCTGACGCCCGTGTCGAGGATCGTCATGCCGGGGCGGATGTGGCGGCTGAACTGGGCCATCACGTAGTACTTCGTGGTGACCGCGCCGGGCTGGAGGGTGGCCGCGTCGTACGCGATCATCGCCCAGTTCGTCGACGGGTCCATGACCTGCCAGTACACCCAGGCCGTCGGGTGCAGCCAGCGGAAGTCGTAGAGCAGGTTGCTCGCCATGGACAGGCCGGTGCCGTCGTTGTCGCCGGTCTCGGAGTTCCACAGGGCCTTGCCGGACGTCGTGACCACGTCCGTGTACAGGAGGTCCCGGCGGCCGCCCGAGCCCTGGTAGCCGTGCACGTTGACCCGGTTCACCAGGGCCTTCGTGGACGCGCCGAAGGAGTTCCACGTCGTGCGGGCGAGGTCGTAACTCGTCTCGTCCGAGGCGGAGATACGAGTGCCGGTCAGGCCGCGCTTGTCCAACTCGCTGCGCAGATAAGGCAGTACGGCCGCCTGGACGCTCGCGTCCATGTGGCAGCCCTCCTGGGTGCCGGTCGCCGTCCACCAGGACGAGGAGGGCTCGTTGAAGGGGTCGACCGTCGCGAAGTCCACCCCCCAGTTGTTCTTCGCGTACAGGGCGACGGCGGCCAGGTGGGAGGCGTGCTGGCGGTAGTTCCAGGACTGGAGGTTGTTGCCGCCGCCCGCCGCGCCCGAGGGGTTGTGGTTCAGGCACATCCACCACATGGGGGAGTTGGCGAACAGTTCGGTGGTCGCGCCCCGCGCGGTCGCCTTCGTCAGCATGGCCCGCTGCTTGGCGTCCGCCGACCAGTTCCACGCCGAGGAGGCGGGGTCCTCGTTGTTCCAGTCCTGCCAGAAGCCCTCGATCTGCTTGAACGCGGGGATGTTGGGGGAGACCGCCATCGACTCGCCGCCCACGCTGTTCCAGCTGCACGCGCCCAGGTTGTAGCGGGCGATGTTCATGCCGAGGCCGGGGAGCGTCCGGCCGCCGTAGGCCACCGACCTGGTCGTGAAGAAGAGGTCGGCGAAGTCGTCGCGGGCGCCGAAGACGTTCGCCCACCAGGCGAGGGAGGTGCCCCAGCCCTCCCACGTGCCGTAGTTCGTCGACGGGTTGACGCCGATCGTCGCGTCGGCGCGGGCCGTGCCGGCCGCCAGGCCGGTGCCGAGGAGGGCGCCGCCGGTGGCGGCCAGCAGGGTTCTGCGTCGGATCATGACTTCTCCGCTTCGCTCGACCGAGCTCGACCGGGGACGGGCCGGTCGTCCCGACCGGACACCGTCACCCGTGGCTCGTGCGGGAACGTGAGTGCGTACGCGCGTCACGAAGCATCGGGGGCGGCGCGTGGTGTTGTCGAGGGTTCCGACAGCCCTTTCTCAAACCCGCGGAGGAAGGTTCGACGGGACGAACGGGCCCGCACTCGCGGGTGGTTGACCGACCGGGCGCCGCCCCACGCCCCGGCCCGTTCGGGTATAACCGAACAAGGACGGCGACGCGAACAGGAGGGGCCACGGTGATCCGCGCCATGCTCGACACCCCTCTCCTGCGGCGCCGGCCCGCGGTCGCCCTCCTCCTCACCGTCCTCGGGCTCGCCCTGGCCGGCCTGATCGACGCGGGCAGCCTCTCCTCGACCGTCGCCCTCGCCGCGACCGCCGCCGCCGGGGCCGCCCTCGCGCTCTGCTCGCTCGTCGCCGCGCGCTGCGCCCCCGCCGTGCCGCGCACCCGGGTGCGGACGGCCGTCCGCGACCGCGACCGCCGTACCGCCTTCCTCCCGCAGCGCGATCCCGACGCCTCCGGACGGCCCCGGCCCAGGGCGCCCGGACACGCCCTCCCGACGGCCGTCGCGTAGGGCACCCAGGTCACCATCCGGGTCACCACCCACGTCACCACCCGGGTCGCACCGCTGACCACAGCGTGCCCCGCGCGGGCCGTCACGCCGCCGTATCCACGTCCCGGCACGACGAGACCCCCGGAGGGCCCCGTACCCATGTCCGTCTTCTCCGCCCCCTCTGTCACCTCTGTCCCCGCTGTCTTCTTCTCCGGCTTCGTCCACCTCGTCGAGCGGCTCGCCGACCTGCTCGAACCCCTCTTCCACGCCTCCGCGGCCGCCGCCGCGATCGTCCTGTTCACCGCGCTCGTACGGCTGCTCGTCCACCCGCTGTCACGGGCCGCCGCCCGCGGCCAGAAGGCGCGGGCGGCGCTCCAGCCGCGGATCGCCGAACTGCGCGGCAGGCACGCCCGCGACCCGGAGAAGCTTCAGCGGGCCGTGCTGGAACTGCACGCCCGGGAGCAGGTGTCCCCGCTGTCCGGCTGCCTGCCCAGCCTCCTCCAGGCGCCCGCCTTCCTCCTCCTCTACTACGTCTTCTCGCACTCCACGATCGGCGGCGAGACCAACGGCCTGCTCACCCACCGGCTCCTCGACGCGCCCCTCGGCGACCGCTGGACCGACGCCCTCGCCGCCGGCGGGGTGTTCGGCGGGGCCGGACTGGTCTACCTGGCGCTGTTCGCCGTCGTCGCGGCCGTCGCCACCGCCGGCTACCGCCTCACCCGGCGCGCGACGGCCATGAACGCGGCAGTCATGAACGCGGCAGTCATGAACGCGACGGCCGTGAACACGGCGACCGTGAGCCCGGCGACCGTGAGCCCGGCGGCGGGCGGGGAGCAGGTGCCCGGCCTGGGCGCGGTCACCAGGGCGATGCCCTTCCTGTCCTTCTTCACCCTCGTCACCGTCGCCGTCGTACCGCTGGCCGCCGCGCTGTACGTCGTCACCAGCACGGCCTGGAGCGTGGCCGAACGGGCGCTGCTCCACCGGTGACGAGACCGTGGTGACGGCCCCGTGGTGACGTCACCGTGGCGACGGCCCGGTGGTGACGTCATCGTGGCGACGGCCCGGTGGCGACGGTCCAGTACGTGAACCGGGTCTTGCGGAGTGGACGCGCGGCTTGGAGGATCGACCGGTCCTCCGACGGCCGCACCCGTCGGCGGGCGTTCGCGAGCGAGGGAGAATGTGATCATGAAGCTGCTGCGGGTCGGTACGGCGGGCGCGGAGCGTCCCGCGCTGCTCGACGCCCGGGGGACCCTGCGGGACCTGTCGGGCCTCGTGGACGACATCGACGGCGCCCTGCTCGCCGACGCCGACGCGCTCGGCCGCATCCGCGCCGCCGGCGAGTCCGGCGAGCTGCCCGCGCTGGACGCGGCCGGGCTGCGGGTCGGCCCGCCGGTCGGCCGGATCGGCAAGGTCGTGTGCATCGGGCTGAACTACCACGACCACGCCCGCGAGACGGGGTCCGCGGCGCCCGCCGAGCCCGTCGTTTTTTTCAAGGCTGCGGACACGGTCGTCGGGCCGTACGACACCGTGCTCGTGCCGCGCGGGTCCACGAGGACCGACTGGGAGGTGGAGCTGGCGGTCGTCATCGGCCGTACCGCCCGCTACCTGGAGTCGGCGGCGGAGGGGCTCGCGCACGTCGCCGGGTACGCCGTCGCGCACGACGTCTCCGAGCGGGAGTTCCAGATGGACCGGGGCGGCACGTGGGACAAGGGGAAGAACTGCGAGACGTTCAACCCGCTCGGCCCGTGGCTCGTGACGGCCGACGAGGTGCCCGACCCCCAGGCGCTGGGGCTGCGGCTGTGGGTCAACGGCGAGCTGAAGCAGGACGGCACGACCGCCGAGCAGATCTTCCCCGTCGGCGAAGTCGTCCGCTACGTCAGCCAGTTCATGGTGCTGTACCCCGGCGACGTCATCAACACCGGGACGCCGGCCGGGGTCGCCTTCGGGCGGCCCGAGCCGAAGCCGTACCTGCGGGCGGGGGACGTGGTCGAGCTGGAGATCGACGGCCTGGGGCGCCAGCGCCAGGAACTCAAGGGGGCCTGAGAGGCCGGGGCGCGGGGTACGGCGACCACGGGCCGTCCGCCGTTCGCGCCGGTGCGGCACGGCCGGACACCGGCGCGACCCCGCGCCCCTCGAACGGGATCCCGGCCCCGGCCCCGGTCCCGGCGTCTCAGCCCAGGTCCTTCTCCAGGAACTGTTCCAGGGCCTCGACGACGAACCGGTGGTCCTCCAGTTGCGGCAGGCCCGAGACCGTCACCGCGCCGACCACCCCGACACCCTCGACGGTGATCGGGAAGGAGCCGCCGTGGGCCGCGTACGTGTCGGGGTCCAGGCGCGAGGACTCCTCGAACGTCGTGCCCTTCGCGCGGTGGCGCGAGCCGACCAGGTAGGACGAGGTGCCGTAGCGCTCCACCACCCGGCGCTTGCGCGCGATCCAGGCGTCGTTGTCGGGGGCCGAGCCGGGCAGGGCCGCGTGGAAGAGCTGCTGGCCGGCGCGGTGGATGTCGACGGCGACCGGGGCCTGCCGTTCGCGGGCCAGCTCCACCAGCAGCGAGCCGAGCGCCCAGGCGTCGTCGAAGGTGAACTGCCGGAAGACCAGCCGCCGTTCCTGCGCCTGCAGCTCCTCCAGGGTGGGAGCGATCTCCGGGGTGAACCTGGGGGTGATCTCGTGCGTCACAGCGACACCGCCACTCCGTCTCGTGCCGAACGGCGGGCCGCCTCCAGGACGTCGAGCGCGGCGGCCGCCTCCGCGGCGGTCACCGGGTTGGGGCCGCCGTCGGTCAGTGCCTTCGCCACCGCAGCGTAGTAGGCCGGGTAGTCGCCGGGCAGGGTCCGCACGGCCCGTCCGCCGCCGGTCACCGGGGACTCGCCGGAGCCGACGCGCCCCCACAGCTCCTCGGGCTCCTCGCCCCAGCCGGGGCCGGGCCGCCCGCCGTCCCGCAGCGCCGCCTCCTGCGGGTCCAGGCCGTACTTCACGTAGCCGGCCTGCGAGCCCAGCACCCGGAACCGCGGGCCGAGCTGGGCGGTCGTCGCGGAGGCGTAGAGGTGGGAGCGGACGCCGTTCGCGTGGGTGAGCGCCAGGAACGTGTCGTCGTCGGTCTCCGCGCCGGCGCGGCGGACGACCGCCTCGGCGTAGACCCGCGTGACAGGGCCGAAGAGGACCAGCGCCTGGTCGACGACATGGCTGCCGAGGTCGTACAGCAGACCTCCGATCTCCGCCGGGTCGCCGGACTCCCGCCAGCCGCCCTTCGGCTGCGGCCGCCACCGCTCGAACCGGGACTCGAAGCGCCACACGTCGCCCAGCGCGCCCTCGGCGAGGAGGGAGCGCAGGGTGAGGAAGTCGTTGTCCCAGCGGCGGTTCTGGAAGACGGAGAGGAACAGTCCGCGCCGCTCGGCCAGGCCGGCCAGCTCCCGCGCCTCCGCGGCGGTACCGGCGACCGGCTTGTCGACGACGACCGCGAGGTCCGCTTCGAGGGCGGTCCTGGCGAGCGGCACGTGCGTCCTGTTCGGGGACGCGACGACGATCAGGTCCAGGTCCCCGGAGCGGGCGAACAGCTCGTCGGGGGTGCCGGCGACGCGTACGTCCGGGAACTCGGCGCGGGCCTGCTCCCGCCGCTCGGGGTTCGAGGTGACCACCGTGTCGAGGACGAGGCCCTCGGTGGCGGCGATCAGCGGGGCGTGGAAGACGGAGCCGGCCAGGCCGTAGCCGATCAGGCCCACGCGGAGGGGGGTACCAGTCATGCGACCTACTTTCGCAACGCTGTTGCCAAAGTGCAAGCGCGGGGGAGAATGGGCGCGTGAACAGGACGAACGGCGGCACGGCGGACGGCAGGAGCGGGACGGGCGGCCCAAGCAGCCCAAGCAGCCCAAGCAGCCCGAACGGCCCGGGCAGCCCAAGCGGCCCAGATGGCCTTGGCGGCCCCAGCGGCCCCAGCGGTCCTGGCGGCGCCCGCGGCGTGAGCGGCGCGACGGGCGGCGCCGTCGGCGCGAACCTCCTCGCCGTGCGCAGTCACAACGCCGCGCTCGTGCTCGACCTGCTGCGCACGGCCGGACCGGACGGCATCAGCCGGCTCGAACTCGCCGAGCGCACCGGCCTCACCCCGCAGGCCGTCAGCAAGATCACCGCCCGGCTGCGGGAGGAGGGCCTCGCGGCGGAGGCCGGCCGCCGCGCCTCCACGGGCGGCAAGCCGCGCACCGTGCTGCGGCTGGTGCCGGCGGCCGCCCACGCGGTCGGCGTCCACCTCGACCGCGACGAACTGCGGATCGTCCTCACGGACCTCGACGGGAGCGTGGTCGGGGAGCGCCGGGGCCCGCTCGACCTGGGGGCCGGGGCGGAGGCGGTGCTGGGGGCGGTGGAACGGGGCGTCGGCGAGACGGTGGGGCAGGGGCAGGGGCGGGAGCGGCAACAGGATCAGGATCAGCGACAGGATCAGGAGCAGGTGTCCAGGCTGCTCGGTGTCGGCGTCGCCCTGCCCGGTCCGCTCGACCACACCCGCGGCGTCCTGCACCGCGTCACCGGCTTCCCGGAGTGGGACGGCTTCCCCCTGCGGGACGCGCTGGCGCGGCGGCTCGGCGTGCCGGTGGTCGTCGACAAGGACACCAACGCCGCCGCCCTCGGCCTCGCCGTCGCCGGCGAACGCGGCTCCTTCGCCTACCTCCACCTCGGTACGGGACTCGGCGCCGGCCTGGTCATCGACGGCAGGGTGCACCGCGGGGCGCGCACCGGCGCCGGGGAGTTCGGCCACCAGGTCGTCCAGCTGGACGGGCCGCCCTGCCCCTGCGGCGACCGCGGCTGCGTCGAGGCGCTGTGCCTGGCGGCCATCGGCCGGGGTGACGTGGCGGAGGCGGCCCGGGTGCTGGGCACCGCCGCCGCGAACCTCGCCGGTCTGCTCGACATCGACCAGGTCCTCCTCGGCGGCCGCACGATCACCGCCGCCCCGGACCCCTTCGTGGCCGGGGTCGCGGCGGTGCTCACCGCGCGCGCCGCCCGGGAGGGCTCCCCGGACCTCGCCGTACCCGTACGACTCGCGCCCGGCGGGTCCGACGGCTCCGGCGGCCCGGCCGGGGTGGCGGAGGGCGCCGCCCACCTGCTCCTGGGGCCGGTGTTCGGGCGGACGGACGTATGAGGGGAGCCCGCTCCTCCGCGGTCCACACCCTGCGCCCCGCCCCTCCGCCGAACGAATGCATTCGCACGGCCGTACGGTGCGGCGGCCCCCGTCCGGCACCTCCCTGCGGCAGGCTCACGTGTTCATGCGACTGTGCACGCCCGTCTCCCTCTGCCTCGCCGCAGCCGCCATCCTGCTGCCCGGGCCCGCCTTCGCGGAAGCCGTGCCGAGCTGTGCCGGGGCGGACGCGGGGGACTTCCCGCTCACCACCCGGCTCCACGGCGGGCCCGACTCCTACCGTGCCGGGGGCGGCTACGGCACCTGGTTCATCGACCTCACCAACACCACCCGCCGCACCTGCGCCGACGTGCACCCGGTCGTCGTCCTCGTCGACTCCGCGCACGCCCTGAAGCCGGCCCAGGCCCACCTGGAGTTCTACGCCGACGGCCACCCGCACCCCGTCCGCTTCGAGACGACCGACGAGGACGAACTCGTCGGAGCACTCGCGGACGTCCCCGGCGCGACGGAGGAGCCCGCCGGGCCCGCGGAGCGCCCGGCCCCCTTCCCCGGCTTCACCGTCCCCCCGGGCCGGACCCTCACCGTGAAGCTGCGCCTCTCGCTCACCTCGGACGCCGTACCCAACCGGGTCACCGCGAACGCGGCGGTCGTCCAGCGCCAGGGCGACGACGGCGAGTGGGTCGGACAGTCGAACGACTACCGATTCGCCATCGAGACCGGGACCGAGACCGAGAAGGAGCCGGAGAAGGAACCGGAGACGGAGCCGGGGAAGGAACCGGGGAAGGAGAGGGAGTCCGAGGACGAGTCCGAGCCCGACCGCGCTCCCCGCTCGACCTCCAGCGCTTCCACCCCCGCCGCTTCCACCCCCACCCCCGTCCCCACCCCCGGCACCTCCCCCTCCCCCTCCCCCTCCACCCCGCCCTCCCTCGCCGACGAGGCCCAGGAACTGGCCCTCACCGGTCTCTCCTCCCCGGCCGGTGCCCTCGCCGTCACCGCCGGTCTCCTCGCCACGGGCGCCACCCTCGTCGTGCTCCGCAAGCGCCGCTGAGGGATCGCCGGGGGCGCGCCGGGGCGCTGCCGCGGCCCCGCCGGGGCGTCGCCCGGTTCACCTGGTGATCGGCCGGGTCCGGATCAGGCGGTCCTGACTAGGCTGGGGTGCGTCGGTACGCCGTGGTTCCGGCGACCCCGCACCGCCCGTACGCACGCCAGGAGACGCACCACATGGCAGACCGCAAGCCCATCGAGTCGTGGCTCACCGACATGGACGGGGTGCTCATCCACGAGGGCGTCCCGATCCCCGGCGCAGACTCCTTCCTGAAGAAGCTGCGCGAGTCGGGCCGGCCCTTCCTCGTGCTGACGAACAACTCGATCTACACCCCGCGCGACCTGCACGCCCGGCTGCGCCGCATGGGCCTGGAGGTGCCGATCGAGAACATCTGGACCTCGGCCCTGGCCACCGCCCAGTTCCTGGACGACCAGCGGCCCGACGGTTCGGCGTACGTCATCGGCGAGGCCGGTCTGACCACGGCGCTGCACGACATCGGCTACATCCTCACCGACCACGAGCCGGACTACGTCGTCCTCGGCGAGACCCGCACCTACTCCTTCGAGGCCATGACGAAGGCGGTACGGCTGATCAACGACGGCGCCCGCTTCATCTGCACCAACCCGGACGAGACCGGCCCCTCCACCGAGGGTCCGCTGCCCGCGACCGGCGCGGTGGCCGCGCTGATCACCAAGGCGACCGGCAAGCAGCCCTACTTCGCGGGCAAGCCCAACCCGCTGATGATGCGCACGGGACTGAACGCGATCGGCGCCCACTCCGAGACCAGCGCGATGATCGGCGACCGCATGGACACCGACGTGCTGGCCGGCATGGAGGCCGGGATGCAGACGTTCCTGGTGCTCACCGGTCTGACCCGGCCCGAGGACGTGGACGGCTTCCCGTACCGCCCGTCGAAGGTGGTCGACTCGATCGCGGACCTCGTCGACCGGATCTGAAACCTGTCACCGGGCGGAAATGACCCGGACGGAGCAGTGGGTGCCCCGCTGGAGATGCGGGGCACCGGCGCGCGGGGGAGCCTCCAGGTACTGGGAGGTTCACGATGGGTCCACTGAAAGTCACACTCTGTGCGGGTGTCGCGGTCGTCGCCGCGACCCTCACCCCGACGGCGTACGCCGCGAACCCGGCAGGCGGAGTCTCGGTGACCCCGTCGACCCCGGCCCCCGGCGCCGAGGTCGCCCTCGAGGTCACCGGCTGCTCGGGGAAGAAGGCCACCGCGGAGTCCGAGGCGTTCGTCTCCGACGCGCACCTGGTGGGCCCGGGCGGCCCGGGCGGCTCGCTGTCCGGTGAGACCCGGATCCGCACCTCGCTCGCCCCCGGTTCCTACCGCGTGACGATCGTCTGCGCCGACTTCGAGGTCAAGGGCGCGATCAAGGTCGTGGCGGCCGGCGCCCGGCCGGCCGCCCCCGCGTCCCCGGTCGCCCCGGTCCAGGCGGGTGGCGGCGGCGCGGCGCCCCTGGCCGCCGCCGACGACTCCCGCGTGGAAGGCCCCGGCGTCGCCCACACCGTCACCGGTCTGCTCCTGGCCGGAGCCGCCGCCGTCGCCGTGGTGCTGCGCGGGATCCGGCGGCGCCGTGGGACGGAATGACCATGTCCGAACGGGAACGCGGCTCCGGGCGACTCCTCATCGGCCTGGCCTGGGCGCTGCTGCTGCTCGGCCTGTGGCTGTGGGGCCGCGAGGTGACCGACGTGCGGCCCGGCGCCGCCGCCACCGCCACGGGTGACGTGGCCGCGGTCGGCCGACCCGCCGGCGCCGGGCTGCCGCCCGCCGCCCGTCCGCTGGCCGCCGCGCTGCCGCAGCGCGTGGACATCCCGCAGCTGGGCGTGCAGGCCCCGGTCGTGGCCCGCGGCCTGGACGCGCGGGGCGCGATCGCCGCCCCGCCCTACGACCAGGCGGGCGTCGTCGGCTGGTACGCGGCCGGGGTCAAGCCCGGCGCCGCCGGTACCGCGCTGATGGTCGGCCACGTCGACACCGAGACCCGCCCCGCGGTCTTCTACAAGCTGAGCACGCTCGTGGCCGGCGAGACGATCAGGGTGGTCCGCGCCGACGGCAAGGTCGCCGAGTTCACCGTCGACGACGTCTCCGTGGTCCGGCGCGACGGCTTCGACGCCCGCCAGGCCTACGGCACCCGCGAGTCGGGCCGCGCCGAGCTGCGGCTGATCACCTGCGGCGGCACCTTCGACCGGGCGAGCCGCAGCTACACGGCCAACGTGATCGTGTCGGCGTACCTGACCGGCACGGCGCCCTGACGGCCGGCGCGGGGGCCCCGGAACGGCTCCCCGAGACAGCAGAAAGCCCCTCGCTCGCGCGAGGGGCTTTCTCGTCTGTGCGCCGCCAGGGACTCGAACCCCGGACCCGCTGATTAAGAGTCAGCTGCTCTAACCAACTGAGCTAGCGGCGCCTGCTGACGACGTTAACTCTACATGACCTCCGGAGGTGCTCCGGACTCCCGGGCGACCCCCCGGACCTGCCCCGCACCCCCCGGGAGGGGCCCGCGTACATCATTCGGACCGTCAGCATGCGCGTCGGCAAGGCAGTTGGTGAAGACTGGCGAACGTGCACAGTCGCGGACATTTCCATCTGCAATGTGAGGGGAATCGCATGGCCGCTCCGGTGTTCGAGGAATTCGATCCCGCGAGCGACTGCGAATGCCCCGGATGCGTCGACCGGAGGCGGGCCGCAGGGGCTTCCCGGGCCGCCGGAACCGGCGGCCGCCCGGCCGTCCGCCGCGCCGTCGTCGTGGCGGCCGCGGCCTCCGCGGTCCTCGGAACCGGTCACGCGGCCCCCGCCCCGGCCGCCCCGCAGCAGGCCCCCGACCGGCCGGGGGCCCCCGCGGACGAGGGGCCCGAGACCCCGCAGGGCGCGAAGGCGCCCCTGCACGGGCCCGGCGGCAAGCCCGCCGGCGCGGTCCCGCTGCCGGCGACCACCCGAACGGAGATCATCGACCGCGCCAAGAAGTGGGTCGCGGCGAAGGTGCCGTACAGCATGAGCGCGTACTGGTCGGACGGCTACCGGCAGGACTGCTCCGGCTATGTGTCCATGGCCTGGAACCTGCCGGGGAACGAGTGGACGGGCAGCCTCCACACCTACGCGACCAGGATCACCAAGGAGGAGCTCCAGCCGGGCGACATGCTGCTGTTCCACAACCCGGCCGACCCGACGAACGGCTCCCACGTCGTCCTGTTCGGCGGCTGGACGGACTACACGCACGGCTACTACACCGTCTACGAGCAGACCCGCCCCACCACCCGCAGGATCGCCACCCCCTACGCGTACTGGACCAATTCCGGCAAGTACGTCCCCTACCGCTACAAGGGCCTGACCGCCGAGCCGAAGGTGCCGCAGGTCCCGGGCAAGGAGGGGGGCGGGGACGGCGCCAACCCCGGCTCCGGCGCCGCGCCGCCCGCGTACCCCGGGCGGGCGGCCTTCGGGCCCGGCGCCGACAACAAGCACGTCACCCAGCTCGGCCGGCTCCTCGTCGGGCGCGGCGGGAAGCGGTTCTACGCCTCGGGGCCCGGCCCGCGCTGGTCGGACGCCGACCGGCGGGCCACCCAGGCGTTCCAGCGGGCCCAGGGCTGGAGCGGCGCCGCCGCCGACGGGCTGCCCGGCCCGCTGACCTGGTCGCTGCTGACCACCGGCAAGGGCAAGGACATCGCCCCCGCGGGGTCCGGAGCGGTGGGCGCGCCCGCTCCCGCCCCGGCCCCGCGGGTCCCCGCCTATCCCGGCCGGGGCATGTTCCGGCCCGGCGCCGACAACGCGTACGTCACCCGGCTGGGGAGGCAGCTGGTGAAGAAGGGGTTCGGCAGGTACTACACCCAGGGGCCCGGCCCGCGCTGGGGCGAGGCGGACCGGCGGGGCGTCGAGGCCTTCCAGCGCGCCCAGGGCTGGCGCGGCGGGGCGGCCGACGGCTACCCGGGACCGGAGACCTGGCGGCGGCTGTTCTCGTAGGCCGGCCGCCCGATGGCCCCGGTCGTCCGGCCGTCCGGACGGACGCGGCGCCCCGTTGCCCGGACCACCCGGACCACCCGGACCACCGGGACCACCGGGACCACCCGGACTGCCCGGCGGCCGTGGTCGTCGGGACCACCCGGACTGCCCGGCGGCCGTGGTCGTCGGGAGCGCCCCGACCATCCCGGTTGCCGGGGCCGCCCACGGCGACCCCGGCCGTCGGACCGTCCCGACGACCCCGGTCGTCCCCATCCACTGTCATGGCGTATCTGGCGCGGAGGCTGGAGGCACGCATGAGTACGACCACTTCTCAGACGCCCGAATCGGAGGGGCCGGCACGGCCCGCCCGGCTGATCCAGAACGAGGCGACCACCGAGATCCCCGTCCATCTGCTGTTCCGCGACGACCCCGAGCCGAGGCCGGTGCCGCTCGGGCCCACCGTCGTGGGCAGCCGGGCGGGCACCGGGGAGCAGCCGAGGTTCCGCCGGCCGGCTCCGGCGAAGGCGCGGCCGGTCGCGCAGGTCGACCCCGCGCTCGTCGAGCGGCCCGGCCGCGTGCTGCCCGGCGCGGTCGGGGCGGCCGCCGGGGCGTGCGGGGCGGCGGGCTGCGCGGCCGTCTCGTGGTGGGCGGGGGTGCTGCCGCCGGTGGTGGTGGAGGCACTCGCGCTGCCCGCGTCGGCCGGCGCCGGGCTCGGCCCCGCGCAGTGGGCGGCGTACGCGGGGGCGGGCCTCCTCGGCCTGTTCGGCTTCGGCGGGCTGGCGCGCGGCAGGACCGGGCGGGCCTGGGTGCTCGGCCTGTTCGGCGGCTACCGGGGGACGGTCCGGCGCACCGGCCTGCTGTGGGTGAACCCGCTGCTGCTGCGCCGCCGGGTCGACGTACGGCTGCGGCACTGGCGCAGCGAGGCGATGCCCGCGGCCGACGGCAACGGGGTCGCGCTGCGGGTGGTGGCGCTCGTGGTGTGGCGGGTGCGCGACACCGCGCGGGCCACGCTCGGCGTGGAGGACCACGAGACGTACCTGCGCGAGTGCGTCGAGGCGGCGCTCGCCCGCGTCCCGGTGGAGACGCCGGGTGCCGGGCGGGGGGTGGTCGAGGCGTCCGGGGAGGCGCTGACCCGGCGGGTCGCGCGGGACGCGGGCGCGATCGGCCTGGAGGTGTACTCGGTGCAGCCGTTGCGCGTCGAGTACGCCCCCGAGGTGGCCGCCGCGATGAACCGGCGCCGGATCGCCGCGCTGGACGCCCAGCAGCGGGCGTCGGTGCTGGGCTCGGTGGTGGACTCGGTGGAGGACACGGTGACCCGGCTGACCATGCGCGGGCTGGTGGAACTCGACGACTACGAGCGCAAGGCGCTGGTGAAGGACCTGACGGTGGCGTTCTGCTCGGGACGGGGGGAGCAGTCTCCCTGACGACCCGTCGAACAAGTCCCCTCATTGGTATGGACATGTTCAATGGTCGGCAATAATCTCGAACTTGGTCTAGACCTGCACGCCTCACGGAACCTCCCCACGTTCTCCAGGAGCGGCAGCATGCGCAAAAAGACCAAGTGGTACGCCGCCGCGCTCGGCCTCACCACGGCGGGAGCCTTCGTGCTCACCGCCGGGGGCGCGAGCGGCCACGGCTACACCGACCTCCCCGTCAGCAGGCAGAAGCTCTGCCAGAACGGCACCGTCGCCAACTGCGGCAACATCCAGTGGGAGCCGCAGAGCGTCGAGGGCCCCAAGGGCTTCCCGGCCGCCGGACCGGCCGACGGCCGGATCTGCTCGGCGAACAACGCCCCGTTCGCCCAGCTCGACAGCCCGAGGACCCCGTCGGGCGCGGCCTGGCCGACCACCCGGGTGACCGGCGGCCAGTCGTACACCTTCCGCTGGCAGTTCACCGCCATGCACGCCACGACCGACTTCCGGTACTACGTCACCAGGCCGGGCTGGAACCAGGACCACAGCCTGGCCCGCTCCGACCTCAACCTGACGCCGTTCCTCACGGTGCCCTACGGCGGTCAGCGCCCGCCGCAGACCCTCTCCCACAGCGGCACCCTGCCGTCCGGGCTGAGCGGGCACCACGTCGTCGTCGCCGTCTGGACGATCGCCGACACGGCCAACGCGTTCTACGCCTGCTCCGACGTCACGTTCTGACCTCCGCCGCCGCAGATCACCGGCGGCGGCGCACCGGGAACGCGTCCGGCGGTACGCCGAAGGGCCCCTCGTGTCTCCACGAGGGGCCCTTCTTCTGTGCGCCGCCAGGGACTCGAACCCCGGACCCGCTGATTAAGAGTCAGCTGCTCTAACCAACTGAGCTAGCGGCGCATGACTCCCGCCTTCCGCTTGCGGCGGCCGGCGACGAAGAAAATACTACCCGGTCCGCGGGGGTGCTCCGGACCAGGCGCCGCCGGCCGCCGGGGGCCGTCCCGGACCACCCCCGACGACCGGCGGCCGGGCCGGCTAGGGCGTGTTTCGAAAGTGGCGTCGTCTGCCCGAAGGGCAGGCCCGGCGGCGTCTGGTGCGTGCGATCGCAAGGCGGAGGGTCGCCCCGATACTGGTGGTATCGGGGCGATCCCGACAACGCGGCTGGGGGTGCCCCCTCCGGGGGAGTGCGTGCCAGACGCCGCCGGGCTGGGGGCACCCCCTCTGGGGGAGGGACTTTCGAAACACGCCCTAGATGGCCAGCGAGAGCAGTACCCGGGTCGCGTTCCGGTTCAGGGTCTCGGCGGCCCGGCGCAGGCGGTGGGCGTGTTCGACGGGCAGGGACAGGGCCAGGCAGCCCGCGGTGGAGCCGGCCGTGATCGGGACGGCCGCGCAGACCGTGCCCACGGCGTACTCCTGGAGGTCGAGCACCGGCACCGTGGGTGGCTGCGACGCCAGGCGGGAGAGCAGCAGCGTGTCGCTGGTGATGGTGCGCGAGGTGAGGCGGGCCATCTTGTGCCGGGACAGGTGGTCGCGCCGGCCGTCGTGGTCGAGCTGGCCGAGAAGGCTCTTGCCGAGCGCGGTGGCGTGGGCGCAGGAACGGAAGTCGACCCACTCGTTGACCGCGGGCGTGGCCGGGCCGTCGGCGTACTGGGTGACGGTGACCTCTCCGTCGACGTAGCGGCTCATGTAGACGGCGGCGCCGACGCAGTCGCGCAGCCGGTCCAGGGTCTGCTGGAGCTGGTCCCTGAGGGCCTCCTCGTGGTGGTGTGCGGACGCCAGGCGGGTCAGGGCGGCGCCGGTGACGTACGCCCCGTCCGTGACCTGCTCGACGTATCCCTCGCGGCGCAGCATCCGCAGGAGCGGGGTCAGTCGCTCCGTGCCGAGGCCGGTCTCGCGGGTCAGTTCGGCGTCGGTGACGCCTGTGGTGTGCCGGGCCACCGTCTCCAGGACGCGCAGGGCGTCCTGGGTCGAGTCGTACGGCGCGGTCGGCTCGTGTCTCAGCGCCACGGTTCCCCCTGCGCTCGCTGTCGGCTGCGCTTGCTGTCTGGGCCGTCATCCGGCCGGTGAACCGGTTCCACGATATCCGGCGACGGGCCCGTGGGAAGGTGCGTCGGGCGGATCACGGCCCTCTCAGCAGGGGGATCGTTCCGCCGTCATATGCCGACGGCGTGGCGCGGGCGCCGCCCCGGGCTCAGAGCACGGCGCTGAGGAACTCCCGCGTCCGCTCCTGCTCCGGCTCGCTGAAGATCTTCTCCGGCGGGCCCGACTCGACGACGCGACCCGAGTCGAACATCAGTACCTGGTCGGAGATGTCCCGGGCGAAGTTCATCTCGTGGGTCACGCAGAGCATCGTGATGTCGGTGGTGCGGGCGATGTCCCGCAGCACGTCCAGGACGCCGGCGACC
The DNA here is from genome assembly GCF_044331705.1 of Streptomyces sp. NPDC017202. Taxonomy (NCBI): domain Bacteria; kingdom Bacillati; phylum Actinomycetota; class Actinomycetes; order Kitasatosporales; family Streptomycetaceae; genus Streptomyces; species Streptomyces sp. NPDC017202. The sequence goes on along the minus strand of NZ_JBIRNP010000001.1, from coordinate 924,406 downwards.
AGCTCCGGGTCCAGCGCGGAGGTCACCTCGTCCAGGAGCAGGACCTGCGGCCGCATCGCCAGCGCCCGCGCGATCGCCACCCGCTGCTGCTGGCCGCCGGACAGCTGGGTCGGGTACTTGTCGACGTGCTCGGTCAGGCCCACCAGGTCGAGCAGCTCGCGGGCCCGCTGTTCGGCCTCGTCCCTGGACAGGCCGAGGACGGTGACCGGGGCCTCGGTGATGTTGCGCAGCACCTTCATGTTCGGGAACAGGTTGAACTGCTGGAAGACCATCCCGATGTTCTTGCGGACCTCGCGGACGTGTTTCTCGCCGGCCCGGACGAGCCTGCCGCCCCGCTCCTCGTGCGTCAGGTAGTCGCCGCCCACCCTGATCGTGCCCTCGTCGGGCCGGTCCAGGGTCATCAGCAGCCGCAGGATCGTCGTCTTGCCGGAGCCCGACGGGCCGATCAGCGTGACGTGCTTGCCGGAGTCGACGGAGAAGTCGAGCCGGTCCAGGACGGTGTGGTCGCCGAAGCGCTTGGTGACCTCGTCGAAGCGGATCAGCTCGCGGCCGTCCACGGGCGGATCGGCGAGGGTGCCGGTGTTCTGCGCGGCGCCGGCGGCGTCGGCATGGATCTCAGCGGCATCGGTGCCGGCGGCATGGGTCTCAGCGGCATTGGTCTCAGCGGACAAGGCGTCGCTCCAGGGCTCGGATCAGGAGGGAGGCGGGGTAGGCGACGGCGATGAAGGCCACGCCCACGACGGTGAGCGCCTCGGTGGTGAAGGTCTCGTTGCTGAAGGACTGGGCCTCGCCGAGCATGTCGAAGGCGCCGATGGTGGCGATCATCGGCGAGTCCTTCAGCATGGCGATGACGTAGTTGCCCAGCGGCGGGACGACGCGGCGGATCGCCTGCGGAAGGATCACCGCCCGCCAGGTGCGGGCCCTGGACAGGTTCAGCGCCGTGGCCGCCTCCCACTGGCCGGCGGGGACGCCGTCGATGCCCGCGCGGTAGACCTCGGCGGTGTAGGTGGAGTAGTGCAGTCCGAGGCCGACGATGCCGGTGGTGAGCGGCGACATCGACGGACCGAAGTTGGGCACCACGTAGAACAGGAAGAACAGCTGCACCAGCAGCGGGGTGTTGCGGACGAACTCCGTGACGGCGACGACCGGCCGGCGCACCCACACCCGCGCGGACCGCTGGGCCAGTGCCCACACCAGGCCCAGCACGAACGCGATCAGGGCGCCGGCGGCCAGGGCCTGCAGGGTGACGAGCACGCCGTCCCAGAACCGCGGCAGGAAGTCCTCCACGACGTTCCAGTCCCAGTTCATCGCGCACCTCCCGCGGACCGCGCACCGGCCCGGAGACCCTCGCCCCGGGTGCCGGTCCTCCCGGTGGTGCCGGCGGACTTCTGCGGCAGCTGGCCGATGCCGGCCTTCGCCCTGCGCTCCAGCAGCCGCATGCCACGGGTGAGGAGGAAGGCGAGGACGAAGTAGAGGACCAGCAGCAGGGCGTAGACCGGGGTGGTCTCGTTGGTGCCCAGCCGGAGCAGGTTGCCGGCGAACGTCATGTCGGCCACCGTGATGACCGAGACCAGGGCGGTCCCCTTCAGCAGCTCGATCAGCAGGTTGTTGAACGGCGGCACCATCGCGGGCCACGCCTGGGGCAGTTCGATCAGGCGCAGCCGCTGCCCGCGGGTGAAGTTGAGCGCGATGCCCGCCTCCTTCTGCGCCGGGGCGACGGCGGCCAGGGAACCGCGGACGATCTCCGAGCCGTAGGCGCCGTAGGTCAGGCCGAGCGCGCTGACACCGGCCCACAGGGGCACCAGCTGCCAGCCGAAGAGGGGCAGGGCGAAGAACATCCAGAACATCAGCACCAGCGCCGACATGCCGCGGAAGACCTCGAAGTAGGTCCCGGCGAGGAAGCGGACGATCCAGTACCGCGAACCGCGGGCCAGGCCGATCCCGAACGAGACGGCCGCGGCGAGGGCCGCCGCGTACACGGTGACCTGGACGGTGACCCAGACGCCCGGCAGGAACCAGGTGGTGAGGAACTGCGAACTCATCATCAGTCGCACAGCTCCTTCGCCGTGAGGTCCGTCATCTCGTCCCTGCCGAAACCGAAGGGGCCGACGATCTCCAGCAGTTCCCGGTAGTCCTGCTGCTTGAGCTTCAGCAGTTCCTCGTTGAAGGCGTCCCGGAGGTTCTTCTCGGACAGCCGGAAGGCGAACCCGCCCGCGCCGTAGGCGGGCCTGCCGTCCACCACGGGCTGGAACGGCTCGGTCGCCGACACGCGCCCGGAGCCCGCCACCACCGACTTGACCGTGATGCGGGTGCCGGCGAAGGCGTCCACCCGGCCCTGGGCCACCGCGTCCAGGCCGGCCACCTGGTCCGGCAGCACGAGGACGTCGCGGATGCCCGCGGCCCTGGCGTAGTCGATCTGGGCGTAGGCCTTGCCGGAGGCCAGCGTGAGCCCCTTCTTCCTGACGTCCGCGTACGTCCTGATGCCGTGCGGGTTGCCCTTCCTGACGATGAAGGAGTCCAGCAACAGGTAGTCCGGGTCGGCGAACAGGACCTGCTCGCACCGGACCGGATTGATGTACATGCCGGCGGACACCACGTCGAACTGCCGCGCCTTCAGCCCGGGTATCAGGGCGCCGAAGTCCACCGGCACCGGCTCGACCTCGTCGATGCCGAGCCGCTTGAAGACCACCTCCGCGATCGCGGGCGCCTCCCCGGTGGCCCGTCCGTCGTCCCCGATGTACCCGAAGGGCGGTTCGCTGGCGATGCCGATCTTCACGGACCCCTGATCGCGCAGGGTGTCCAGAAGACTGCCTCCCAGGACCTTCCCGTCGTCCGGCACGCGGCTGCAGCCGGCCGTCCCGAGACTCCCCGCCGCGCCCAGCGACACCGCTCCGACGAGCAGTGAGCGGCGGCCGATCCCCGAGCGGGATCTGTCGGGGGTTCCTGAACGGTGTGCGTGTGGATGTGCGTGTGGTCGAGCCATGGGCGCGCGGCTACCCAGACCTCATGCGCCTCATGCGAATCACTTCGGGCCGGCGCCGGGGAGGGGGACGGGGATGGGGGCGCGCGGCGCGGCAGGTGGCGGTCGGGGCGGTCCCCACCCGGCCTCACCGTCGTCAACACGGGCTTGGGCAAGGACCGTTGCACCGCCGCGTCTCCGGCGGACGCGGTGCCCCGCGTCATCTCGGCCAACCAGGTGACGAAGTGGGCGGCGCCGCGCCGACGGGGTACCCGAGCGGTGGGGCCGTACCAGGCTCTGCTGGACGAGGGGGCGCGGAACCGGCCCCCGCACTGCCGGAAGAACAGCAGGAAGGCTGGACATGACCGCACTCGGATTCCTCTACCCGGGCCACTCCGCCGAGGACGACTACCCGCGCATCGAGCAGCTCCTGGGCAGTGACATCCGGCTGGACCTGGCCCACACGGACATCGGCGAGGACACCCACCGCGTCGACGCCCTGCGACAGCTGGGCGCGCCCGAACGTCTGGCGGCCGGCGTCGAACAGCTGCGGCTGTCCGGCGCCGAGGCGGTCGTGTGGGCCTCCACCAGCGGCGGCTTCGTGCACGGCTGGGAGGGCGCCCACGAGCAGGTGCGCGCCCTGGCCCGCGCCGCCGGGATGCCCGCCTCCTCCACGTCTTTCGGCTTCGTCCACGCGGTGAAGGAGATCGGCGCCGCGCGGGTCGCGATCGGGGCGACCTACCCCGACGACGTCGCCGGGCTCTTCGCCGGATTCCTGCGGGCGGGCGGCGTCGAGGTCACGGCACTGCGCGGCTCCGGCCTCGGCACCGCCGCCGAGGTCGGCACCTGGGGGGAGGCGGAGGTGCTCGCCCTGGCCCGCGGGGCCGACACCCCCGACGCGGACGCGGTCCTCCTCCCCGACACCGCCCTGCACACGGCCGCCCACCTCCCCGCCCTGGAGAAGGACCTCGGCAAGCCGGTCCTCACCGCCAACCAGGTGACCGTCTGGGAGGCCCTCCGCCTGGCCGACCGCCGGGTCAACGCACCCGGTCTGGGAGCACTGTTCACCCGGGAGCCGATCGTGCAGGCGTGAGCGGCGGAGCACCGGCGCCCGCGGCCCACCGACCGTGTGCCGGGCCCGGTGCTCCTGCCCGCCTGCCCGCCTGCCCGCCTGCCCGCCTGCCTGTCTGCCCGCCTGCCTGTCTGCCCGCCTGCCTGTCTGCCTGTCTGCCTGGCGCCCGCGCCTTCCGCTCGTCTGCCGTCCGCGCCTTCCGCCCGCCGGGCGTCCGCGCCTTCCGCCCGCCCGGGGGCCGGTGCTCCTCGCCCACCGGCCGTCCACCGAGGGTCCAGCCCCCGGGCCCGAGTCTCTTCGCCCACCCCACCGCCGGCTGGGCGCCCGGGGCCCGCCTGCCGGGGCCCGGTGCCCGTCGCCCCACGCTCGCCCCCGGACCCCGCTCACCAGCCCTCCGCAGGAATCAGAGCGCCTCGCCCTCTCGCCACCGGCCGGGAATAAGCGGGGACAGCCTCCTGTTAGCGTCCGACGGACAGTGCACGCCGAGATGCAGGAGGAACCCCCGTGGCGGCAGACGAGACGGCGGCAGGCGAGAACAGGGCCGGTGGAGCGGTGGCCGGCGAGGCCGCGGCCGGTGACGTGTCGGCCGACGGGATCCGCGGCGCGGCGCACGGCAGCGCCCCCGCCCCCCTCTCCGTGCTGGACCTGGTCACCGTCGGTTCCGGGCACACCGCCACCGACGCCCTGCGCACCAGCGTCGACCTCGCCCGGCTCGCCGAGGCCCGCGGCTTCCACCGGTACTGGGTCGCCGAGCACCACTCGATGCCGGGCGTCGCCTCCTCCTCGCCCGCGGTGATCCTGGCCCACCTCGCCGCCCACACCGGCCGCATCCGGCTCGGCTCGGGCGGCGTCATGCTGCCCAACCACGCCCCGCTGGTGATCGCCGAGCAGTTCGGCACCCTGGAGGCCCTCGCCCCCGGACGCGTCGACCTCGGTCTGGGCCGCGCCCCCGGCACCGACGGCGCCACCGCCGCCGCCCTGCGCCGCACCGACCGGCTGCACGAGGGCGCCGACGACTTCCCCGAGCAGCTCGCCGAGCTGACCCGGTTCCTCGACGACGACTTCCCCGACGGGCACCCCTACCGCCGTATCCACGCCGTCCCCGGCCCCGTCCAGGCGACCTCCCCCGGCGGCGTCCAGTCCCGGCACCGCCCGCCGGTGTGGCTGCTCGGCTCCTCCGGGTTCAGCGCCCGGCTGGCCGGCCTGCTGGGCCTGCCGTTCGCCTTCGCGCACCACTTCTCCGCGCAGAACACCGTCCCGGCCCTGGACCTCTACCGGGAGTCCTTCCGGCCGTCCGCGGTCCTCGACGAGCCGTACGCCCTCATCGGCGTCTCGGTGCTCGCCGCCGACGACGAGCGCGAGGCGCGCCGCCAGGTCCTGGCCACCGGCCTGAACATGGTCCGGCTGCGCGGCGGCCGGCCCGGCCTGTTCCCCTCCCCGCAGGAGGCGGAGGCCCACGAATTCACCCCGATGGAGCGGGAGTTCGTCGACTCCTGGACGGCGAACATCATCCACGGCACGGCCGACGAGGTCCGCTCCGGCCTCGACGGCCTGCACAAGCGCACCGGTGCCGACGAGTTGATGCTCACCAGCCACGCCCACCGCGGCGACCTGCGCCTGCGCTCCTACGAACTCGTCGCCGACGCCTACGGGTTGCCGACGGCGTAGGACGCGCCGGCCATCAGTTCGGAGATGCGGTCCGGCGACACCGGGCGGGAGTAGAGCCATCCCTGTCCGGTGTCGCAGCCGATCCGGCGCAGCCGCCCGGCCTGCGCGGGGGTCTCCACGCACTCCGCGGTCACGGTCAGCCCGAGCCGGTGCGCGAGGGCGATCATCGCCTCGACGACGACCTCGTCCGCCGGGTTGGGCGGCGCGCCCGTGCCCTCGTACTGGAAGCCGCGCACGAACGACCCGTCCAGCTTGAGCACCGACACCGGGAGCCGGCTCAGGTACGCCAGGTTGGAGTAGCCGGTGCCGAAGTCGTCGATGGCGATGTTCACGCCCATGTCGCTGAGCGCCTGGAGGGCCTGCAGCGGGCGCCCGGCCGAGCCCATCACCGCGGACTCCGTCAGCTCCAACTGGAGCAGCGACGGGTCCAGTCGGGTCTCGGCGAGGATCTCCGCCACGTCCGCCACCAGGTCGGAGTCCCACACCTGGCGGACCGCCACGTTGACGCTCACGAACAGCGGCGGATCGTCCGGACGGGCCAACTGCCAGGCCCGCGCCTGCCGGCAGGCGGTGGCCAGCACCCAGCGACCCAGCGGCACGATGGAGCCGTCCTCCTCGGCGAGCGCGACGAACCGATTCGGCGGCAGCAGGCCGAACCGGGGGTGGTCCCAGCGCACCAGCGCCTCCACCCCCCGCAGCCGCCCGTCCGACATCCCCACCAGCGGCTGGTACTCGAGCCGGAACTCGCCCCGCTCGATGGCCGGCCGCAGGGTGGAGGCCAGCGCCTGACGGGTCATCAGATGGGCGTTGCGCTCCGGGTCGAACAGCGTCCAGCGGTCCTTGCCGTCCACCTTCGCCCAGTACAGGGTCGTATCGGCCGCCTGCATCAGCCCGGTGGCCGTGGTGCCGGCCGCGTGCCGCTCGACGACCCCGATCGACGCGGACACGTTCAGCCGCTGCCCCGAGAGGTCGAACGGCGCCTGGAGCGACTTCAGTACGGACTCGGCGAGGTCCGCGAGCTGCTCGGTGCCCGTGGAGTCCTCCACCAGCAGGGCGAATTCGTCCCCGCCGAGCCGCGCCACCAGCGGCACGCCCGGCCGGGTCCGCCCGGCCTCCTGCGCGCACGCGGTCAGCCGCTCCGCGACGGCGGCCAGCAACTGGTCGCCGACCCGGTGCCCGAGCGTGTCGTTGACCGCCTTGAACCCGTCCAGATCGAGGTAGCACAGCCCGATCCGGCCGGTTCCGCTCCGCTCGAACGACTCCGCCTCCAGCGCCCCCGTCACCCGCTCGAAGAACAGGGTGCGGTTGGGCAGCCGGGTCACCGGATCGTGCATCTGGAGGTGGCGCAGCCGGGCCTGCAACTCCCGGTGACCGCTGACGTCGGTGACCGACAGCAGGACGCCGCCCGTGCCGCCGTCCAGCGGCGCCACCGTGACCTGGGCCCACAGCGAGCGCCCGTCGGGGCGTTTCAGCCGCCGTGTGCAGCGCAGTTTCGCCTGGCGGCCGCGGAGCACCTCCCGGTAGGCGTGCCAGGTGCGCGCGTCGGAGGCCAGGTCCAGCAGGTCGGCGGCGGACCGTCCGGCCAGCCCCGCGGGCCCGCCGCCCAGCAGCCCGCCGAGCGCCTCGTTGGCGTCGGTGACCAGGCCGTCGCGGTCCACGACCGCCATGGCGAGGGGCGCGGCCGCGAAGACGGAACGGTAGGCCGGTGGCCCGCCGTCGGTGTCCTCGGCGGCACCCCTACGAGTAGATGCCTTGATGTCACTCACTGTGACGGCCGACCGGTCGAGGTCTGCCGCGGGCGTCGGCCCTTCGGACGTTCCGCTCACCGCTCGCTCCCGCAGTGCACTCGATCGCTGTCCGCGCAGGAAAGTCTGCCGATCATAGAGGCTGCCCCCGGACGTCCGCAGCCACTGTCCAGTGTCCCGGAACAACCGACGTTTCTGACAGATCGTTTCTGCCCCCGGCTGGACCGGTTCTGCGGGCGGGCGACCGCTTGTGACGTTCCGTGAGTGTTCCGGGGGTGTCGGCATGATGCCCCCGTTTCCGCGTCTTCACTCGTCCGGGGTAGACAAACAGGGCGTATTGCGGCGAATTCCCACAGGCTGGGGGCGGTGTCCCGTGAACCGCTCCCGGAGGTCCCTGTGCCGCGACAGCTCCCGCGCCCTCGACTGCGCAGCACCGCGGCCATGTTCACCACCCTCTCGGCACTCGCCGCGACCTGCCTCATCAGCGCCCCCGCCGCGGAACCCTTCTCGGCCACCCCCTGCGCGCTCAAGCGCACGGACGCCCACCACTCCGAGGGCCTGGACACCTGGAACGCCGCCTATCCGCGGCCCGCTCGCGCCCTCGACGCGGTGATGGTCTTCCTGTCGTTCCCGGACTGGGTGCCTACGGTCCCCCCGGCCGAACTCGCCGCCGACCACTTCCCGGCCACCAGCCGCTACTTCCAGCAGGCCTCCTACGGCAGGTTCACCCTGCGCGCGCACCCCCTGAAGCGCTGGATCCGGATGCCGAAGCCGTCCACCGCGTACGCCATACGGCGGGACTGGAACGCCGCGCACCGCGGCGCCTACCTGCGCGACGCCCTCGCCGCGGCCGACGGGCAGGTCGACTTCTCCCGCTACGACGTCGTCTACCTCGTCGCCGACCCGGACGCCCCCGGCGTGGACTCCGACGCCACCAAGGTCGTCAACATGGACCACCCGCTGCGCGCCGACGGCACCGACATCCGGCGGATCGTCACCGTCTTCGAGCAGCATCCGCCGGACCGGCTCGTCCTCGCCCACGAGACCGGGCACGTGTTCGACCTGCCCGACCTCTACCACCGTCCCACGGACGGCAAGGGCGACTGGGACACGCACGTCGGCGACTGGGACCTGATGGGCAGCCAGTTCGGCCTCGCTCCCGACCTGTTCGCCTGGCACAAGTGGAAGCTGGGCTGGCTGGAACCGCGCCAGGTGGTGTGCGTGCCCCGCGGGACGCCGACCCGCCTGACCCTGGAACCGCTGGGTGCCGGGCCGGACGTGCCGGTGAGCCGGGCCGCCGGCTCGCCGGCCTTCGGACTCGGCAACGGCACCAAGCTCGCGGTCGTCCGCACCGGCGCCGACAGCGCGCTCGCCTTCGAGGCCCGCGGCCGCATCGGCAACGACCGCGCGTCCTGCCGCTCGGGCGTGCTCGTCTACCGCGTCCACAGCGGCGCGGCATCCGGCCGCGGCCCGGTCGAGGTGGTCGACGCCCACCCCGCCACCGACGCCTGCTGGGGCGACTCGGTCTACCCGCCCCTCGCCGACGCCCCGGTCGGCGCCGGGGAGAGCTTCACCGTGCCGGGGGAGGGCGTACGGGTGGACGTGGAGGGGCGCACCGCGGCGGGGGCGTGGACGGTCCGGATCACGGCGTAGGACCTCTCCGGAAGGATCCGCCGGACAGGCCCCGGGCGCGGGCACGCGAAAGGCCCCCCGCTTCCGCGAGGGGCCTTGCTGTCTGTGCGCCGCCAGGGACTCGAACCCCGGACCCGCTGATTAAGAGTCAGCTGCTCTAACCAACTGAGCTAGCGGCGCCTGCTGACGTCGTAGACCTTAGCATCCGGATCCGAGGCGTGAGAAATCGATATCCGCACGGCGGCACGGGCGGCCCGGACGGCCGCCCAGAGCAGGATCTCCGGGCCCGGCAGCCAGGGGTGACGGGCGTCCGGGGCGGTGACCCAGCGGGTGCCGGCGCCGCTCGTCTCCGGGGCGAGCGGCGCCGGCACGGTGACCGCGTCCCCGTTGCCGTGGCACAGCAGCGGCGGCACCGTCCCCGTCCGTCCGTCCCGGCGCCCGTCGGCGCTCCACTCCTCCCACTCCAGGAGCGAGGGGAGCCGCTGGGCGGTGCCGGGCGCGGAGAACAGCAGCATCCGCCCGCGGAACGCGGCCACCGGCCCGGAGCCCGGCCCCTCGTCCCGCATCCGGTCCAGCATCAGCCGCCCGAACATCGCGGGGGCGCTGACGACGTCGAAGACGGAACCGCAGGGCAGCACGACCGGGGCGTGCGGGCGCTCCTCCCACAGGGCCAGGGTGCTGCGCGGGAACGGCGCCGCGGACGCCAGCCAGGCGACGCCGTCCGCAGTGGCTCCGCAGGCGTCGCGGCGGTCGGTGTCCGGGACGTTCCGTGTGCTGCTCATGCCGACCAGGTCTACCCGGCGTGAGCGGGCGATCTCGCAGGGTTCCGGGAAACCGGGACGAGAGGGGAGGGGAAGGAGTATCTTGCCCGCCTGGCATATGCCTGGGCCTGACGCGGGGTGACCGGCGGGGGTTCCGCGACCCTGCGGGCGTCACACGGGGTCGGCGTGCCCGCGTCCCTCGACGTCCCCGCTCAACAGGTCCCGTCCGAACTCGACCATCTTCTTCGCGTAGTCCTCGGTCCACTCGGCCCGGTCGGCGATGTCCGCCGCCGTCAGCCGGTCGAAGCGGCGCGGATCGGCGAGCTGGGCCGCCGCCACGGCCTGGAACTCCATCGCCCGGTCGGCCGCCGCGCGGAAGGCCTGCGTCAGCTCCGTGGCCCGTGTCAGCAGCGCGCCGGGATCGTCTATCGACTCCAGATCGAAGAAGTGCTCCGGGTCACCGGCCGCCTCGGCGGGCTCGAAGAGCAGGGGCGCGGGGCGTAGCCGCGGTTCGTTCCGACCCGGCGTGGGCTCCGCCATGTCTTCTCCTTCTCGCTCGTACGGTCGGGATGGCACCACTGGTGAGCGGACCACCCTCCATTGTCCCCCGGCGACGCAAGGGGGCCGGGGCCCCGGCCTTCTCAAGCGATCCGCCCCCGGCGATGTTCCCCAGCCACCGGCACTTCCAAGCCACCCGGCGCCCGGCTGTCTTCCCCGGCCGCCTCCGGCGGCGTGCCGGACTCCGTCCGGGAGGGGTGGGGTGGGGTGGGGTCGGTCATGGTGTCCAGGGGACCCGGTGTTCGGTCAGGTGTGCCAGCACGGCGTGGTTCGCCTCCCAGCCGTCCGGGAACTTCACGGTGGTTCCCAGCTGGACCGGTTCCGTCGACGGGTAGGCGTCCAGGAGGTCGGTGACCCCCGCTCGGCAGACGACGACGCAGGCGTGGCGGTGGCGGGAGGCCAGGACGCACAGGCGGCCCGTCTCCAGGTGGAAGGCGGTGGCGTCGGGGCGGCCCGACAGAGGATGCAGGACGACCGTGACGTCGTACTCGCGGCCCTGGAGCCGGTTCGCCGTGTCGACGGTGACGTCCGTGACGCCCAGTTCGGCCAGCGCCGCGCGGACCGCCGCCGCCTGGTCGCGGTGGGCGGTGCCGACGGCGATCCGGTCGGCGGTGAGGGGGGTGGGGGCGGGGGAGCGCTCGGAGGTGGCCGCGCCGCCCCGGTCCAGGAGACGCCGGACGACCGCGGCGACCGCCCGTACCGCCTCCGGGTCGGTGCGGGGCGTGTGCCGGGCGGGCAGTTCCAGCAGGCCCCAGCCGGACTCCGCCGCCTCGTCGATCACCCGGTCGGGCCCCGAGCCGTCGGAGGGGACACCGAAGGACAGCTTCCGGTCGCCGTGGCCGGTGCCGCTGCGGAACGGCGTGAACGGGTAGAAGGCGTCCGAGACCAGCGGCGCCGCCGACGCCGGCAGCCGCCAGGACACCGGCAGCCGGTGCTGCGGCAGGCCCGGATTGTGCGCCAGCAGCGTCGACACCGCCGAGGCCGACGGGTCGTACGACAGGCCGGCCCACTGTTCGCTGCCCACGATCGCGAACGGGTCCAGCTGACCCGGGTCGCCCACGAACAGCGCCCGCTCGAACAGCCCGGCCACGGCCAGCAGCCCGTCCGAGCGCATCTGGTAGGCCTCGTCCACGATCGCGTGCGGCCACGGCTCGTCGGCCTTCACGTGCGCCCACTTGGCGGCCGTGGAGATGACGACCGGCAGCCCGGTCAGGTCACCCGCCTTCGCCGACTTCCGTACGTTCGGCAGGTCGTCCAGCGCCTTGTCGTAGGCGTCGGCGTCGCTGCTGTGCAGGCGGCCCACCGGCAGTCCGGGATTCTTCTCGGCCAGCCGCAGCACCAGGTCGTCGACCTGCGCGTTGGTCTGCGCGACGACCATCAGCGGCCGCCCCGCGTCCGCCAGTTCCAGCGCCGCGCGGACGACGAGCGTCGACTTGCCGGCACCGGGCGGGGAGTCCACGACGACCCCGCGCGCGGTGCCGTGCAGCGTGTCGCGGAGGATCGCGTCGGTGGCGCGGGTGGCGGCGGTACCGGGGTCGTGGACGGCCTCGGTGGTCACAGGACGTCCTCCTCGGTGACGGGGTCGGCGGCTTCGGGCACCGGCTCCCCGGGCGGGCCGCCGTGCGTCCACGGCGTGTCCTCCGGGTCGGGCAGCTTGGCGCCGCCGCGCTGCTCGTGCTCGAACAGGGTGAAGCACACCCGGTCGCCCTTCTCGGGCACGGACCCCTCCTCCGGCTCCTTGCCGCGGCCCATCTTGTCGACGATCCGCAGCACCAGCAGCCCCTCGTCCTCCGCACCCTCCGCACCGTCCGGGCCGTCCGGGCCGTCCGGGCCCGCCCGCCGCACGAACTCCGCCGCCTGCGGCTTCCCGCCCAGCGACCGGTACACCTTGACCCGCTCCCCGAGATGCGGCCGGTCGTCCGTGCGGACGGTGACCAGCGGGCGCGGGCTGGGCCGCCTGCCCTCGCCGTACTCCATCACCACGTCGACGACCTCGCCCGCGAACGCCTCCCCGGCCAGCCGCCGCCCCGCCATCACCAGCGGGTCGTCGAGGGCCTCCTGTGCTTCCAGCCGGGCCTGTTCGCGCTCGCGCACGGCCAGCTTGTTGGCGGCGGTGACCGCGTCGTCGCGGCGCGGCTGCGGCGGCTCGCCCGCCACCACCCGGTCGCGGTGGCCGGTGAACGACCAGCGGTCGCGGGTCCACCGCTCCTCGACGTGCGCCCCCTCGGGCAGCTCCCGCAGCAGGTCGATGCCCTGCCACACCTTCTCCCAGGTGGGCAGGGTCCGGCTCAGCACGAGGTCCCGGACCGCCCGCTCGGCGGCGGTCAGCTCGCCCAGCCGGTCGTCGGCCTGGAGGCCGTCCTCGGCGGCGGCCAGGGCGGTCCGCGCGCGGTCGTAGCGCTCGATGGCGGGGGCGAGCAGCTTGTTGTCGAACGCCGGGTCGGTCGCCGGACCGGCCGGCGGACACAGCAGCTGGCCCTTGCCGTCACGGGCCAGTTCGGCCCGCAGCGCGGCCTCGGCGCCGGTACCGCCCCCGGGAGGGGCGATCCAGGCGAGCAGCGCCCCCAGATGCTGGTCCTCCAGGCTGGACTGCCCGGTCGCCCAGTGCCGCCCCAGCACCTCCGTGAGCGCCAGCAGCAGCGAGGAACCGGGCACCCGGGACCGCTCCCCGAAGTGCGTCAGCCACCGCCCGAGCAGCGGCACGCGCGGCGGCGCGGGATACGGCGTCTCCGGGTCCTGCTCCGCAGTGCGCCGGAAGCGTGTGGAGCGGCCCAGGAGGCGGACGTACTCGACGCCCGCGCGGCTCGGGACGATCAGCTGGGGCGCGTCGGAGCACAGCTCGACCTCGACCTTGACGCGCTTTCCGGTCCCGGGGTCGGTCTCGCTGCGCTCGGCGGCCTCGACGGCTTCGGCGTGGGAGTCGATGTACGGCAGGACGATGTCGGCCAGCTCGGCGAGGAACGCGAACCGCAGGTCGCGGTCGCGCGGCTGCGGTACGACCAGCAGCCGGGGCGCGTCCCGGTCGGCGCCGACGAGGGCGCCGAGCGGGGCGCCCGCCTCACCGGCGGTGGTCAGCGGCACGAACACCAGCGGACGCTCGGACAGGTGCCGGTGGCGGACGGTGGCGGCGGGCCGGGCGCGGCCGGTGGCGACGGCCTCCAGCCGGGCCAGGGTGGCGATCAGCGACACCTCGCCCCCAGGGCCTCGTCGCGCAGCAGGGCGGCCCGCCGCAGGGCCGCCACGGTCGGGTCGTCCGGATCGCCGGCCTCCCCGCGCGCGGCGGCCAGCACGTCCTCGACCGTCGTCAGGCCGCCCAGTTCGGCACGGACGGGCCGGCCGAGGGCGGTGACCGCGCCGGCCGCGCGGGAGCGGTTGCGGCAGTGGAACGCCAGCTCGCAGGCGGCCAGGCACTCGGGCGCGTACGCCGCCGGGACCGACTCGACGGCCGCCGTGAGCCGATCGGGCGGCAGTTCCGGCGAGAAGCAGGTGCCCTCGGGGAGCGCGTCGGCGATCTCCTCGATACGGGTCAGCCGGGCCAGCTGGCGGTGGGTGACCGCGCGCTGCTTGCGGATGTCCACGGCGGACGCGGCGGGCAGGTTGGAGAAGTCCTTGGGGCACACCAGCAGGACGCGGTGGCGCACCCGCGGCGCGGGGTCGAGGCGGGCGGCGACCGCCTCCAGCGCCAGCACGTACACCGCGGCCTGCCGGGCGGCCGCGCCGACCTTCGCGGGGTCCGCGGAGCCGTCCAGCAGGGGGAACGACTTGATCTCCACGACCGTCCAGCTGCCGTCGGGGTGCACCACGACCGCGTCCGGTTCCAGGAACGCCGGGGAGCCCGCGACGTCGAGCGCCAGCATCGGGTGGTCGAGGAGGGTCCAGGTGCCGGACGCCAGAGCTGCCTCGCGCAGCGCCAGCGCCGTCCGCGCCGTACGGCCCTCGGGGCCGATCGCCGACAGGTCGGGGACGCTCGCCCCGGTGGGCGGCTCCGCGCGCGGGTCCAGCTTCTCGTGCACCAGGCGCAGCAGGTCGGCGCCGCCGTCCGCCTTCACCTTCGCCTCGAAGGCGTTGCCGCGCGTGAGGGCGAACTGGGACTGGCCGAACGCCGAGGGCGAGCCGAGCGCGTCGGCCAGCGCCGCCTTGTCCACCCCGGCGCCGTCGAGGATCGCGCGCCGGCTGCATCCCGGGTTGGCGGCGAGCGCCGCCAGGGCGCGGGCGTCCAGCGCCTTGGCGGGTACGTCGGGTCCGCGCAGGTCAGCGAGCCGCCGCCGGAGCGCCGTCCCCCGCGTCCGAGGGGGTGGCACCCGGCTCGGCTCCGGGCCCGAACCGTGACTCGCGCTGCCGTGGAATTCGCTCACCCGGGGAAGTCTGGCATCCGCCACTGACAATCGGGGCCTCGGTGCCCCGAGTTGCCACCGGGACGAACGGGAACCGTCCCGCCGCCCAGCCCGCGACCCGGTCCGCCCGGCGCATCACCAGCGGCGCCAGCAGCAGTCCCGCGCCCATCACGGCCGCGCCCGCGGCCGCGTCGAGGAAGTAGTGGTTCGCGGTGCCCATGACCACGATCGTCGTCACCAGCGGATAGACCACGCCCGCGGTCTTCGCCGCGCGGGTGCCGCCGTGCCGCCACAGCATCACCCCGCACCACAGCGCCCAGCCGACGTGCAGGCTCGGCATGGCCGCGTACTGGTTGGTCATGCCCCCCAGGCCGCGCGGGGCGCTCGCCTCGCCGCCCCACCAGCCGTACGAGCTGTACTGGGCCATCGTGTCCACGAAGCCGTGGCCCGCGGAGAGCAGGCGCGGCGGGCAGGTGGGCAGCAGGGTGAAGCCGATCAGACCGATGAAGGTCGACGTCATCAGCCAGGTGCGGGCCGCCCGGTAGTGCACCGTGCGGGACCGGAACAGCCACACCAGGACCACCGGGGTGACCAGGTAGTGCAGCGACGCGTACCAGAAGTCGGCCGGCACCCCGATCCACGCCTCGGTCCGGAACAGCCGGTTCAGCGGGTGCTCGGCGTTGATGTGCAGGACCTTCTCGATCCGCAGGATCGCCAGGCCGTGGTCGACGGCACTGTCGACGTCGCCCCGCGCGAGCAGCCGGCCCGCGGAGTAGCAGGCGTACACCAGCACGAGCAGGGGCAGTTCCGTCCACCACCGCAACCTGGTCGGCGAGGCCGCCTCGGTGCCTGGTGTCTCGGTCTGCGGCATCCGATCGCCTCCCCCTTCGTGTCGCTGCGGTGCCCATGGCACGGAGGTGCCACTTTACGGCCTGGGAAGGCGCCCCCCGCAGGGACGCCCCCGGCACTCAAAGACGCTGGGATCGCCCACCGGGTTGCCCCTGTTCAGGGTGCGCGATGATGGAAGGGTCCCGCCCCTGATTTCCCCGGAAGGGTTCTCCATGGCACCGCGCATCCTGCTGGCCCGGCACGGACAGACCGAGTGGTCGCTGTCCGGCAAGCACACCGGCAGGACCGACGTGCCCCTGCTGGAGGAGGGCCGGCGCGGCGCCAAGCTGCTCGGGGAGCGGCTGCACCGGGCGCCGTTCGACGGCCTCGGCGCCGTCGAGGTCCGCACCAGCCCGTTGACGCGCGCGCGTGAGACGTGCGAACTCGCCGGCTTCGGCGAGCGGGCCACGACGTGGGACACGCTCATGGAGTTCCACTACGGCGCCTACGAGGGCATGACCCCCGCCGAGATCCAGGCGGTCCGCCCGGGCTGGCTCATCTGGCGCGACGGCGTGCCGGAGGGCGAGACCCTGGCGGAGGTCACCGCGCGCGCGGACGAGGTCGTCGCATGGGCGCGGTCCGCCGACCGGGACGTGCTGGTCTTCGCCCACGGACACATCCTGCGTTCGATCGGCGCCCGGTGGCTGGGCCTCCCGCTGGACTTCGCGGCCCGCATACGCCTCAACCCGACGTCACTGTCCATACTCGGCTGGGCCTACGGCGAACCGGCGATCGAGAGCTGGAACGACCTGGGGCACCTGGCGGGCTAGGTGTGCTGTCCCGGGACGTCGGTGCCACGGGCGCCCGTGGCGGTCACGCCTTGCGCGGGGCCGTGGCGTGCCGCTCCAGGAACTCCGAGACGTCCGGGACCCGCCGGTGGGGCAGCAGCACCCGCGCCGTCCCCGCGAGCATCGTCCGGATCCGCGACGACTGCACCTCGTCCAGCAGGTCCAGCACCCGCATCCCGGCCGTGGCCGCCTCGTCGGGCCGTCCCCCGCGCGCGAGGTCGTCCGCCAGCTCGGCGGTGTACAGCGCGATGTTCCGCGTGAAGTGGGGGTCCTGGAGCTGTGCCGCCCGCCGCGCGTGCCGGGCCGCCCGCGGCCACGCCCCGAGCGTCGACCAGCACTGCGCCTCCAGACCCTCCAGTTCGGCCTCGCCGTAGAAGCTCATCCACTCGGGGTCGGCGTCCGAGAGGCCGCGCGCGTACAGGGCGTGGGCACGCGCGAGTGCCTGCTCGCAGCCGGTGCGGTCGGCGAGTCCGGCCCAGCCCCCCGCCTCGCGCAGCGCGAGCAGCGACATCAGCCGGGCGGAGCCCAGCGGGCGGGCGACGCGCTGTGCGGCCTGCGCCGCCCGGACCGCCTCGCGCGGGCGGCCCGCGTCGCGCGCGAGGAACGCCGTGTTGCAGAAGGCGTGCGCCTCCAGGGCCTCGTCGCCGGTCGTCCGGGCGGTCGCGAGGGCCTCCGCGTAGTGCGAGCGGGCGTCGTCGAACCGGCCCGAGTCGTGCGCCAGCCAGCCCACGGAGATGGCCAGTTCGCCCGCGCCCGAGTGGAGCCGGTCCGCGGTCGCCTGCCGTACCGCTCCGGCGTCCAGCAGGGCGTAGGCGGTGCGCAGCGGTGCCGCCGCGCGCCGGTAGAGCCCGTCGGCGCCGTGCCGGTCGTCCAGCAGCCGGATCCTGCGCACCGCTTCTTCCAGGGCGGCCGCCTCGCTCGTCCCGGGGCGCCGCACGGGGCGTTCGGCCGCCGCCGCGTCCAGGGGGAGTCCCAGAGGGCCCATCGAGACGGCGGCCACCGTGGCGCCCCCGCCGGTCATGAATGCGCGACGCAGCACGTCGCTCTCCTCGTCGTTGTGGTGCGTGTCGTACGGGTCCTGCGTGTCATACGGCTCGTGTGCCCCGTGCGTCTCACCGGTGCCCGGCGCGTCCTCGGGGAGGTGCGCCCCCCGCCCGCGGACGGACGAACGGGGCGCGAACCCCAGATCGGTGAGTGTGCGGCCGGGAAACATGTGCAGGAACACCCGCTCGTACGCGTAGTTGGGGCAGCGGATCTCGCCCGCCTCGACGCGGCCGACATAGCGCGCGTCGCAGCTCACCCGCTCCCCGATCTCGCGCGCGGCCCGCCGCACCAACGCGGCGAACTCGGCCGGCGAGCGCTGTCCGCGCAGCCGCCGGAAGGTGAGATTGGGCCGTGCCGGCCGGTCGGGCCGAGGTGGGGTCACCGGTGACGACGCCATGGCCGGGTCCTCTCGTGCGAACCGTCGAACCATGCCGGAAGCGTGGCGGGTCGACCGATCCGTCGGCGTGATCACCCTGTTTCCGGCGGGCATGAACGTACCTTCTGTGATCGGACCGCCACACACTGTTTGGCCACAAAACCGGATATCTCATCCGCGATCTGCCATGAACTGCCATCCTTTGCGGCGCATTTCCGCGTAGCCGTTGACGGCCCGCCGCGTTGGACCCGATGGACGCGCACAGTGACCACTGAGGGAGGCCGGGAGTGGGGACCAGTCGAAGGAACGATCCTCTCGTGTCGCCGGGGACGGCATGCGATCTCGTGACGGTGCCGACCCGGCAGGGGCTGGAGGCGGCCGACATCCTGCGCCGGGGAGCCTGCGACGCGATGGGGCCGGTGCTCCACTACGACGGACACGGCACCCTCGCCTTCCTGGTGCCGCCGGGCACCGCCGCCGCCTGGGACGTTCCGGGCAGCACCTGTACGGAGACCGACGGACGGGGACTGAGACTCGCCCCCGAGCCCCCCGTCGAGGGCTCCGACTGGCTGATCCCGCCCGGCGAGGCCGACCTCGCGACCGACCCGGCCGTGCTCCAGCGGGCGTTGGGGGAAGCGGCGCGGCTCATCGAGGCGGCGGACAGCTGCCGGTAGCCGGTCCGGTTCCCCGGGGCGGCCGCCGGTGAGCGGCGCGTCCCACCCGGCGGTGGACGACCGGGGGAGCACGGCACGCCCGGCCCCTGCGAAAATGCCCGCATGGCAAGGTCCAGGAACTCCCGGCGCGAACGCGACAGCGACGCGACCGTCAGCGAGACCGTCGACGGCGGGCTCGCCCAGCTGCGCCCGGACCGCGACCGGGCGCGGGCCTGGACGCTGCTCATCGACGGGGCGCCCCAGTCGCACGTGGACCTCGACGACCCCGGGTACCTCTCCTTCGAGTACCAGCGGCGGCTCGGTCACGTCATCGACCTCGCCGCCCCGCCCGGCAGACCGCTGCACGTCCTCCACCTCGGCGGCGGTGCCTTCACCCTCGCCCGGTACGTCGCCGCCACCCGCCCCCGCTCCACCCAGCAGGTCGTCGAACGGGACGCGGCCCTCGTCCGGCTGGTCCGCCGGGAGCTGCCCCTGGACCCCGGCGCCCGGATCCGGGTGCGGTCCGCCGACGCGCGTGACGGGCTCGGCAAGGTGCCGGACGGGTGGGCCGACCTCGTCATCGCCGATGTGTTCAGCGGCGCCCGCACCCCCGCGCACCTGACCTCGACCGAGTTCCTCGACGAGGTCCGCAGGGCCCTGAAGCCCGGTGGTCTCTACGCCGCCAACCTGGCCGACGGCCCGCCGCTCGCGCACCTGCGCGCCCAGATCGCCACCGCCGCCGCCCGCTTCCCCGAACTCGCCCTGGTCGCCGACCCCACCGTGCTGCGCGGCAAGCGGTTCGGCAACGCCGTCCTCGTCGCGTCCGACCTGCCGCTGCCGACCGCCGAACTGACCCGCAGGGCCGCCTCCGATCCGCACCCCGGCCGCGTCGAGCACGGCAGGGACCTCACCGACTTCACCGGCGGGGCCGTACCGGTCGTCGACGCCTCGGCGGTGGCGTCACCGGCCCCGCCGCCGTCCGTCTTCCGCTGAGCCCCTCGCCCGCTCAGTAGGTGCCGATCTCCACGCGCGGCGGCCCGTCGTGCCAGGTGCAGAAGACCGACACGCGGTCCGCGCCCGAGGCGAACTCCACCCGGATCCAGGACTCCGTCTTCCACACCTGCATCGACCAGCCCGCGCCCGGCGTGGCCGAGACGAGCGAGGCCGAGGTCCTCCCCAGGTCGAAGACCACCAGCCCGCCGTCGGTGTCGTAGCTCTTGACCTGGCCGGACGGGCTGGGCGAGGCCGCCGGCCGGGAGCGGGACGGGGCCGCCGGACTCCCGGGGTTCCGGGACGGGGAGGGCGTGGCGGCCGGCTTCGTGGACGGAGGGGGCGGCGGGGACGGCGTCGGCGCGGCGCGGTCGGTGGCCGGGGCCGTCGGCGGCCTCGGAGCCCCGGTGGGCACGTCGCCCGCCGTCAGCGGCAGGGCGCGCGGCGGGTCGTACGCCGTGCCCGCCAGGACCGTGTGGACACCCCACCACGACAGCGTGACCGCCGCGCCCGTGGCGAGCGTCCAGGCCAGTACGTGTACGAGTCCTCTGCGCATCGCGGGCCATCCTGCCCCACCCGTCACAGCCGTGTCGCACGGATGCCCCACCGCACGCCCCCGCAGGTCCCCGCGTCCCCACCGGTTGTCCACAGGCGCGGAGTTGTGCACAGGCCCGGAGGGGCCCCGGCCGCATGGCGTAGGTTGCGGCGCATGGCAAGTGTGCTCGTGGTCGAGGACGACCAGTTCGTCCGCTCGGCGCTCATCCGGCACCTCACCGACGCCGCACACACCGTGCGCAGTGTCGGCACGGCACTGGAGGCGCTGCGCGAGGTCGCCCATTTCCGCTTCGACGTGGTCGTGCTGGACCTCGGACTGCCGGACCTGGACGGCTCCGAGGCCCTGAAGATGCTGCGCGGCATCACGGACGTACCCGTCATCATCGCCACCGCCCGCGACGACGAGACGGAGATCGTCCGGCTCCTCAACGCGGGCGCGGACGACTACCTGACGAAGCCGTTCTCGGTGGAGCACCTCTCCGCGCGCATGGCGGCCGTCCTGCGCCGCTCCCGCTCCGGCGCCGGTGAGGCACCGCCGTCCAGCGTGCTGCGCGTCGGCGGGCTGACCGTCGACCCGCTGCGCCGCCAGGCCGAACTGGACGGCGTCCGCCTCGACCTGACCCGCCGCGAGTTCGACCTGCTCGCCTTCCTCGCCGGCCGCCCCGGCGTCGTCGTCCCGCGCCGCGAACTGCTCGCCGAGGTCTGGCAGCAGTCCTACGGCGACGACCAGACCATCGACGTCCATCTGTCCTGGCTGCGCCGCAAGCTGGGCGAGACGGCGGCCCGCCCGCGCTATCTGCACACCCTGCGGGGCGTCGGCGTGAAGCTGGAGCCGCCCGCCGTGCCACCCGCCGGGGAGCCGCGATGAGGTGGGCCCTCGTCAAGGTCTGTCTGGCGGTCACCACGATGGTCGTGGTCGCCTTCGCCGTGCCGCTCGGTCTGGTCGTCGAGGAGTTGGCCCGCGACCGCGCCTTCTCCAACGCCGAGCGGGAGGCCGCCGTCGTGGTCCCCGCGCTGTCCATCACCACCGACCGCGACCAGTTGGAGCGGGTCGTCGCCGCCGCGGGCTCCGACGACGGCATGGCCGTGCACATCCCCGCCGGTGACGGCCGGCAGGCCCTCGACCTCGGCCGGCGGCGCGCCACCGCCGCCGACATCGCGGCCGTCCGCGAGCTGGGCCGCACCTCCACCGCCGAGGTGCCCGGTGGCTCCGCGCTCCTCCAGCCCGTCGCGCTGAGCTTCGGCACGGTCGTCGTCGAGGTCTACGTCCCCGAGTCCGAGGTCAGCAACGGGGTCGCCACCGCCTGGGCGGTGCTGGCCGCGGTCGGCGCCGCACTGGTCGTCGGCTCGGTGGCCGTCGCCGACCGGCTGGGCGTGCGCATGGTGCGGCCCGCCCGGCGGCTGGCCGAGGGCGCGCACGAACTGGGGGAGGGCGGACTGGGCACACGCGTGCCGGAGGAGGGGCCGGACGAACTGCGGCTCGCGGCGGCCGCGTTCAACTCCATGGCCGACCAGGTCGTCCAACTCCTGGCCAACGAGCGGGAGCTGGCCGCCGACCTCTCCCACCGGTTGCGCACCCCGCTGACCGTGCTGCGGCTCAACGCGGCCTCCCTCGGCGACTCCCCGGCCGCCGAGCAGACCCGCGCCGCGGTCGCCCAGCTGGAGCGGGAGGTCGACACCATCATCCGTACCGCCCGCGAGGCCAAGCCGCAGACCGCGGCCGCCGGACCGGGCGCCGGATGCGACGCCGCCGAGGTGGTCCGGGAGCGGATGGCGTTCTGGTCGGCGCTCGCGGAGGACGAGGGCCGCAAGGTGCGGGTGGCCGGCGCCGACCGGCCGGTGCGCGCACCGGTGGCCCGCGTCGACCTCGTCGCCGCCCTCGACGCCCTGCTCGGCAACGTCTTCCGGCACACCCCCGAGGGCACGGCCTTCGCGGTCGACCTGCACGACGGCGAGGACGCGGTGATCGTCCTCGTCTCGGACGCGGGCCCCGGCATACCCGATCCCGAGGCGGCGATGGCCCGCGGCCGGGGTTCCGGCAACGCCGGGTCGACCGGGCTCGGGCTGGACATCGTGCGCCGGCTCGCGGAGTCGACCGGCGGGGACGTGCGCATCGGCTCGTCCGTGCTGGGCGGCACCGAGGTGCGGATCTGGATCCAGCTCGACGGGCGGGAGCCGGAGCGCAGAGGGCACCGGGGCACGGTGCGACGGCGCCGGCAGGGCGGACGGACCGTCACCTTTAACCGCTCCCGATCCCTTCCTTAAGCGCGCCCTAAGATCCCTGACCCCTACCCCGATCAGGCTTTTTGCCCGATTCGGGAGCGCTAGCGTGCTGCCGCACCCCACCCCCGTGAGCAGTGAAGGCAGGGCACGCGATGAGCACGCACCGGCGCACCGTCAGAACCAGGAACAAGCTGATCGGGGGCGTGGTCGCCGCGGCCGCCGTGGGCGGTGGCGCCGTGTTCCTCACCGGCACCGCCCAGGCGGCCGGGATCGGAGCCGCGTACACGAGGACCAGCGACTGGTCGACGGGGTACACCGGGCAGTACGTCGTCACCAACAACAGCGGCGGCGCGAAGACCGACTGGACGCTGGAGTTCGACCTGCCGGCCGGGGCGCGGATCGGCTCGCTGTGGAACGCCGAGTCGAGCGTGACCGGACGGCACGTCACGGTGAAGCCGGCCGCGTGGGACGAGGACGGCCTGGCCGCCGGCGAGTCCGTCACCGTCGGTTTCGTCGTCAACGGCACCGCCGACCCCGCCGGTTGCCTCATCGACGGAGCCACCTGCTCGGCGGACGGCGGCGCGACCCCCGAGCCGAGCGGCCGCCCGACCGGGACCCCGACGGCCTCCCCGGCCCCCACCACTACGGCCCCCACCGCCTCCCCGACCGTCACCGCCACCCCCGGACAGACGGCCACCGCCTCCCCCTCGCCGTCCGGGACCCCCGGCTCCGGGACCCCCGGTTCCGCCGCCTTCGCCCCCTACGTCGACACCTCCCTCCACCCCGCCTTCGACCTCCTCGCCGCCGCCACGGCCACCGGCGTCAAGGACTACAACCTCGCCTTCGTCACCGACGGCGGCGGCTGCACGCCCAAGTGGGGCGGCGTCACCGACCTGGCGAGCGACGGCGTGGCCTCCCAGATCGGCGCCCTGCGCGCCCGGGGCGGTGACGTCCGGGTCTCCTTCGGCGGCGCGTCCGGCACCGAACTCGGCACCACCTGCGCCTCGGCGGACGCGCTGGCCGCCGCCTACGGCAAGGTCGTGGACGCCTACCGGCTGACCAAGGTCGACTTCGACGTCGAGGGCGGCGCGCTGCCGGACACGGCCGCCAACACCCGCCGTGCCCGGGCCGTCGCCGAGCTCCAGCGCCGGCACCCCGGCCTGGACGTCTCCTTCACCCTCCCCGTCATGCCCGAGGGCCTCACCCAGGACGGCGTGAACCTGCTGGCCGACGCCAAGGCCAACGGCGTGGAGATCACCACCGTCAACATCATGGCGATGGACTACGGCCCCGCGTACAGCGGCGACATGGGCACCTACGCCGAGCAGGCGGCCACCGCCACCCAGGCCCAGGTCAAGAGCGTGCTGGGGCTGACCGACACCGCCGCCTGGAAGACGGTCGCCGTCACCCCGATGATCGGCGTGAACGACGTCGCCTCCGAGGTCTTCACCCTCGGGGACGCCACCCAGCTCGCCGCCTTCGCCGAGGCCAGGGGCCTGGGCTGGCTCTCCATGTGGTCCGCGACCCGCGACCGGCAGTGCCCGTCCCCGAAGAACACCGCGGACCCGACGTGCAGCTCGGTCACCCAGACCCCGAACGCCTTCACGAAGGCGTTCGCCGCCGGCCGCTGAGCAGGAATCGGGTGCTTCCCCGCCAGGATGGATGTATTGAGCGAAGGCTTAGATATCCAGGAGGTCGTCCATGCCCAAGACGCTGATCGACATCGACGAGGACCTGCTGGCCGCGGCAGCCATGGCGTTCGGCACGAAGACCAAGAAGGACACGGTCGACGCCGCGCTCAGGGAAGGAGTCGAACGCAAGAAGCGCGCGCTCGCCCTGGCCCGGCTCGCGGCGCGGGCGGACGCGGGTGACTTCGACATGCTGCTGGACAAGGAGAACCACCGTCGATGAGCGCGGCCGCCCACCTCATCGATACCGGCGCACTGGTCCGCGTCCTGAAGCAGCCTGCTCGCGCCCTCTGGGAGAAGCCTCTGGAGGAGGGGCTGATCGCACGCTGCCCGCTGACCGAGATCGAGTTCCTCTGCAGCGCCAAGAACGCCGAGGACCGGGCCGGGCTGGTCGAGGACCTGGACGCCCTGTTCAGCCGGATCCCTGTGGACGACCGGGCCATGACCCGCGCGTGGGACGTGCAACGCGAACTCGCCGAGAAGGGGCGGCACCGCTCGGCGGGCGCCGTGGACCTGCTCGTCGCCGCGACGGCCGAACTCCAGGGGCTGACCGTGCTGCACCACGACAACGACTTCGAGACGATCGCCTCGGTCACGGGCCGGTCGACCCAGTGGCTCGCGGCACCCGGCAGCCTCTGACCGGGGCCGCCGCCGGTCACCCCGCGCGCAAAGGCAGCGGGGCGCGGCACGCCCCCACGGCGTGCCGCGCCCCTTCCCCTGTTTCCCCGTTCCCCCGTTCTCCCGGGATCCCCACCCCGGGGGTCTTCGGTCAGGCCGTCTCGAGCGCCGGAAGGCTTCCCGTGCGGGCCGCCTGGCCGTACCAGAGGGCGCTCGACTTCGGGGTCCGGGCGAGGGTCGCGTAGTCCACGTACACCGCGCCGAACCGCTTCTCGTAGCCGTACGCCCACTCGAAGTTGTCCATCAGCGACCACAGGTAGTAGCCGCGCACGTCCGCGCCCTCGGCGATGGCGCGGCGCACGGCCCGCAGGTGGCCGTGCAGGTAGGCGATCCGCTCCGGGTCGTGGACGCGGCCGTCGGAGTCGGGCTTGTCGTCGTAGGCCGCGCCGTTCTCCGTGATGTACAGCGGCAGGCCCGGGGCCTCCTTCGTGTACCGCATGATCAGCTCGTGCAGACCCGTCGGGTCGATCGTCCAGCCCATCTCGGTGCGCTCGCCCGGCGTCTGGTGGAAGGCGACGTCGTCCGCGGCCGGCCAGGGGGAGTGCTCGCCGGCGCCGTGGCCGTCCGCCCGCGGCGCGGTCGGGTCGGCGTCCGCCGCGGAGACGAGGGTGGGCGTGTAGTAGTTCAGGCCCAGCGCGTCCAACGGCTGGTTGATGGTGCGCAGATCGCCGTCGAGGACGTACGACCAGTCGGTGAGCGACGAGGTCGCGGCGAGGAGCGTCTCGGGGTAGGCGCCGCGCAGGATCGGGCCGTGGAAGACGCCGTTCGCCAGGTCGTCGATCCGGCGGACCGCCGCCAGGTCGTCGGGGGTCTGCGAGAGCGGCCTGACGACCGAGGAGTTGAGGCTGATCGCCACCGAGTTGCGGGTCGGCATCACCGACCGCAGGGCCTTGGTGCCCAGACCGTGGGCCAGGTTGAGGTGGTGCGCGGCCTTCAGCGACGCCGCCGGGTCGGTGCGGCCGGGTGCGTGCACCCCGGCGGCGTACCCGAGGAAGGCGCTGCACCACGGCTCGTTGAGCGTGATCCACTGCTCCACCCGGTCGCCGAGCGCCTCCCCGACGATCTGCGCGTACTCGGCGAACCGGTACGCGGTGTCCCGCGCCGGCCAGCCGCCCGCGTCCTCCAGCTCCTGCGGGAGGTCCCAGTGGTAGAGCGTGACGGCCGGCTTGATGCCCTTCGCCAGCAGCTCGTCCACCAGCCGGCGGTAGAAGTCCAGGCCCACCTGGACCGCCGGGCCGCGGCCGGTCGGCTGGACCCGCGACCACGAGATGGAGAAGCGGTACGAGGTCAGGCCCAGCTCGGCCATCAGCGCGACGTCGTCGCGGTAGCGGTGGTAGTGGTCGACAGCGATGTCACCGGTGTCGCCACCGGCGGTCTTGCCGGGTGTATGGCTGAAGGTGTCCCAGATGGAGGGCGTGCGGCCGTCCTCCCGCACCGCCCCCTCGATCTGGTAGGCGGACGTCGCGGCGCCCCAGAGGAAGGCCGGAGGAAAGGTCACCGGGTTGGCCGACTGTGCGGACTCAGGCATGGAAGCGCTCCCATGAGTGGTCGTCGAGGTCGTCGAGACCGACGAAGGATGGGGGGAAGAGGTGCGGAGGGCCGGGGCGGCGGTGACCCGGCTCCGTCGGACGCGGCACCGGCGGGGCCGTCGGCCCCGCACGGACGTCGGACCGGCTGGGTGTCGGCCCGCACGGTCGTCGCCCTGCGGGATGTCGGCCCTGCGCGGACGCCTGCCGACGGGGTGCCGGCCCTGCACGGATGCCGGGTCGGCGGGGTGTCCGTCCCGCGCCGGCACCGGACCGCGGGGGGTACCGGTCCGCGCGGGTGCCGGACCGGTGGTGCCGGACCGGTGGTGCCGGACCGGTGGTGACGGTCCCGTGCGGATTCCGGAACCGCGGGGGTGTCCCTCCCGCGCGGACCCGGGACCCGCGAGGGTGCCGGCACCGTGCGGACGCGGGACCGCGGGAGGTCCCGGCCCGTGCGGACATCGTGATCGCCAGGGTGTCAGGCCCGTGCGGACGCCGGACCGGCGGGGTGCCGGTGCCGTGCGGACGCCGCTGCGGCACGGTGCCGGGCCGGCGCGGGCGTCCGGCCTGCGAGGGCGGTGGTCCCGCGGCGGTGCCGGACCCGCGCGCGAGCCGGATCCGCGGCGGCCCCGGCTCCGCGTGGACGCCGGGCCGGCACGGTGGTCGGCACCGCGCGGTCGCGGCGACCGACGGCGCTGTCGGTCCCGCGCGGCTGCCGGACCGGTAAGGTTCCCGGCCCCGGCCGCGCCGCGGAGCGCCCCCGCATCAGCCCTTCACCGCGCCCTGCATGATGCCGCCCACGATCTGCTTGCCGAAGATCGCGAAGACCAGCAGCAGCGGCAGCGTGCCCAGCAGCGCGCCCGCCATGATCAGGGACTGGTCGGGCGTGTACCCGCGGCCGAGGCCCGCGACCGCGACCTGCACGGTCGGGTTGCCGGTCTGGCTCAGCACCAGGAACGGCCACAGGAAGTCGTTCCAGGTCTGGACGAACATCAGCATGCCGAGCACCGCCATCGCGGGGCGCGCCGCGGGGAACACCACGTGCCACACCACGCGCCAGCTGCTCGCGCCGTCCACCCGGGCCGCCTCGATGATCTCGTCGGGCAGCGCCTGGAGCAGGTACTGCCGCATGAAGAACACACCGAACGCGCT
Organism: Streptomyces sp. NPDC017202; assembly: GCF_044331705.1. Classification (NCBI taxonomy): domain Bacteria; kingdom Bacillati; phylum Actinomycetota; class Actinomycetes; order Kitasatosporales; family Streptomycetaceae; genus Streptomyces; species Streptomyces sp. NPDC017202. The sequence continues at coordinate 897,116 of NZ_JBIRNP010000001.1, read as the reverse complement.
GACCAGCGACGGCAGGATCACCGCCTGGAGCTGGTCGGTCCACTCCAGCTTGGCGACCATCATGTACAGCGGGATCACGCTGAGCTGCGGCGGCACCATCATCGTGCCGACCACGATCAGCATCATCGCGCCGCGGCCCTTGAACTTCAGCTTGGCGAAGGCGAACCCGGCGATCGTGGACAGGAACACGATCGTCACGGCCGAGGTCCCCGCCACGATCGTCGTGTTGACGAACGCCTTGCCGAGGTTGGCGTCGTTCCAGGCGATGTCCAGGTTGTCGAAGAGGTTCGACCCGAACCAGAACGGCGGCGGTGTCTGTGCCAGCCGGTTGTTGTCGCGGGAGGCGGCGATCGCCGTCCACACCAGCGGGAACAGCGAGCCGACGGTGAACAGGGCCAGGATCACGTACGCGATCGGCCCCGCGTGCATCTGCCCGCCGGCCCGCGCCGACTTGGGCCGCCGCACGAGGCCGGGCTTCTTCACGGCCGTGTCCGGCGGAGAGGGGGGCGGTGTCGTGGAAGTCGTCGTCGTCACGGCCGTACTCCTAACTACTGGCGCGCAGCCGGCGCGAGATGACGTAGTTGACGATGCCGACCACGATCAGGATCAGGAACATGGTCCAGGCGATCGCGGAGGCACGGCCCAGGTGCTGGTTGACCCAGCCCTGCTCGTACAGGTACAGCCCCAGGGTCTGGAACTGGTGCTCGGAACCGCCCGACGCCCCCTTGTTGGCGTCGAACAGCAGCGGCTCGCCGAACACCTGGGTGGCGCCGATCGTCGAGACGACGACCGTGAACAGGATCGTCGGACGCAGCGACGGCAGGGTCACGTGGAGGAACTGCTTCCAGCGGCTCGCGCCGTCCAGCGCCGCCGACTCGTACAGGTCCTGCGGGATCGCCTGCATCGCCGCCAGGTAGATCAGCGCGTTGTAGCCGGTCCAGCGCCAGATGACGATCGTGGACACCGCGAACTGCGAGGGCCACTTGTCGCTCTGCCAGTCGACGGCGTCGATCCCGACGTTGTTCAGAACCCAGTTGATCATGCCGTAGTCGCGCCCGAACAGCAGCACGAAGACGAGCGAGGCGGCCGCGATGGACGTCGCGTACGGGGCGAGCATCGTGACCCGGAAGAACGTCGAGCCGCGCAGCTTGTAGTTGAGGATGTGGGCGAGCCCCATCGCCATCAGCAGCTGCGGCACCGTCGAGATGATCCCGATGGTGAGCGTGTTCTTCGCCGCGTTCCAGAAGAACTCGTCGTCGAAGATCCGCGTGTAGTTGCGCAGCCCCACCCACTCCATGTCGGTGGGTGCCGTCATCTCCACCTGGTGCAGCGAGGCCCAGCCGGTGTAGACCAGCGGGAACAGGCCGAACGCCAGGAACAGCAGGAAGAACGGCGAGACGAAGGCGTACGGGCTCCAGCGCATGTCCCGCTGCCAGCGCCGGGAGAGCCGGGCGCGGTGCCGCTGCTCCGCCCCGGTCGGGTCGGCGGGCGGTCGGCCCGGGGCCGCGCCCCCCTCCTTGGCGGGGGGCGCGGCGGTGTCGTGGGTGGCCATACGGGTCACTTGTCCAGGTTGTTGTCGATGGTCTTCGTCGCCGTCTCCCAGGCCTCCTCCGGCGACTTGCCCTTCGTCACCAGGATGACGCCGTTGTCGGTCAGACCCTGCTGGATGATCTGGTCCTTCGGACCGATCACCTGGACCGGGGCGGCCTTCGCGGCCGCGGCGAAGATGGTGCCGATGTTGAGGTCACCGGTCATCTCGTTCTTGGCGCCGGTCACCTCGGGCATGGTGTACGCGCTCGGCGTGCTGGGGAAGGAGCCCTGCACCTTGAACAGCTTGGCCTGCTGCTCGGGCGCGGTCAGCCAGGCGACCAGCTTCTCGGCTTCCTTCACGTTCTTGCCGTTGGAGGGCACGGACAGGAAGGAGCCGCCCCAGTTGCCGGACTTCGGAGCGACCGCGACGGCCCACTTGCCGAGGGACTCCGGCTTCGACTTGCCCTTGAGGGTGCCGAGCATCCACGGCGGGCAGGCGATCGTCGCGAACTTGCTGTTCGAGATCGTGGTGTCCCACGCGGGCTGGAACTGCGTCTGCGCCTGCACCAGGCCCTGCTCGGCGGCCTTCGCGGTCAGGTTGAAGGCGTCCTTGACGGCCTTGTTCTTCTTGTAGATGACCTCGCCGGAGGAGTCGTAGAACTTCTCCTCCTGGCTGCTGAGGACGGCGTTGAGCAGGCCGCCGGGGGAGTCCATGAAGAAGGTGCCCGCCGGCGCCTTCTTCTTGTACTGCTCGCCGACGGAGACGAACTTGTTCCAGTCGCCCGCCCACAGCTTGCCGACCTCCGCCGGGTCGGTCGGCAGACCGGCCTGCTTGAAGAGGTCCGTGCGGTAGCAGAGGGCCATCGGGCCGACGTCCGTGCCGAGCGCGATGGTCTTGTCTTCCTTGGTCGTGGCCTGCGCCCACTTCCAGTCCAGCCACTTGCTCTTGTCCACGCCCGAGACCTTGGACATGTCCTGGAGCTTCGCGCTCTGGGTCGCGGTGACCTCGGCGATGTTGGCGACCTCGATCGCCTGGACGTCCTGGAGACCGCTGTTGGTGGTGAGGTGGTTGACGAGCGCGGGGTAGTAGTTCTCGTTGCGCTCGATCACGTTCTCGGCGATCTTGATGTTCGGGTTGAGCTTCTCGTACTCGGCGTAGAGACCGGCTTCCTTGAAGCCCATCGTGCCGAAGAGTCCCAGGGTGATCGTGGTCTTGCCCTTGCCACCGCCCGACGAGTCGTCGGAGGCCTTGTCGCCGCCGTCGTCGGCACAGCCGGCCAGCAGCCCGGCGCCCATGGTGGCGACGGTCGCCAGGACTACCACCCGACGGGAGCTTCGGGTACGTGCTCGCATTACGTCCTCCTGTTGCCCTGACGTGCCGACCCCCCGGCCAACTGCATTGTTGGGCCCGTTAGTTTCTCGCTGCGGCTCGGGCGGGGAACGTGCGGGTTGTGTATGTGTCAGGTACCGTGGGAGCGCTCCCACAGGTGATGTGTTGAAGAGTCGTCGGTCCGGGCGAGGGTGTCAAGGGCGGGAACGCGGAGAGACGTGTTCAGTTATCCGGCTGTTAGCTAACGCGCCGGGGCGATGCTTTTCGGCCGGGAGCCGCTGCCCCCGGGGGCGGTGGGCCGGACGGCCGGGACTGTTAGATTCCAGGCCGGTGGGATGATGACAGCGGGAAGGCGGAGCCCATGGCAAGCCACGGTACGCGGGGACGGAGCGGTGGCCGGCCGACCCTCGAAGAGGTGGCGGCGCGCGCCGGTGTGGGCCGCGGCACGGTCTCCCGCGTGATCAACGGCTCGCCCCGGGTCAGCGACGCCACCCGTGCCGCCGTCGAGGCCGCGGTCGCCGAGCTGGGCTACGTCCCCAACACCGCGGCCCGCGCCCTCGCCGCCAACCGCACGAACGCGATCGCCCTCGTGGTGCCCGAGCCGGAGACCCGCTTCTTCGCCGAACCGTACTTCTCCGACATCCTGCGCGGAGTGGGCGCGGAACTCGCCGACACGGAGATGCAGCTGCTGCTGATCTTCGCGGGCAGCGACCGGGAGCGGCAGCGCCTCGCCCAGTACCTGGCCGCCCACCGCGTGGACGGCGTCCTCCTCGTCTCCGTCCACGCCGACGACCCGCTGCCCGACCTCATCGCCCAGCTGGAGATCCCCGCCGTGATCAGCGGCCCGCGCTCCGCCGCCGAGACGCTGCCGTCCGTGGACTCCGACAACTACGGCGGCGCCCGTTCGGCCGTCGAGCACCTGCTGGCCCGCGGCTGCCGCCGCATCGGCCACATCACCGGCCGTCTCGACGTGTACGGCGCCCAGCGGCGCGTCGACGGCTACCGCGACGCGTTGCTCGACGCGGGGCACGGGGTGGACGAGCTCCTCGTCGTGCAGGGCGACTTCACCGAGGAGGGCGGCCAGCGGGCGATGCGTGAGCTGCTGGACCGCGACCCCGCCCTCGACGCGGTGTTCGCCGGCTCCGACGTGATGGCGGCCGGCGCCCGCCAGGCCCTGCGCGAGGCGGGCCGCCGCATCCCGGACGACGTGGCCCTGATCGGCTACGACGACTCGGCGATCGCCCGCCACATGGACCCGCCGCTGACCAGCGTGCGCCAGCCCATCGAGGAGATGGGGCGCCGCATGCTCGACCTGCTGCTCACGGAGATCGCGGACGACCGCCCGGCGGTGTCGCGGGGTCTGGAACGGCGCCAGGTGGTCCTGGCCACGGAACTGATGGTGCGCGCGTCGGCGTGAGGGGCACCGCCCCCCCGCACCTCGCCGCCGTCCCGGCTCCCGCCCCGGTCGGCGTCGGCGCGCGGCGGGAGGGTGCGGGTGGTGCGGGTGGACGTGCGCGACGACCGTCCGGACGTCCCCGTCACCGGGGCGGCTCCGCGCCGAGCCGCTCGTGGCGGGCGCGCGGGGCTCCGGGTGAACCCGGGTGGAACCCGGGTGGAATCCGGGGAGAGTCCGGGGAAAACGCATCAGCCGGTGACCTTCGGAGAAGGTCACCGGCTGATGGATCAGGGTGAGTGACGGGACTTGAACCCGCGGCCACCTGGACCACAACCAGGTGCTCTACCAACTGAGCTACACCCACCATGTCCGGCAGTCGACTTTGTGGTCTCCCTACCGGCCGAGAAAAAGTGTACAGGGTCCCAGGGGGTGCTCGCGCACGGCTTTCATCCGGCGGGCAGGACGTGCTTGGCGGCGATCGCCTTCGCGGTGTCGGAGTCCGGTCCGGGCTGCGGCACGAACACGGCCTCGCGGTAGTAGCGCAGCTCCGCGATGGACTCGCGGATGTCGGCGAGGGCGCGGTGGTTGCCGTTCTTCTCCGGGCTGTTGAAGTACGCCCGCGGGTACCAGCGCCGGGCCAGTTCCTTGACGGAGGACACGTCGACGATCCGGTAGTGGAGGTAGCTCTCCAGCGTCGGCATGTCCCGCACCAGGAAGCCGCGGTCGGTGCCGACGGAGTTCCCGCACAGCGGGGCCTTGCCGGGCTCCTTCACGTGCTCGCGGATGTAGGCGAGGACCCGCTCCTCGGCGTCGGCCAGGGTGGTGCCGCCCGCCAGCTCGTCGAGCAGCCCGGACGCGGTGTGCATCTGGCGCACCACCTCCGGCATCGTCTCCAGGGCCGCGTCCGGCGGCCGTACGACGATGTCCACACCGTCGCCGAGGATGTTCAGCTCGGAGTCGGTGACGAGGGCGGCAACCTCGATGAGCGCGTCGTTCGACAGCGAGAGGCCGGTCATCTCGCAGTCGATCCACACCATGCGATCGTTCATGCGTCCACCCTAAGGGTGACATCCCCCGATCCGGTGCCCCGCGTCATGGCGGACGTCCCGGGGGCGCGGCCCCCGGAGGCGGGAACGGGAAAGGGCGGCGGGGGCGAGGAGACCCGCCCACCACCGCCCGTTCCTCACATCCCGCTGCGCTGCCCCGGCAACCCGCCCCGGGACCCCGCGTACGCGTCCCGCGGGTGCTGCTCCGCCGCCAGGGTGCTCGCCGAGGCCGAGGCCGAGACCGAGGCCGCGCCCAGCGCCCCCGCTCCCGCGGTCCGCCGCACCTGCGGCGGCACCCCCGCGGTCTCGGGGTGCGGAGCGGTGGGCCCGCCCGCGCCGCCCGCCGCGACGGCGGACGCCGCCTCGCTCTCCGCCGCGGGCACCCGCTCGCTCTGCGGCCGCCGCGCCCGGTACGCCGCCCGGTAGGCCGCCGGCGAGGAGCCGAGCTGCCGCCGGAAGTGCCCGCGCAGGGCGACCGGCGAGCGGAAACCGCACCGTCCGGCGACCTCGTCGACGGAGTAGTCCGACGTCTCCAGCAGCCGCTGCGCCTGGAGCACCCGCTGGGTGATCAGCCATTGCAGCGGCGCGCTGCCGGTCAGCGACCGGAAGCGGCGGTCGAACGTCCGCCGGCTCATGTAGGCGCGCGCGGCGAGCGTCTCCACGTCGAACTGTTCGTGGAGGTGTTCCAGCGCCCAGGCGACGACCTCGGCGAGCGGGTCGGCGCCGATCTCCTCCGGTAAAGACCGGTCGAGGTAGCGCTCCTGACCGCCCGTCCGGCGCGGCGGGACCACGAGCCGGCGGGCCAGCGCGCCGGCCGCCTCGTTGCCGTGGTCCGTCCGCACGATGTGGAGACAGAGGTCGATTCCGGCCGCCGTCCCCGCCGACGTCAGCACGTCGCCGTCGTCGACGAACAGCTCACGCGGATCGACGTGCACCGACGGATAGCGCTTGGCCAGCGTCGGTGCGTACATCCAGTGGGTCGTGGCCGGCCGTCCGTCCAGCAGGCCTGCCGCCGCCAGCACGAACGCGCCGGTGCACAGGCCCACGATGCGGGCGCCCTCCTCGTGCGCCCGGCGCAGTGCGTCGAGCGCGTCGGCCGGTGGCGGCGAGGTGATCGAGCGCCAGGCCGGTACGACGACCGTGCCCGCCCTCGATATCGCCTCCAGGCCATGTGGCGCGGTGAGTTCCAGGCCCCCTGTGGTCCGCAGCGGGCCGTCCTCGCCCGCGCACACCAGGAGGCGGTAGCGAGGTACGCCGGCGTCCTGGCGGTCAATCCCGAACACCGACAGCGGAATGGAACTCTCGAAGATGGGGCCGCCGCTGAACAGCAGCACCGCGACGATCTCCTTGCGACGTCGCCCGGACAGTTTCCGGGCCGCGGCTTCCGGCGCGGCAGTGGAGTCGTGGCTCATCCCTGCTAAGCCCCCCTCGGTGGTCGCGGCTCCTCGGTTGTGTCGCTCCTGCACGTTTCCCCTCGGTCCTGCACGAGTCCCCCGCCGTAGACAATCAAGATCGAAATCTACTGTGTCGCGTGGTGCCGGAGTGGCCAGTTAGTCACCCGGCACATTGTCGACATGGCAACTTGGCGTGAAGCATTCGATCACGAAGCGTTGCACTCGTGGGCCGTGCAGGGAAGTGCGCCTCGTCGCAGTGGCCAATCCACGTAGGGTTCCAGGGCCCCCGGAACGCCCTTTCGCGCAGGTCGGACGGGGTGGAGAGGGTGGTCGCGGCACGGCATGCGCGGTATCCGGAAGTTGGCTGAAAAGATACGGCCGCGTGCGTGAAAACCGGTCAGCCGACCGGTGTGCTTCCGCCGCTGTGACGACCGCCACGGCGGGACCCGGTTCCGGTGTGCCGACGGCCTGCCCGGTGCGGCGCGCGCGGCGGGTGTTCCCCGTCGGGGGGCCGGGCCGCGCAGCGCTCGGAGCGGCGCAGCAGCAGCCGGCAGACGGCCGTGACGGCGGCCAGGCCGACGGCGGTGCCCGCGGTGCCGGCCAGGGAGGTGCCGTACCAGAGGAGGACCACCGGGACGAGGACGCAGCTGAAGGCCGCCCAGCGGATCAGCTCCGTCGTCCTGCCGTCGCCGTCGCGGGTCTCGGTGGTGGGGCGGGACGAGGGCATGGGGCGGACTCCTCCCTGGGGGCGGTTCAGGTGGTTCAACGCCTGTTCGACCGGTCGGTCACTCACCGGACGGCCGGCGGGCAGGTGAATCCCGTGCGAACCGCCTGTACGGGGCAGCAACCATTGCGTTACGGGCGGCCCCTCGTGCATGCTCCCTGGAACCCCCGCGGACCGTGGGCGGGACTGGGCCATGGAGGCGTGGCGCCGTACCCTTGGGGGTATGGGGTGGGGAAGATGATTCCCGGACACGCTCCGCCGCTCACGTTCGTCCCACCCGTCAAAGGATCGATACGCCGAGACAGCCATGGCCGGTCACGAATTCTTCGAACCAGCGGACCGCAAGCGGTCGGTCGCCGATCACACGGCATCCGAACCCCTGGCGGCGGAAGAGGCACGCCCCTCCTGTGATCCCGCTTTCCAGCACGGTGTCGTCGTCGGCTTCGACGGATCGACGTCCAGCGAGCGGGCCCTGGCGTACGCCGTCGGCATGGCTCATCGCTCCCGTGCGGGCCTGATCATCGTCCATGTGGCCAACAGGCTGCCCACCACGGTGTGGGCGGGCTGCGAGCCGCCGGTCTTCGTGGACGTGCCGGACCACCGCACCGAGGTGCTCGGCCTGGAACTGGCCTGCGCCGAGTACCTGTCCGAGGTGCCCTGGATCCTGGTCGAGCGCGGCGGCGACATCTGCCACGAACTCGAGGAGGTGGGGCGGGAGTACGCGGCGGACGCGATCGTCGTCGGCTCCACGCACGGCCTCGTCGGACGGATCTTCGGGTCGGTCGCGGGGCGGCTCGCCAAGCGGGCGAAGCGGCCCGTCGTCGTCATTCCCTGAGGTCCCCGAGGTCTCTGAGGTCCCCGAGGTCCCGGGTTTCCCCAACTCCCTTGACGTAAAAGGAAACCACTCGCGCGAGAGGTGGTTCGTGCCCCGGTGAAGGGCATGCGCCGGGCACCGCGCGACCGCGGACACGTGCCGGCCCGCGGCGGTCTCGCGACGGGCCGGCCGCCCCGGAGTGACGGCCACGGGCCGAACGGCAGCCGGTGCCGGGGGAGTTGATATCCCGGCGGACGGGTGGACCCCCCGTGCGCGGTGGCGGCACGGAGGGTCCGTTCTCACTGGTCCTCCTACTCGACCGTCACCGACTTCGCCAGGTTCCTCGGCTTGTCGATGTCACGGCCGAGGGCCTTGGCCGTGTAGTAGGCGAGGAGCTGGAGGGGGATGCCCATGAGGATGGGGTCGAGCTCGTCCTCGTTCTTGGGGACGATGATCGTCTGGTCGGCCTTCTCCTGCTCCTGGTGGGCCACCGCGAGGATCCGGCCGCTGCGGGCCTTGATCTCCTCCAGGGCGGCGCGGTTCTTCTCCAGCAGGTCGTCGTCGGGGACGATCGCCACCGTCGGCAGGGCGGGCTCGATCAGGGCGAGCGGGCCGTGCTTCAGCTCGGACGCCGGGTAGGCCTCGGCGTGGATGTAGGAGACCTCCTTGAGCTTCAGGGAGGCCTCACGGGCCACCGGGTAGCCCCGGACGCGGCCGATGAAGAGCATCGAGCGGGCCTCGGCGAACTCCTCCGCCAGCTTCTTGATCTCCTCCTCGCCCTCGAGGATCTCGGCGATCTGGGCGGGCAGCCGGCGCAGGCCCTCGATGATCCGCTTGCCGTCGCGCACCGACAGGTCGCGGGTGCGGCCGAGGTGCAGCGCGAGCAGCGCGAAGGCGACGGTGGTGTTGGTGAAGCACTTGGTGGAGACGACGCAGACCTCCGGGCCGGCGTGCACGTAGACGCCGCCGTCGGCCTCGCGGGCGATGGCGGAGCCGACCACGTTCACCACGCCGAGCACCCGCGCGCCCTTGCGCTTCAGCTCCTGGACGGCGGCCAGCACGTCGTAGGTCTCACCGGACTGGGAGACGGCGATGTACAGGGTGTCGGGGTCGACGACCGCGTTGCGGTAGCGGAACTCGGAGGCGGGCTCGGCGTCCGCGGGGATGCGGGCGAGCTCCTCGATCATCTGGGCGCCGATCATGCCCGCGTGGTACGAGGTGCCGCAGCCGAGGATCTTCACGCGGCGGATCTGGCGCGCCTCGCGGGCGTCCAGGTTGAGGCCGCCCAGGTGCACGGTGGAGAAGCGGTCGTCGATGCGGCCGCGCAGCACGCGGTCCACGGCGTCGGCCTGCTCGTGGATCTCCTTGTGCATGTAGGTGTCGTGGCCGCCCATGTCGTAGGAGGCGGCCTCCCACTCCACGGTGGTGGGCTCGGCCGTGGTGCGGGTGCCCTCCGTGGTGTAGGTGCGGAAGTCGTCGGCCTTGAGGGTGGCCATCTCGCCGTCGTCGAGGGTGACGATCTGACGGGTGTGGGCGACCAGGGCGGCGATGTCCGAGGCGACGAACATCTCCTTCTCGCCGATGCCGAGGACGACCGGGGAGCCGTTGCGGGCGACGACGATGCGGTCGTTGAAGTCGGCGTGCATGACGGCGATGCCGTAGGTGCCCTCGACCACGCGCAGCGCCTCGCGGACCTTGTCCTCGAGCTTCTCGGCCTGGGAACGGGCGATGAGGTGGACGAGGACCTCGGTGTCGGTCTCGGAGAGGAACTCGACGCCGTCCGCCTCCAGCTTGCGGCGCAGGTCGGAGGCGTTGTCGACGATGCCGTTGTGGACGACGGCGACCTTGAGGTCGGCCGACATGTGCGGGTGGGCGTTCACGTCGGAGGGGGCGCCGTGGGTGGCCCAGCGGGTGTGGGCGATGCCGGTGGTGCCCTTGAAGCGGGCCGGGACCTTGGCCTCCAGGTCGCGGACGCGCCCCTTGGCCTTGACCATCTTCAGGCCGGCCGTCTTCGGGGAGGTGACGACGATGCCCGCCGAGTCGTAGCCGCGGTACTCCAGGCGCTGCAGGCCCTCCAGGAGCAGGGGCGCGACGTCACGCTTCCCGATGTATCCGACGATTCCGCACATGTGTAGGCAATCCCTCTGTAGTTCTCGGCTGGTCCGGGGCCGGTCGTTCAGCCGTAGACCATGCGGCGCAGCTGCCGGAGAGTCGGCTCCGGCGGTGCCACCGCCCGGTATTTCAGGTCCGCCGCGATCCGTTCGAAGATCTCCGCGTTGACCAGGCCCTGGGCCTGGAGCTCGCGGTGGCGGCGACGGACGAATTCCTCGGTCGTCTCGTCGAAGTAGGCGAGAACGTCCTGGATCACCCGCAGGGCCTCACCCCGGTTCAGGGGGGTGGAGCGCGTCAGATGATCAACGAGTTCGTCGTGCACCCGGTAGATCCTGGGGTACCGACGAGAGTTTCGCAAGATTCCTGCCCGATTCCGGGCAGACCCCTGGCGGGGAGTCGTGGGTGACCTGTGCGTGTGCTAGGGGAAATTCGCCCGACGGGCGCCGCCCGCCCTCACATGCGCTGCAGGACCGCCTGTTTGGCCCGGGCGAACTCCTCGTCCGTCAGGACGCCGTCCCGGTGCAGTTCGCCCAGCTCGCGCAGGCGGCGCAGCAGCGTGTCGTGGTCGTCCCCCGCGGCCGGCCCCGGTCCCGGTCCCGGCCCCGGCAGCGGCAGCGGCACCGCCCCCGGCGCCGGGGGCACGGCGTGCCCGGGGCCCGCGGCCGGGTGCGGCAGCCTGGCCTGTACGGCGGCCGCGACCAGCGCCATCAGCGGGTCCTTCTTGAAGCCCCACAGCTCCACGGCGTTCGGGTCGTACTTCGCCGGGGTCCTCGCCGACGCGCCCCGGACGGTGAACCGCAGGTGGCCGTTGTCCAGTCCGGCCGCCGGCCGCCACTCCACGGCCGTGATCTCGCCGACGGGCAGGGTGCGGGGGCCGGCGGCGGCCTTGGCCTCCTCCGTCTTCCAGTTCCACTCCAGGTGCACCCGCTCGCCGTCGAAGCTCGCGGTGCCGTCCCCGGCGGACACCGACAGGGGCACGGACGGGCCCGGCAGCAGAGGGGCGTCGACCGGACCGGTGGGGACCTGGTCGAGCAGCAGCGCGTCGCGCACCTCGTCGACGAGGTACTCGGCGACGCCGTGGCGGTCGGGTTCCACCACCAGCCGGTAGGGGTCGTGGGGTTCGGCGAGCCGGCCGCCGGTCGCCCGCAGCAGCGGACAGGCGCCGTCGCGCAGCCGCAGCCCGAGCCGCCCCGACCTCTTGCCCTGCTCGAACGAGACGCCCGCCAACGCGCGCAGGGGCACGACGAGTTCACCCAGGGCGCTGCGGAGCGGACTGACGTTCCTGTCCCGGCCCGGCGTCAGCCGCAGGGCATCCCCGTCGAAGACCCAGGTGCCGTCCTTCTGGATGATTTCCGCCATGGGGCGATTGTTCCATCAGGTGTTCGCCCCGGACCGGGAAGAACCGGGGCGGGGTGAGCGGAGACAGGACGAGCCGGACCGGGACGAGCCGGGACGCGACGGCACCACGACGCACGCCCCCGAGGACCGTACTCGGAGGCGTGCGCCCGTCGGCGGGTCAGAGACCGGCGAGGGGGTTCTTCAGGGTGCCGATCAGCTGGAGGGCGCCCGACGGGTCCGCCAGGTCCACCATCTGCCGGTTGTTCCGCAGCTGGAGCCGGTTGAGGCAGGACAGCGCGAACTCGGGGGCGAACAGGTCGTACTGCCGGAACCGGTCGTCGAGTTCGGGGTGCGCCTCCTGGTACTCGCGGGAGACCTCGGCGACCGTGCGCCAGAAGCCGTCCTCCGCCAGGACCCCCTCGGCGGCCAGGCCGGCGGCGAGGAAGCGGAAGAAGCAGTCGAAGACGTCCGTGAAGATCGACAGGAGTTTCATGTCCTCGGGGACCTCGGCCCGGACGCGCCGCACCTCGGGCGGCAGCACCGCGTCCGGGTCCATGACGACGATCTCCTCGGCGATGTCCTTGTAGACCGCCCGCTGCACGACACCGTCCTTCAGGACCAGGATGGTGTTCTCGCCGTGTGGCATGAAGGCCAGGTCGTAGGCGTAGAAGGAGTGCAGGAGGGGCGTGTAGTACGCCCGCAGGTAGTGCCGCAGCCACTCGGCGGGGTCCAGGCCCGACCGCTCGACCAGCGCGCCGGCCACCGACCTGCCCTCGTGGTCCACGTGGACCAGGGCGGCCATCGTGGTGAGGGACTCGCCGTCGCGGAGGGAGGGGACGGGGCTCTCCCGCCACAGCGCGGCCAGCATCTTGCGGTACGGCGAGTAGCGGTCGGTGGCCGCCTCGTACTCCAGGTGCCGGTAGCCGACGGCCGCCCGCTCCCGGATGATCGACAGGCCCGTCGACTTCAGCACCGGGTCGCTGTCGATCAGCCGGTCCAGCCAGTCGTTGATCGCCGGGGTCGCCTCCATGTACGCCGCCGACAGGCCGCGCATGAAGCCCATGTTGAGGACGGACAGGGCCGTCTTCACGTAGTGCTTCTCGGGGTGGGTCGCGTTGAAGAACGTCCGGATGGACTGCTGGGCGAGGTACTCGTCGTCGCCCTCGCCGAGGCACACCAGGTTCTGGCGGGCGACCTCGGCGGCGAAGGTGACGCTGAGCTTGTTCCACCACTGCCAGGGGTGGACGGGGATGAGGAGGTAGTCGGCCGGGTCGAGGCCCCGTCCGCGCAGGACGCCGTCGAAGCGCTCGACGGTCTCCTCGCCCAGCTCCTGCCGGACGAACGACGCGTAGTCGATGCCGGCGCCCGCCGTGAACGCCGCCCGCGACCGGTGCGCCGCCAGCCACACCAGGCGGACCGGGCTCGCGGTCTCCGGTGCGTACGCCAGGTACTCGTGGACGCCGAAGCCGAGCCGCCCGTTGTTGGCGACGAAGCAGGGGTGGCCCTCGGTCATGCCGCTCTCGACGGCCTGGAAGCCGCCCTCCAGCAGCTCGGCGGCCGTGAGCTGCGGCTTGGTGAGTTTGTAGCAGGTGCCGGAGAGGGTGGAGGAGATCTCCTCCAGGTAGACCGGCAGGATCTCGTCGCTCAGTCCGAGCGTGCCCCGCAGCTCGATGAGGAAGTCCAGTGCGGCGAGGGGGAGTGCGGCGCCGTCCCGGGTGCGGGTGATCGAGCCGGCGTCGACCTGCCAGTGGTCCAGGGCGCGGCGCACGGCGGTGAAGCGGTAGGCCGTCAGGCCGTCGTCGCTGCGGACGACGTACTGCTCGTTCCGCCCGTCCTGCTCGCCCGTGGACCCGCTCACGGGCTCGGGGGTGATCAGGCGCTCGTGGGCGAACTCCGCGAGGGCCTTGCGGACCAGCAGGCGGTTGGCCTTCTCCCAGCGTTCGGGGGAGAGGTGGGCCACGGCGTCGGTGAGGCTCACGCGCCCACCCCCGTGGCGGCGGTGAACCGCTCCCGCGTGCAGAAGCTGAGCAGCGCCTTCTTCTCCGGCTTGTCGATCTCGCGCTCGGGGACGAAGCCGACGGCCTCGTTCAGCGCGTGCACGGCCTTGTTGGAGACGTCCGGCTCGACCACCACCCGTTCGACGGCCGGGTCCTGGAAGAGGCGGGCCACGACGGCGGTGATGACCGCGCGGGTGAAGCCGTGCACGGGCCGGTCGGTGGGGGCGACCAGGAAGTGCATGCCGATGTCGCCGGGCCGCGGCTCGTACAGGCCGACCAGCTCGCGGTGGCGGGGGTCGTAGTACTCCATCAGGAAGGCCGGTGTGCCGTCGTGCAGCCCGAGCAGGGCGTGGTGGTGCTCGTCGGCGGCGATCTCCAGGTAGGCGCGCTCGACGTCGGCCGGCGTGGCGTCCTGCATCATCCAGAAGGCCGCCTTGGGGTGCGTCACCCAGGAGTGCAGCAGCTCGGCGTCCTTCGGGGGGTCGAGGGGGCGGAAGGTGAGAGGGCCGACGGCCGCGGTCGTGTTCATGCTCCGAACTCCTGGAACGCGATGGTCTTCTCGACCGGGTAGTACTCGCTGCCGAGCAGCTCGCGGATGATGCAGCTGTTGCGGTACGGGCCCATGCCGAGGTCGGGGCTGGTGACGCTGTGCGTGTGGACGCCGGCGTTCTGCAGGAAGACGCCCCGGCCGGTGACGTCGATCGCGTAGTCGCGGGTCACGTCGAAACGGCCGTGCGTGTCGAAGCGGAGCCGGTCGCGGATCGGGTCGAGGAAGGCCGGCGGCTCGTAGTGGTAGCCGGTGGCCAGCACCAGGCCCTCGGTGCGGATCTCGAAGTCCTTGTCCTGCTCGTCCTGGTGGAAGCCGAGTGTGTAGCCGCCGTCCTCCTGCCGCGCGGAGGTGAGTGAGGAGTTGGTGAGCAGCCGGGTGGGGACGCCGCGGCCGCCGCTCTCGACGTTCTTCTGGTACAGCAGGTCGAAGATCGCGTCGATCAGCTCCGAGTTGATGCCCTTGAACAGGCCCTTCTGCTGCTTCTCCAGCCGGTAGCGGGTCTCCTCCGGCAGCGCGCGGAAGTAGTCGACGTAGTCCGGGGAGGTCATCTCCAGGGTCAGCTTGGTGTACTCCAGTGGGAAGAACCGCGGGGAGCGGGTGACCCAGTTGAGCCGGTAGCCGTGGGCGTCGATCCCGGAGAGCAGCTCGTGGTAGATCTCGGCGGCGCTCTGCCCGCTGCCGACCACGGTGATCGACTTCTTCTCCCGCAGCTCCGCCTTGCGGTGCATGTACTGCGAGGTGTGCAGGACGCCGTCCCCCAGGCCGCGGCACGCCTCGGGGACGAACGGCACGGTGCCGGTGCCCAGGACCAGGTGGGGGGCGCGGTACTCCTCACCGTCCGTGGTCCGCACGGCGTACAGCTCGGTGCCCTCGTCGTACGTCACCTCGGCGACCGTCGTCGAGAAGCGCACGCTGCTCAGCTTGCCGGCGGCCCAGCGGCAGTAGTCGTCGTACTCCACGCGCAGTGGGTAGAAGTTCTCGCGGATGTAGAACGGGTACAGCCGGCCCTTCTCCTTCAGGTAGTTGAGGAAGGAGTACGGCGAGGTCGGGTCGGCGAGGGTGACCAGGTCCGACATGAACGGCGTCTGCAGGTGAGCGCCGTCGAGGAACATGCCCGCGTGCCACTCGAAGTCGGGCTTGGACTCCAGGAAGACGCCGTTCAGCGCGTCGATGGGCTCGGTCAGGCAGGCGAGGCCGAGATTGAAGGGGCCGAGCCCGATCCCGACGAGGTCATGGGTGGCGGCGGGGTTTTCAGGACGCGCGGTCAAGGGACTCTCCCAGGTACTGCTCGGCGTGGCCGGCGATCAGTTCGAGGACGGCGGCCATGTCGTCGACCGTCGTCTCGGGATTCAGCAGGGTGAACTTCAGGTAGTGGCGGCCGCTCACCTTGGTGCCCGCCACCACCGCGTCGCCGGAGGCGAACAGGGCCTTGCGGGCGTGGAGGTTGGCGCGGTCGATCTCGGCCGGGTCGGTGACGGCCCGCGGGACGTAGCGGAAGACCAGGGTGGACAGCGACGGCTCGACGACGACGTCGAAGCGCGGGTCGGCGGCGAGCAGTTCCCAGCCCCGGGCCGCGAGGTCGCAGACCTCGTCGAACAGCTCGCCGATGCCGTCGGCGCCCATCGTGCGCAGCGTCATCCACAGTTTCAGCGCGTCGAAGCGGCGGGTGGTCTGGAGGGACTTGTCGACCTGGTTGGGGATGCGTTCCTGCACCATGCGGCGGGGGTTCAGGTACTCGGCGTGGTAGGTGGCGTGGCGCAGCGTGGCCGCGTCCCGGACCAGGACGGCCGAGGAACTCACCGGCTGGAAGAAGGACTTGTGGTAGTCCACGGTGACGGAGTCGGCGCGTTCGATGCCGTCGATGCGGCCGCGGTACTTCACCGAGGCGAGCAGCCCGCAGCCGTAGGCGGCGTCGACGTGCATCCAGGCGCCGTACCGCTCGCACAGTTCGGCGATCTCGGGCAGCGGGTCGATGGAGCCGAAGTCGGTGGTGCCGGCGGTGGCGACGACGGCCATGGGGACGAGGCCGGCCTCCTCGCAGCGCTCCAGTTCCCGGGCGAGGGCGACGGTCTGCATGCGCTTGTCGTGGTCGACGGGGACGGAGACCACCGCGTCCTGGCCCAGGCCCAGCAGTTTCGCCGACTTCTTCACGCTGAAGTGGCTGACGTCGGAGGCGAAGACGCGCAGTTTCTCCAGGGAGCCGGTCTTGGCCTCCTCGCGGGCGAGGAGCAGCGCCTGGAGGTTGGACTGGCTGCCGCCGGAGGTGAACACCCCGTCGGCGGCGGGGCCGAGGCCGATGCGGGCGGCCGTCCAGTCGACCAGTTTCCGCTCGATGAGGGTGCCGCCCGCCGACTGGTCCCAGGTGTCCAGGGAGGAGTTGACGGCGGACAGGACCGCCTCGCCGAGCACGGCCGGGATGACGACCGGGCAGTTGAGGTGGGCGAGGTAGCGGGGGTGGTGGAAGTAGACCGCGTCGCGGAGGTAGACCTCCTCCAGCTCGTCCAGCACCGCCGTGGTGTCGCCCAGCGGCCGGTCGAGGTCGATGCCCTCGATGCGGGGGGCGAGGGCGTCGACCGTGACGCCGGTGAACGGACGGTCGGTGGCGGCGAGTTTGGCGGCCACCCGCTCGACTCCTTCGGTCACGGAGCGGCGGTACCGCTCCGCGTTCGTGTCATTGAGCAGGTGCGAGCGCATCGTGGGGGTCCTCCGGGGATGGGGACGGGTCCGCCGCGGGGCGGACGCGGGAGCGGAGCCTCGATTTTTCCTTAGGTTAGCCTAACCTAAGTAACGCGAACGAAACGCCATCCCCCGGTGACGGTCGTCACGTTTGCTTTGCCGGTCAACTTCCTTGCCCTGAAGGGCGGTTGGTCAGCCGGCCGCGCGCAGCTGTTCCTCCGTCATGCCCTGACGCCAGTACCCGACGAAGGTGACCCGGCGCCTGTCGATGCCCCACTCCCGCACGAAGTGCCGGCGCAGCGCCTTCACCGAACCCGACTCCCCCGCGATCCAGGCGTACGGCCGCTCGGCGGGCGGGAGCGGCGCCGCGCGCAGGACGTCGAGACAGGTCCCGTCGGTCAGCCAGGAGATCTCGGCGTCCGCCGCGGTCGCCAGGTGCCGCGCGCTCCGGGCGTCGCGCACCTCCAGCCACGCCCGGACGCGCCGTCCGGCGGGCAGCGACGCGAGAATGGACGCGATCGCCGGCAGGGCCGTCTCGTCGCCCCGCAGCAGCACCAGGTCGGTGTCGTCCGGCGGCTGGAACCGGATCGCACGGTTGTCGGCGACGGCGGGGCCGAGCAGCAGCACCCGGTCCCCGGCGCGCGCCCGGCCGGCCCACGCGGAGGCGGGCCCGGCCGGGGTGTGCAGCACGAAGTCGACGTCGATCTCGTCGGGGTCCCGGCGCATCTCCCGCAGCGTGTACGAACGCATCACCGCCCTTACGTCGTCCGGCAGTTCACGCCACCCCTGCCACCACCCTCCCCCACTCTCGGCTGCGCTCGAGCGGGAGGACCCCCATCCGAGTTCGACGGGGACGACCGGCGCGTCCTGCCCCGGATGCGGCAGGAACAGCGACAGCGACTGGTCCCGGCCGTCGGAGAAGAAGTGCCGCAGGTCCTCCCCGGCGAAACTCACCCGGACCAGGGACGGACCGAGCCGCCTCGTCCGTACGACGTGCAGCGCGAAGAAACGGAACGGGGCGGCGACGGCCGTGGTCACGCGGGCTCCTGGAGCGGGAGAGGGGCGGCTGGCCTTCCTTCGGGGGCGGGCCCGTGCCCGAGCGGTTCGACCGCGTGGGCGCGGGCCGCGGGCCGCCTCGTCAGGCGACCTTCTTCGCCTTCTCGAGCGCCTCGGCGAGGGTCTCCAGCAGCGGCACGCACTTGTCGTACGACAGGATCGGCTCGGGTGAGCGGGCGATGACCTGCCCGGCCTTCACCGCGGGGAGCTGCTTCCACGTCGGCTTGGTGATGTCGGCCGGCTGGATCGTCGAGGAACGGTCGTCCATCATGATGATGTCGGCCTGGTACTTGTCGACGTTCTCCCAGCTCAGCGACTCGTACCAGCCGCCGCCCTCGGCCTTGGCGCTCTCCGGCGGCTCGACGAAGTTCACGCCGAGGGCCTTGAAGTACTCCAGGTCGATGGAGAGGTTCGTGCCGGAGACGTAGAACAGCTGGTCGCTCGCGGAACCGGCCATGACCTTGATCTCGGGCTTGGCCTTGGCGGCGGCGCGCAGCCGGGTCGCGGCGGTCTCGAAGCGCTTCTTGGCGTCGGTGACCCCGGCCGCGGTCATGTCCGCGCCGAGGGACTCGGCCAGTTCCCACATGCGCTCCAGGGGAGCGGTGAGCTGCCGGTCGTAGACGGAGACGGCGACGCTCGGGGCCAGCTTGGCGATCTTGTCCTTGGAGGCCTCGGGGACGTACCAGAGGGTGCCGGCGTCGTCGAACATCGTGGAGATGAGTACGTCGGGCGCGAGGGCCGCGTACTTCTCGACGTTGAACTCGTCCCAGACGTTGCCGAGGATCTCGACCTTGCTGACGTCCATGTCGCCGGCCTGGACGTCCGCCTTGCCGTCGGTGGTCCTCGTCGGGCCGAAGACGCCCTTGACCTGGATGCCGTAGTCGTGGAGGGCGGCCGCGACGCCGGTGAACGCGACGATGCTCGCCGGGATCGCGTCGAGCTTCACGGTGGTCCCGCGGTCGTCCTTGAACGTCCAGGGACCGGACTTGGCGGCGTTCTCCGTCGACTTCGCGTCACCGCTGCCCGAGTCGTCGTCCCCGCAGGCTGCGAGCACGGCACCGAGACCGAGGGCGCCACCGGCGGCGAGGATGCCGCGACGGGTGAGGTGAGTGGCTCTGGCGTTGGGCATGAGTGTGGCCGCTTTCGAACGGGGCGGATCACCGCCGGACAATTCGAAGGTAGGTTAGCCTAACCTCAGATCTTGTCCAGGGGGCGGGCCCGGCCGGAACCGTCCGACCCCGCCCCGGCGAAGGCATCCGTACCCGTCGGCCCGGACCGAAACGCCTACCGGGCAAGCGAGTTGCCAGGAGTCCGGGTGGGTCTCAGCCCACCAGACCCAGCTCCCGGGCGATCAGCATCCGCTGCACCTCGCTCGTGCCCTCGCCGATCTCCAGGATCTTGGAGTCGCGCCACATGCGGGCGACCGGGTACTCGTTCATGAAGCCGTAGCCGCCGTGGACCTGGGTGGCGTCGCGGGCGTTGTCGACGGCGATCGTCGAGGAGTACAGCTTCGCCAGGGCCGCCTCCTTCTTGAAGGGTTCGCCGGACACCAGGCGTGACGCCGCGTCACGCCAGGCGAGGCGGGCCGTGTGGGCCTTCATCTCCATGTCGGCGATCTTGAACTGGATCGCCTGGTTGGCGCCGATCGGGCGGCCGAAGGCGCGGCGCTCCCTGGCGTACTTCACCGACTCGTCGACACAGCCCTGGGCGAGGCCCGTCGCCAGGGCCGCGATGGCGATGCGGCCCTCGTCCAGGATCCGCAGGAACTGGGCGTAGCCGCGGCCCTCCTCGCCCAGCAGGTTGGCCGCCGGGACGCGGACGTCCGCGAAGGACAGCTCACGGGTGTCCGAGGCGTTCCAGCCGACCTTGGAGTAGGGCGCGGCGACCGTGAAACCGGGGGTGCCGGACGGGACGACGATCGCGGAGATCAGCGGTCTGCCGTCCGGCTTCCGGCCCGTCACCGCGGTGACCGTGACCAGGCCCGTGATGTCCGTGCCCGAGTTGGTGATGAAGCACTTCGTGCCGTTGATCACCCACTCGTCGGTGTCCGGGTCGAGCCGGGCCGTCGTGCGCGTCGCGCCCGCGTCGCTGCCGCCGTCCGGCTCGGTCAGGCCGAACGCGCCCAGGATCTCGCCGGAGCACAGCCGCGGCAGCCACTCCCGCTTCTGCGCGTCGGTGCCGAAGAGGTGGATCGGCATCGCGCCCAGCGACACGCCCGCCTC
Organism: Streptomyces sp. NPDC017202; assembly: GCF_044331705.1. Taxonomy (NCBI): domain Bacteria; kingdom Bacillati; phylum Actinomycetota; class Actinomycetes; order Kitasatosporales; family Streptomycetaceae; genus Streptomyces; species Streptomyces sp. NPDC017202. Next base: position 876,931 of record NZ_JBIRNP010000001.1, on the reverse strand, counting down.
CAGGGTGATCGCCACCGACGAGTCGACGCGGGCCAGTTCCTCCAGCGCGATGCCCAGCGCCAGGTAGTCGCCGCCCATGCCGCCGTACTCCTCGGGGAAGGGCAGCCCGAACAGACCCATGCGGCCCATCTCGCGGACGATCTCGTACGGGAACTCGTGCCGCTCGTAGAAGTCGCCGATCTTCGGCGCGACGACGTCGTGCGCGAACTGCTCGACGGTGCGCCGCAGTTCTTCCAGCTCGGGGGAGAGTCGGTGGTCCATGGCGGTCACTGCTCCTTGTGGGCCTCGCGGCCCTCTTGGCCCTGCGCGTCCTCGTGGGACAGGGCGCGGACGGTGCGGGACGGGCTGGGCCGGCCCAGCCGGCCGGCCATCCAGACGCTGGTGGCGACGAGACGGCCGAGGTCGACCCCGGTGTCGATACCGAGGCCGGTCAGCATCCACACGAGGTCCTCGGTGGCGAGATTGCCGGTGGCGGACCTCGCGAACGGGCAGCCGCCCAGGCCGCCCGCCGAGGCGTCGACGGTGGTGACGTCGTGCCGGAGCGCGGCGAGGGTGTTGGCGAGGGCCTGGCCGTAGGTGTCGTGGAAGTGCACGCCCAGCGCGCCGACGGGGATGCCCTCCTCGTCGAGCGCGGTCAGCAGTTCCTCGACGTGACCGGGGGTGGCGACCCCGATGGTGTCGCCGAGGCTCAGCTCGTCGCATCCCATGTCGACCAGGGCCCGGCACACCCGGACGACCTGGGGGACCGGGACCGCGCCCTCCCAGGGGTCGCCGAAGCACATGGAGAGGTAGCCGCGCACGTGCACCCCGCCGGCCTTGGCCCGCTCCACCACCGGGTGGAACATGGCCAGCGCCTCGTCCACCGTGCGGTTGAGGTTGGCCTTGGCGAAGGCCTCGGTGGCGCTGGCGAACACCGCGACCCGCCGCGCCCCGAGCGCCAGCGCCCGGTCCAGCCCGCGTTCGTTCGGCACGAGCACCGGCAGCTCCACCGGCAGCCCGGCGAGCATCGGGAACAATTCCTCGGCGTCGGCGAGCTGGGGCACCCACTTCGGGTGGACGAAGCTGGTCGCCTCGATCGTGGTCAGCCCGGCCCCGGCGAGCCGGTGCACGAACTCGGCCTTCACGGCCGTCGGCACGGTCGCCCTCTCGTTCTGCAGGCCGTCGCGGGCGCCGACCTCGTGGATCCTGACCCGCGTGGGCAGGCCCGGCGCGGGAACGGTCATCGGAAGTCCTCGCACGCTCATCCCTCCTCCCCGTGCGGCGCGATCACGGCCAGCACCTGGTCCATGGCCACGGTGGTGCCCGCGGTGACGTCGAGTTCGGCGACCGTGCCGGCGTGCGGGGCGGAGATGACGTGCTCCATCTTCATCGCCTCCACCACCAGCAGGCTCTGCCCGGCCGTCACCTCGTCACCGACGGCGACCTTCACCACCGTCACCGTGCCCGGCATGGGCGCGGTCAGCGAGTCGGCGCCCGCGTGCCCGGCCCCGGTCAGGGACGCGGCCACCGGGTCGTGGTCGCGCACCTGCCAGGCGTCGCCGTCGCGGCCCAGCCAGTCACCGGCCCGGTGGAAGGTGTGCCGGACGCCGTCGAGGGTGACGCCGACCTCGTCGTCGGTGACCCAGTGGGTGCCGCGCGGGGTGTACTCCACGGGGTCGGTGACCCGCAGCGGGAACGCCGGCGGCCGGTGTGCCCCGCCCAGCCGCCACCCGCTCGGCACCGAGAAGGGGTCCGTCCACCCCGTCCCGGACGGTTCCAGCGCCTCCAGCCGTACGGCCGCGGCGGCCTCGTAGACCTCCTCCGGCACCTCGGTGGGGACCAGGTCGTCCATGACCCGTTCGACCAGGCCGGTGTCCAGCTCGCCCGCCACGACCGCCGGATGGGCGAGCAGCCGGCGCAGGAACCCGGCGTTCGTCGGCACGCCCAGCGTGACCGTGTCCGCGAGGGCGGCCCGGAGCCTGCGCAGCGCCGTGGCCCGGTCGGGGCCGTACGCGATCACCTTGGAGAGCATCGGGTCGTACAGGCTGCCGACCTCGGTGCCCTCGCTCAGGCCCGAGTCGGTGCGCACCCCCTCGCCCCGCGGCTCGCGCAGCCGCAGCACGGTGCCGCCGGACGGCAGGAAGCCGCGGGCGCCCTCGCGGACGGACACCGTCTCGGCGCACACGCGGGCCTCGACGGCGTGCCCCGTGAGACGGATGTCGTCCTGCGCGTACGGCAGCCGCTCCCCGGCCGCCACCCGCAGCTGCCACTCCACCAGGTCGAGCCCGGTGACCAGTTCGGTGACGGGGTGCTCCACCTGGAGACGGGTGTTCATCTCCATGAAGTAGTACGCCTTCGGGTCCCCGCCGGGGACGATGAACTCCACCGTGCCCGCGCCCCGGTAGCCGCAGGACAGGGCCGCCTGGACCGCCGCCTCGCCCATCCCCGCGCGGGTGGTCTCGTCGAGGAGCACGCTGGGCGCCTCCTCGATCAGCTTCTGGTGCCGGCGCTGGAGGGAGCACTCACGCTCGCCCAGGTGGATCACCCGGCCGTGGCCGTCCGCCAGGACCTGGATCTCGATGTGCCGGGGCCGGTCGATCCACCGCTCGACGAGCAGCGTGTCGTCCCCGAAGGAGGCGCGGGCCTCGCGGCGGGCGGCGGCGATCTCGTCCAGGAGACCGCCCTCCTCCCGCACCAGCCGCATGCCCTTGCCGCCGCCGCCGGCCGACGGCTTGAGCAGCACGGGCATGCCGATCTCCAGTGCGGCGGCGGCCAGTTCGGCGTCGCCGAGCCCGCTGCCGCTCGACCCGGGCACCACCGGGACGCCCGCCGCCTGCACGGTCTCCTTGGCGCGGATCTTGTCGCCCATGAGGGAGATCGCCTCGGCCGGCGGCCCGATGAACACGAGCCCGGCGTCGGCGCAGGCGCGCGCGAAGCCGGCGTTCTCCGCGAGGAAGCCGTATCCGGGGTGGACGGCCTGGGCGCCGGTGCGGGCGGCGGCCTCCAGCAGCCGCTCCACCGACAGGTAGCTCTCGGCGGCCGGCGCCGGACCGATCCGGACGGCCGTGTCGGCCTCCCGGACGTGCCGCGCGTCGGCGTCGGCGTCGGAGAAGACGGCCACCGAGCGCACGCCCAGGGAACGCAGGGTGCGGATCACCCGGACGGCGATCTCGCCCCGGTTGGCCACGAGGACTGTGTCGAACATCGTCTTGAAGCCCCTCACATCCGGAAGACGCCGAACTGGGGGTCGCCCAGCGGCGCGTTGGCACAGGCGGTCAGGGCCAGACCCAGCACCTGGCGGGTCTCCAGCGGGTCGATGACCCCGTCGTCCCAGAGCCGGGCGGTCGCGTAGTAGGCGTTGCCCTGACGCTCGTACTGCTCCCGGATCGGGTCCTTGAAGGCCTCTTCCTCCTGGGCGGGCCAGTCCTGGCCGCGCGCCTGAAGCTGGTCGCGCTTGACGGTGGCGAGGACGGAGGCGGCCTGTTCGCCGCCCATCACGGAGATCTTGGCGTTCGGCCACATCCACAGGAAGCGGGGGGAGTAGGCCCGGCCGCACATCGAGTAGTTCCCCGCGCCGTACGACCCGCCGACCACGACCGTCAGTTTGGGCACGCGCGTGCAGGCCACCGCGGTGACCATCTTGGCGCCGTGCTTGGCGATGCCGCCGGCCTCGTAGTCCTTGCCGACCATGAAGCCGGAGATGTTCTGGAGGAACAGCAGGGGGATGCCGCGCTGGTCGCACAGCTCGATGAAGTGGGCGCCCTTCTGGGCGGACTCGGAGAACAGGATGCCGTTGTTGGCGACGATGCCGACCGGGTGCCCGTGGACGCGGGCGAAGCCGGTGACCAGGGTCTGCCCGAACTCGGACTTGAACTCGGCGAAACGGGAGCCGTCCGTGATGCGGGCGATGATCTCCCGTACGTCGTAGGGGGTACGGGAGTCGACCGGCACCGCGCCGTACAGCCCGTGGGGGTCGACCTTGGGCTCGACCGCGGGCCGCACCTCCCAGGGGAGCGGGCGGCGGGCCGGGAGGGTGGAGACGACGGTCCGCACGATGCGCAGGGCGTGCGCGTCGTCCTCCGCGAGGTGGTCGGTGACGCCCGACACCCGCGCGTGGACCTCGCCGCCGCCCAGCTCCTCCGCGGTGACGACCTCGCCGGTGGCGGCCTTCACCAGGGGCGGACCGCCGAGGAAGATCGTGCCCTGGCCGCGCACGATGACGGCCTCGTCGCTCATCGCCGGGACGTACGCCCCGCCGGCCGTGCACGAGCCGAGCACGGCGGCGATCTGCGGGATGCCGGCCCCGGACATGCGGGCCTGGTTGTAGAAGATCCGCCCGAAGTGCTCGCGGTCGGGGAAGACCTCGTCCTGCATGGGCAGGAAGGCGCCGCCGGAGTCCACCAGGTACAGGCACGGCAGGCGGTTCTCGAGGGCGACCTCCTGGGCCCGCAGGTGCTTCTTCACCGTCATCGGGTAGTACGTCCCGCCCTTGACGGTGGCGTCGTTGGCGACGACCACGCACTCCCGGCCGCTGACCCGGCCGATCCCCGCGATCACGCCGGCCGCGGGGGCCTGCCCGTCGTACAGCCCGTCGGCGGCGAGGGGGGCCAGCTCCAGGAACGGGGAGCCGGGGTCGAGGAGGGTGTCCACCCGGTCCCTCGGCAGCAGCTTCCCGCGCGCGGTGTGCCGGGCCCGCGCCTTCTCCCCGCCGCCCAGCCGGGCCGCGGCGAGCTTGCCGCGCAGCTCCTCGACGAGCGCGAGGTGGGCCCTCTCATTGGTCCGCCAGGCCTCCGACGCGGGATCGGCCGCGCTGGTCAGCTCCGGTGCCTGCTCCATACCTTGCGGTCCCCTCACCCAGTGGTCGACTGGTTAATGAGCGTTAACCATTTCCGTCAGGTTAACGAGCGCTAACGTGGTTGTCTAGAATTGTTTTCATGGCCACCAGAACCGACGCCCCCACCCGCCGCGAGCAGATCCTCAAGGAGGCCGCGCGGCTGTTCGCCGAACGCGGGTTCCACGGTGTCGGTGTGGACGAGATAGGGGCCGCGGTCGGCATCAGCGGCCCCGGCCTCTATCGGCACTTCCCCGGCAAGGACGCGATGCTCGCCGAGCTGCTGGTCGGGATCAGCGGCCGGCTGCTGACCGGTGCGCGGCGCCGGGTGCAGGAGGCCGACGGGGCCGCGGCCGGGACGGTCCTCGACTCGCTCGTCGAGGGGCACATCGACTTCGCGCTCGACGACCGTCCCCTGATCACCCTGCACGACCGGGAGCTGGACCGCCTCCGCGACAGCGACCGCAAGCTGGTGCGGCAGTTGCAGCGGCAGTACGTCGAGCTGTGGGTGGAGGTCGTCCGGGAGGTCTATCCGGCGCTGACGGAGCCGGCGGCCCGGTCCGCGGTGCACTCGGTGTTCGGACTGCTCAACTCCACCCCGCACCTGGGGAGGGCGGGTGGCCTCCCCGGCCGGGAGGCCACGGCGGACCTGCTGCACCGGATGGCCCGGGGCGCCTTCGGCTCGGCGGCGGCGGAGGGGGAGTAGGGGAGTGGGGGCCGGTCGGCCGCTCGGGCCGTCCGGTGCGGCGGTGGAGGAGGAGTGGGGGAGTGGGCGGAGCGGCCGGGTGGGCGGTCAGTCGCCCAGGCTCTCCAGCTCGGCGGCGTAGAGCAGGGCGGGGTCGAAGCCCATTCCGGTGAAGTGGCCCGCCAGTTCCAGCGACAGCACGCCGTGCAGCCGGGTCCAGAAGGCCAGCGCCCGGCGCGGGGCCGGGGCGGGTGCGGGGTGGCCGTCCGCCCACTGCCGGTGCTCGTCCAGGTGGGTGTCCAGCGGCGTCCGCGTCCCGTCCGCGGGCAGCTCGGCGCAGGCGTCGAGCAGACGCGCCATGATCTCGGACGCGATGGCGGTGGTGTCGTCGGGCGCGTGATAGCCCGGCACGGGCGTGCCGTAGACGAGGAAGTACCGGTGCGGATCGGCCAGTGCCCACGCGCGCAGGGCGCCCGCCAGCGAGGCGAGGTCGCCGTCGGCGGCCCGGGTGGCGTCGGCGAGGCTGCGGTAGGCGTCCCTGATCAGTTCGGTGATCAACTCGTCCCGGCTGGCGAAGTAGCGGTACAGCGCGGGCCCGCTCATCCCCAGCTGCTTGGCGATGGCGTTGAGCGACAGCGCGGACGCCCCGGCGGAGGCGATCTGCTCCCGGGCCCGCTCCTTGATCTCGGCCCGCACCTGGGCGCGGTACCGCTCCCGGGGGGTCTCGGCGCCACCGGTCCCGGCCATGGAGTGCCCCTTCCGCAGGCGGACGGCTATAGCCGCAAGAGTTCGTTAGAGGCTATCACGCAAGCCCCGCGGACCGGGCGGGCCGGGCCGGGGGTGCCCCGGGGGGCGTGATGAGCATTACCCCGCACTCACCCTGGACGCACCTCGTACTCGCCGGTACGGTGATATGAGCAAGCGCTTAGACAGGCCGAGGTACGTGGAGGTGGCGGCGTGCGCCGTACGGTGTTCAACGAGGATCACGAGGCGTTCCGGGAGACCCTTCGCGCCTTCATCGAGGCCGAGGTCGTACCCGTCTACGACGAGTGGTTCGCCGCCGGCCAGGCCCCGCGGGAGTTCTACTACAAGCTCGGTGAGCTGGGCATCTTCGGGATCAACGTCCCCGAGGAGTTCGGCGGCGCCGGCCTGGACAGCCACAAGTTCGAGGCCGTCCTGTACGAGGAGACCGCTCGCGCCGGCGTCCAGTTCGGCGGTTCCGGCGTGCACGTGCTGCTTGCCCTGCCGTACATCAAGATGCTCGCCACCGACGAGCAGAAGAAGCGCTACCTGCCGAAGTTCGTCAGCGGCGAGGAGATGTGGGCCATCGCGATGACGGAGCCGGGCACCGGTTCCGACCTCGCGGGCATGAAGTCCACCGCCAAGCTGAGCGAGGACGGCACCCACTACGTCCTCAACGGCGCCAAGACCTTCATCACCGGCGGCGTCCACGCCGACAAGGTCATCGTCTGCGCCCGGACCGCCGCCCCGACCGCCGAGGACCGCCGCCACGGCATCTCCCTCTTCGCCGTCGACACCAAGTCCGAGGGCTACTCCATCGGCCGCAAGCTGGACAAGCTGGGCCTGCGCACCTCCGACACGGCCGAGCTGGCCTTCGTCGACGTCAAGGTGCCCGTCGAGGACCTGCTCGGCGAGGAGAACAAGGGCTTCTCCTACCTCGGCCACAACCTGGCCTCCGAGCGCTGGGGCATCGCCTTCGGCGCCTACGCCCAGGCCAAGGCCGCCGTCCGGTTCGCCAAGCAGTACGTGCAGGAGCGCACCGTCTTCGGCAAGCCGGTCGCCCACTTCCAGAACACCAAGTTCGAGCTGGCCGCCTGCCAGGCCGAGGTCGACGCGGCCGAGGCCGTCGCCGACCGCGCCACGGAGGCCCTGGACGCCGGCGAGCTGACCCCCGCCGAGGCCGCCAGCGCCAAGCTGTTCTGCACCGAGGTCGCGCACCGCGTCATCGACCGCTGCCTCCAGCTGCACGGCGGCTACGGCTACATGAACGAGTACCCGATCGCCCGCCTCTACGCGGACAACCGGGTCAACCGCATCTACGGCGGCACCAGCGAGATCATGAAGACGATCATCGCCAAGGACATGGGTCTGTAAGCCGGCCGCAATTACCGCCCGGTACAACGGTCCCCATGAGCCAGGCACTACAGGATCTCCTCGATCTGCTCGATCTCGAGCAGATCGAGGAGAACATCTTCCGCGGCCGGTCCCGCTCCGCCGTCGTCCCCCGCGTCTTCGGCGGGCAGGTCGCGGCCCAGGCGCTGGTCGCCGCCGGGCGCACGGTCCCCGCCGACCGGCACGCCCACTCCCTGCACGCGTACTTCCTGCGGATGGGCGACCCCGGCGCGCCCATCGTCTACAACGTCGAGCGCATCCGCGACGGCCGCTCCTTCACCACCCGCCGCGCGGTCGCCGTCCAGCACGGCCGGCCGATCTTCGCCCTGTCGGCGTCCTTCCAGACGTACGAGGAGGGGCTCGACCACCAGGCCCCGATGCCCGTCTCCCCGGACCCGGCGACCCTGCCGACCTCCGAGGAACGCCTGCGCGGCTACGACCACCTCCCGCCGGACGTCGTCGAGCGGTTCCTGGAGGCGCGCCGGGCCATCGACCTGCGGTACGTCGACGAGCCGCCGTACGGGAAGTTCGGCGAGCCGCGGGAACCGCACAGCCAGGTCTGGTTCCGCACCAACGGCAAGCTCGCCGACGACCCGCTGCTGCACGTCGTCCTCGCCACCTACGTCTCCGACATGACCCTCCTGGACTCGGTCCTCCTCGCGCACGGCCGCGGCGGCTGGGCCGTCGGGGACGTGGTCGGCGCCTCGCTGGACCACGCGATGTGGTTCCACCGCCCGTTCCGCGCCGACGAGTGGCTGCTCTACGACCAGGAGTCGCCGTCGGCGCACGGCGGCCGGGGCCTGGGTCAGGCCCGCATCTACACGCAGGACGGACGGCTCGCCGTCTCGGTGATCCAGGAAGGCGTGGTGCGCGTCCCCCGGGAGGACTGAGGGGCACGGCCGGCACGGAGCAACGGGGCGGCGGCGAGAACACCTTCACGGTGCTCGTCGCCGCCTTTCCGGAGCGACACGCCCTAGACCAGCCCCGCCTCCGCCAGCAGGTACGCCGTCATCGGGTCGTAGTGGCGGGGGCTGAGGACGTGGTCGTCGAGGGGGACCGTCACCTGGACGGTGCCCTCGGCCTCGGCGAGGAACAGCGCCGGGTCGTTGCAGTCGGCGTACCCGACGGAGTCCACGCCGTGCTGTCCGGCGTAACCCGCCCAGCCGTGGTCGGCGACGACCAGGTCCGGCAGCGGGCGGCCCTCGCGCTCCAGGGCGGTGAGGATCGCCTTCATCGGTTCGCCCGAGTGGGTGTGCCACAGGGTGGCGCCGTGCTCCAGCACCGCCACGTCGGCGAACTGCATGACGTACCCCTCGTCCGTCCGGAGCCCGTCGGGGATGACGACGATCTCGCAGCCGGCCCGGCGCAGCGCGTCCGCCGTGGCCCGGTGCACGTCCAGCAGCCCGCCGGGGTGACCGGTGGCGAACAGCACCCGCTGCCGGTCCTCGGCCGCCTTGCGCAGCCGCCCGGCGAGCCGCTCCAGGGCGTCGACGGTGAGCTGGGGGTCGATGGTGTCCTGGCCGTAGCGGTACTCGGGGTCGTCGTTGACGCCGGCCCGCTCCGCCATCACCGCGAGCACGTCCTGTTCGTCGGTCCAGCGGTCGCCGAGCTCCAGGCCGAGCCAGAAGTTGCGGACGCCGTTGGCCAACTGGCGGTAGTGGGAGAGGTTGTTCTCGCGCGGGGTGGCGACGTCACCCGCGATACGGGTCCTCACGAGGTGTTCGACGAGCTCGGCGCGGCTGGGTGTCCCGGGTATCGGCATGGTCTCCATTGTGGGGCAGCGGCCGGTGGGAGTCCGTGGTCTCCCGGACGCTGGGACGCGGGTCACTCGCCCCGGTCCGCCGCCGGTCCGCGCCGGCGGACTCACCGTTGCCGCAGGGCGAACCACAGTTCCATCCGTACGTCCGGGTCGTCCAGGTCCGTCCCCAGCAGGGTCGCGCAGCGCGCGATCCGCTGCCGCACGGTGTTGCGGTGCACGCCCAGCGCCACCGCCGTGCGGTCCCAGCCGCCGTGCAGCGACAGCCAGGTGCGCAGGGTGGCCGCGAGGGTCTCGTCGAGGGGGGCGAGCAGCGCGCGGGCGTGCGCCTCGGCCTCGTCGGGCGGCACCAGGTCGGCGAGCGCGGGGCGCGCGCCGTGCCGGACCAGGGGCGCGCGGGTGGCGCGGGCGCGGGCCAGGGCGCGGGCCGCCCGGACGTCGGCGGCCGGCCAGTCGGCGGGGGCCGCGGCGGCGCCGACCCCCAGCGTCCATCCCCGCTGCGCGAGCGGCTCCCGCTCGCCCGACACCAGTACCCGTACGACGTCCTCCCCGAGGTCGACCAGCGGCGACCCGAGCGCGGCGCCCAGCGCGGCGGCGGCCACCGCGTCCGGCGCCCGCCCCTCGGGCCGCCCGTGCACGACCTGCCACCGCTGGCCGCCGAGCAGCGGGGCCACGGACTCCGGCGCGGCGCCGAGCAGCAGCCGTACGAGGGCCGAGGAGCGGGCCGCTTCCGAGCCGCTCCGGTGTTCACCGGTGAGCAGCGAGAGCAGGACGGCGGCGACGGAGGCGATGGTGTGGTCACCGGCCTCCCGGCGCGGAGCGGCGATCCCGAGCACGAAGCCCCGGCCGGACCCGAGGGCGTAGGCGGCGAGACGGGTGCCGCCGGTGGTGTCGGTGGCGGAGGAGGGAGCGGGGGCCGCCGGAGCGGTGGCCGTACCCGCGGGCGGCGGTCCGGCCGGCCGGACGACCCGTGCCAGCCGGGCCAGCGCCGGGCCCGCCCCGCTCTCCGGCTCCCGTCCCGCCGCCGCGACCTCCGTGCCCTCCGGGCCGTACAGCACCGCCCGGCCGCCCACCCGCCGGGCCAGCTGCCGCAGCACCGACGGCACCGGGTCCGGCCGGGAGGCGGCGGCGGCGAGGCTCTGCTGGGCCTCGGTGACCCGGCGCAGCCCGTCGTGCCGGGCCTGTGCCATGAGCTGCCAGACCGCGCGGGCCACGCCGGAGAAGGTGGTCTGCGGCGGGACCTCCAGCAGGGGCAGTCCCCGGGCCTCGCAGGCGGCGGCCAGGGCGCGCGGCACGGTGTCGTGCACCGGCGCCAGGCCGAACCCGAGGGCCGCGCCACCGGCGGCCACGATCCGCGCGACGTAGTCGTCGCAGTGGGTGTCCAGGCCGGCCGCCGCCTCGGGAAGGTGTGCCCCGGCCGTCAGCAGCAGCTCGCCGCCCAGCAGGTACGGGTACGGGTCGGCCATCTCCGAGGCGTGCGCCCCGTGGACGACGGGATCCGGCTCGCGGGGTCCGGCGATCCGGCGCAGGGCGAGGTCCTCGCGGGCCAGCAGGGCGGCGAGGGGCACGGGTGGTGTCGGCGGCACGGGTACCGCCGCGGGCTCCGTCACAGTGTGCGTTTCCTCCGGCGGGGACGGCTGCGATGGAGGAAACGTACACTTCGCCGGCGCCTTCCGGCCGTCTAGGGTCGTCCCGACCGGCTCACCGGCCCGGCACCCTGGCCCGGCACCCGAACTCGTGCCCGAACGCGCGTCCGAACGCGTTCCGGCTCGCCGGTAGAGTCGTACGCGGCAGGACAGAGCGGTACATACGCGACGACGCGTAGGAAAGCGCGTAGGAAAGAAGGCAGCAGATGAGCAGCAGCGAGACGCCCCGCGGCCCGGTCGACTCCTCGCGGGTGCCGCGGTACGCGGGTCCCGCGACCTTCGCCCGGCTGCCCCGCCTCGACGAGGTCGGCCGCGCCGACGTCGCCGTGGTCGGCGTGCCGTTCGACTCCGGCGTCTCCTACCGGCCGGGCGCCCGCTTCGGCGGCAACGCGATCCGCGAGGCGTCCCGGCTGCTGCGTCCGTACAACCCGGCGCAGGACGCCTCCCCCTTCGCCCTCGCGCAGGTCGCCGACGGCGGCGACATCGCCGTGAACCCGTTCCACATCAACGAGGCCGTGGAGACGATCGAGGCGGCCGCCGACGACCTGCTGGGCACCGGCGCCCGCCTGATGACCCTCGGCGGCGACCACACCATCGCCCTGCCGCTGCTCCGCTCGGTCGCGAAGAAGCACGGCCCGGTCGCCCTGCTCCACTTCGACGCCCACCTCGACACCTGGGACACCTACTTCGGCGCCGAGTACACGCACGGCACCCCGTTCCGCCGCGCCGTCGAGGAGGGCATCCTCGACACCGAGGCGCTCTCCCACGTCGGCATCCGCGGCCCGCTCTACGGCAAGCAGGACCTCACCGACGACGAGAAGATGGGCTTCGGCATCGTCACCTCGGCGGACGTCTACCGGCGCGGCGCCGACGAGGTCGCCGACCAGCTCCGGCAGCGCATCGGCGACCGCCCCCTCTACATCTCCATCGACATCGACTGCCTCGACCCGGCGCACGCGCCCGGCACCGGAACCCCCGAGGCCGGCGGCATGACCTCCCGCGAACTCCTGGAGATCCTGCGCGGCCTGGCCTCCTGCAACCTGGTCTCGGCGGACGTCGTCGAGGTGGCGCCGGCGTACGATCACGCGGAGATCACGTCGGTGGCCGCGTCCCACACGGCGTACGAACTGACCACGATCATGTCCCGCCAGATCGCGGAGGCCCGCGCGCAGTGACCCACGACCACGACCTGGTGCTCCGCCCGACCGCCGCACAGACGGAGGCGGCCCTCGATCCGCCGCCCGGCCGCACCGGCGGAGACCTCGTCGTGGAGACCCTGGCCGGGCTCGGCGCGACCACCGTCTTCGGGCTGCCCGGCCAGCACGCGCTCGCCGTGTTCGACGCGCTGCGCCGCTCCGACCTGCGCTACGTCGGCCTGCGGATGGAGAACAACGCCGGCTTCGCGGCGGACGCGTACGGCCGCGTCACCGGCGAGGCGGCGCCCCTGCTGCTGTCCACGGGGCCGGGCGCGCTGACCTCCCTGGCCGCGCTCCAGGAGGCGGCGGCGGCCTCGGCGCCCGTGCTGGCGATCAGCAGCCAGATCCCCACCCGTGGGCTGGGCGGCGGCCGCCACGGCTATCTGCACGAACTCCCCGATCAGGCGGCCTCGTTCCGGGGGGTGGTGAAGTCGGTCCACACCGTCCGCGCCCAGTCCCAGATCCCCTCCGCGCTGCAGGAGGCCTGGAAGTCGGCGCTGACCGCCCCGCACGGACCGGTCTGGGTGGAGATCCCGCAGGACGTGCTGCTGGCGGAGACGGCCCTCCCCGTGGTCACGGCAGGCGACGCCTTCCCCGAGGAACTGCCGCCGCGCCCCGAACTGACCGCGGTCGCCGCCGACCTGCTGGCGAAGGCCGCCCGCCCGGTGATCGTCGCGGGCGGCGGGGTCGTCCGCGCGGACGCCTCGGGCAAGCTGCGCAAGCTCGCCGAGCGGCTCGACGCCCCCGTGGTCACCACCTTCGGCGGCAAGGGCGCCTTCCCCTGGACGCACCCCCTCTCCCTCCGGTCCTGGCTGGAGGACCGCCACACCACCGACTTCCTGGAGGACGCGGACGTCCTGCTGGTGATCGGCTCGGGCCTCGGCGAACTCTCCTCGAACTACCACACGTTCACCCCGCGCGGCCGCGTGATCCAGATCGAGGCCGACCTCGGCAAACTGGAGTCCAACCACCCGGCCCTCGGCATCCACGCGGACGCCCGCCTCGCGATCCAGGCCCTGCTGGAGACCGTCCCCGAACGCACCGACCCCACCGCGCCCGAGCGGGTCCGCGCGCTCCTCTCCCGCGTGGCGGAACGCCTCGCGTCCCAGGAACTGGCCCTGGAGCAGCAGGTGCTGGCCTCCGTCCGCACCGCGCTCCCCGCCGGCTCCCCGTCCTTCTGGGACATGACGATCCTGGCGTACTGGGCGTGGTCGGCCTTCGACCCCAAGGGCTCCAACCACATGCACTCCGCCCAGGGCGCGGGCGGTCTCGGCTACGCCTTCCCGGCGGCCCTCGGCGCGGCGGTGGCCGACCCCACCCGGCCGGTCCTCGCCGTGTCCGGCGACGGCGGCGCCCTCTACTCGATCGCGGAACTGGCCACGGCGAAGCAGTACGACCTGAACGTCACCTGGCTCGTCGTCGACGACGGCGGCTACGGCATCCTGCGCGAGTACATGACCGAGTCCTTCGGCGGGACCACGGCGACGAAGACGACGGAGCTGACCGGCCCGGACTTCGCGGCCCTCGCCGAGTCCTTCGGCGTCCCGGGCGTGCGGACGTCCCCGCAGGCCCTGGCGGCCGACCTGGCGCAGGCGCTGGCGTCCCCCGGCCCCTCGGTGGTGGTCCTGCCGGCCCGGCTGCGGATGTTCGCCCCGACCCACCTGGGCTGACGACAGCGGCCGGCCGGGACGGTGCCCCCGTCGCGGTGCGGGAGCCCCGACGCCGATCACCCATCCGGACACCGGTCCCGTGGGAACCTGTCAGAGCACGGTGAGCGGGCGGGGCGGGACGGGCGCGGGGTCGCCGCGAGCGCCTCGATCCGCGACGCCGTCGCTGTGACCGCTTCCGCCCACTGAGAGTCCCGCAGTGCCCGTGCCGCCGCGGAGTCCGGAGTCCTGGCAGTGATTTTCGACGTCACCCGCGGCGAACTCGTCGACGTCTTCGGCGAGGACCGGCTCGCGGCCGTCCCCGCCACCGCCTTTCCGCCCGCCGCCGCGGACACCGAGGGTGCCCGCCTCCTCCAGACCGTCGGCGTCCCCACCGGAACGCTCCTGCTGCGCCGGCCCGACGAGGACGACGGCCTGCTTCCCCTCGTCCGGGACGTCCTCCCCGTCGAGGACTTCGAGGACGCCGCGGAGGGCGCGGGTGACTGGCCCGTCATCGGCTGGCTGCTCAACGCGCACCTCGCCCTCGACCCCGTGTCCGGCAAGGTGCACGCCTTCGACCCCGACGAGGAGACCGTGCGGGAACTCCACACGGACGTCTCCTCCCTCGTCCAGGTCACCCTCCGGTTCCAGCGCCTGCTCGAAGAGTTCACCTTCGGCGGCGGCGACGCCGACGAGGAAGCCGACTTCGAGCGCCTGGACGGCGAGGTCGGCCGCATCCGTGAGGAGACGGGCGGCATCGACCCGCTCCCCTTCCGGGACGACGAGACCGTCTGGTCGGTGGTGGCCGACGAGATCGCCATGGGCCGACGCTTCACGGGCAACAGCCCGGGAGCCCGTTCGCTCCACGGGTGACCGCCCACCGACGCCGTCCACGCACCGCACGGTCCGCACCACACGGTCCGCGCCGTGCGGGACACCGCCCCGGGCCCGGCCACGGGAACGCCGTGACCGGGCCGGGCCCCTGCATCAGCTGCCGCGGAAGGCGCCGAACGCCGCTAGGGCGTGTCTGACAATTCCCGTCGGGCGCGCGACGCCTGGCACGGCACCTCGCCGCGTTGTCGGATCACCCGAGTACATCCAGTACACGGGCGATCCTCCGCCTTGCGATGCACCGCACCAGACGCCGCGCACTGATCCGACGCGAATTGTCAGACACGCCCTAGTTCCGGTACCGGAACACGATCCGGCCGCGCGTCAGGTCGTACGGCGGGAGTTCCACCAGGACCCGGTCCTCCAGCATGATCCTGATGTAGTTCTTGCGGATCTTCCCGCTGATGTGCGCGAGCACCTGGTGGCCGTTCTCGAGCTCCACGGTGAACATGGCGCTGCGCAGGCACTCGACGACCCTGCCCTCGACCTCGATGACGTTCCTGCTCCTGGTCATCGCACCAGCTCCAGGTTGCTGCTCGCCGGACGGGCGCCGGTGCCCTCGAACAGTGCCGAGGCCGCCCGGTTGGACTCGTCGACCTCGGCCCAGGCCGCGGGGGACCCGGAGCGGTGCAGCGTTTCCAGCGCGTGGGCCAGCAGCGCCCGCGCGATGCCGCGGCGCTGCTCGCCGGCCCGGACCGCGATCAGCCCGATGCGCGGCCGCTTCGCCCTCACCACCCGGATCAGACCCAGGTAGCGGTCCGGCGCCGCGGCCACCGCGTACTTCGACGGGTCGACGATGGTGTCGCCCCGGGGACGGGGAACCACTTCCGCGGGCATCGACTGCCACCCGACGGCCGCCTCGACCTCGTCACGGATCGCGCGGTCCACCGCCCGCAGCAGGGTCTCGTCCGCCTGACCGGCGGGCACGATCGTCACGCCCGGAGGCGGCAGGACTGCTCCGAGCCCTGTGACCCGCGGGTCGGTCGGCACGACGTACTCCCACTCGCGGCGCCGGATCGTGAAACCCGCCCGCCGCCAGCCGGCCGTCAGTTCGGCGTCGGCCTCGTCGACCACCGTGTACAGCGGTGCCGGCAGTTCCGCCCGCATCGCCTCGGCGAGCCGGTCGAAGGCGGCGTCGTGCCAGGCGTCGATGCTGACGAACAAGCGCCCGTCGGGCCGGTGTTCGGCATGCCCGCGGCCGACCACCAGGTCGTCGTCCAACGCATGCCATTGCCGGTCCGCGACGCGCGTGATCAGCACCGCGTTCTCGCTCGGGCCGGCGGGGAAAGATTTCGTGTCCATCGGAGTCTCCTTCCAGGAGTGCCTCGATCTCAGGCGCTCCTGGCGACACCGGACGTCAGCCGCCGGACCGTGACGGGTTGGGGGAGCACCCACGGGTAACTGTGTTCACGGGGGCTCACCTCCATACGACGACTTCACGGTCCGCCCCGAAAGTAGCAGCGGGGCGCCGCCTCGCTCAAACGCTTTTCCGCGCGCCCCCGTCGGGGAGGGGAACGGGGCGACGGCAGCGGCCGGCCGCGGGAACGGACCCCGCGGCCGGCCGTGACGAAGCGGAACCGACCACCTACCAGATCGCCTCGACCCACTCCGGGTGGTCGATGAACGGGTTGCGGTTGTGCTGGTAGGTGTCGTAGATGACCTGGTTGCGCTTCTCCTCGAAGGCGCTCGGCGGGTCCTGCTCGTTCCACTGCTTGAGGACCGAGAGCTTGCCCATGTAGGGGTTGCTGCCGTTGTTGACGCTCTCGTTCGGTTCGAGGTCGGCGAAGCCGTCGCCGCCGTCGTAGCGCACGGCCATGTAGAGGATCATGCGGGCCACGTCGCCCTTGTCCGCGTCACGCGGCTCGAAGGAGTCGGAGTCCGTGAGGCTGCCGCCTCCGCCGCTGACCGTGCTGCCGCCGTTGTCGAAGTCCTTGTTGCCGCGGATGCTGTTGACCTGGACGTCCGCCGGGCGCAGGTGGTGCAGGTCGGTGCCGGGACCGGTCACCTCGCCGAAGTCGCCGTGGGACTTGGCCCAGGTGTGCTCGCGGTTCCAGTCGCCAAGGTCGCCGCCGTTGAGGGACTTGCTGCGCGAGACACCGCTGTACAGCAGGATCACGTTGTTGCTGTTGTTCGGGTCCTGGTCGGTGACCTTCAGCGCGTTCCAGACCGCGGAGTACGAGATCTTCGTCTGGGGCGTGATGATCGTGTGCAGCGAGGACTTCAGGCTCGCACCCGTCTTGCCGACCGCGTTCTTGTAGTACGTCGAGTCGTACGCCGTCGTGGTCGCCGCGGCGGGGGTCGCGGTGAGCGCGGGCACGGTGAGGCCGACCAGGACGGCGGTGGTGGCGAGCGCCACCGGCTTCCAGCGGCGTATGCGTGTCGTCAGCATGTGGGGAGTCCGATCTACGCGTGTTGAGGGGAGGCGGCAATCGGGAGAGTGACATGCACATGCGGTCAAGGCAATGAATCTGACATGTCGATCAGATGACGGGAACCGGCAAATTACCCGTTGTCTACGCGAGTTGATGGCGCAAAACAGCCCCTGACGGGTGGTCAGGGGCTGTTTTGCGCCTGTGAGCGACCGATGTGCCGTCGACGTGCGGTCAGTTCACGTCCGACGGGTCCAGTCGGTAGACCGTCGACTGGCCGCTCTGCGACGAGGACGAGGACGAGGTGCCGGAGCCGGAGGTGTCAGAGGTGTCGGAGGTGCCGGAGCCGGAAGCGGCCGCCGAGCTGTAGTCGCTCTCCTCCACCGCCGTCCCGTTCTTCTGCACCCACTCCGTCACCTCGGAGCTGGCCGTGGAGCCGCCGCCCATACCGCCTCCCATGCCGCCGCCGAGCTGGATGTAGTGCAGCTCACCCTTCCTCACCAGCTCCTTCAGCCTCGCCAGCGTCATCGCGTTGTCGGAACCTGACCAGCCCCACATGGAGATCACCGGCTCACCGCTGCTGAGGACGAGCTGTGCGGCGGACTGCGAACTCGACACCGCCAGCAGCCACTTCGCGCCGTCCTGGTGCTCCTTCAGGTAGGAGAGCAGCTCCGTGCTCGCGCCGCCGCCCGCGCCGCCCATGCCGCCGCCCGCGCCGCCTCCCATGGCGCCGCCGCCGGGGCCGTCGCCCGTACCGGTGCCGCCTTCCGGGGTGGTGCCGCCCGGTGCCGTACCGCCGTCGGCCGCGGTGCCACCGGGCGGCGTACCGCCGGGCTGCCCGCCGCCCCCGGGGAAGCCGCCGGCCCCGCCGCCCGCCTGCCCGTCGGTCTGGCCGCCCGCCTGCTCGCCGCCGGCGCCCGGGAAGGCGCCCCGGCCGCCGCCGGGGCCTCCGCCGCCGAAGCCGCCGCTCCCGGTCGTGGGACCGGCCGTCGGGTTCGTACCGCCCATCCCGCCGCCCGAACCGGACGGCACCGACCAGGCGTACGCCGCCGGACCGGCCACCGACGCGACGACCGCCGCGGCCACCGAGGCCGCCAGCAGGCGGGCACGGTGGCCCGAGCGGAAGACGAACAGCCCCACGACCGCGAGCGCCATCACGACCCCGATGACGGGCCACAGCCACGTGTTCCAGCCGGAGGCCCGGCGCAGCAGCACGATCGCCCAGACGGCCGTGATCCCGAGCGCGAGCGGCAGCACCCACACCCACCGCTTCTCGGTGCGGAAGGCCCGCAGCAGCATCAGGCCGCCGCCCCCGCACAGTGCCGCGATGCCCGGGGCGAGGGCGGTCGTGTAGTAGGGGTGCATGGTGCCCTCGGCCAGGGCGAAGGTGAGGTAGTGCAGGGCGGTCCAGCCGCCCCACATCACCAGCGCGGCACGGGTGAGGTCGGTGCGCGGGGCGCGCCCGCACCGGACGATGCCGCCGACGGCGGCGATCGCCGCGAACGGGATCAGCCAGGAGATCTGGCCGCCGAGGACGTCGTTGAACATCCGGCCGATGCCGGCGGTCCCGGAGAAGCCGCCGCCCCCGCCTCCGCCGCCCCCGCCGTTGCCCTCGCCGCCGAAGACCCGGCCGAGGCCGTTGTAGCCCATGATCAGGTTCCAGGCGGTGCCGTCGGTCGAACCGCCGATGTAGGGCCGCTCGTCGGCCGGGACCAGGGAGACGGCCGCCGCCCACCAGAAGCTGGAGACGGCGAGGACCACGGCCGCGGCGGCCAGGTTGACGAGCCGCTTCACCAGCTTCGGCTTCGCCGCGTACAGGTAGACCGCGAAGACGGCGGGCAGGGCGATGTAGCCCTGGAGCATCTTGGTGTTGAAGGCGAGGCCGAAGCAGGCGGCCGAGCCGAGCAGCGGCAGCAGCCTGCCGTCGCGCACCGCCCGCAGGGCCAGCGCGGCGCCGCCCGCCATCAGGAACACCAGCAGGGTGTCGGGGTTGTTGTCCCGGTTGATGGCCACGGTGATCGGGGTCAGCGCGAGGACCAGCGCGGCGACCGCCGCCGCACCGTGCCCCCAGACCCGCTTCACGCTCGCGTGCAGGATCCAGATCGTGCCGAGGGCGGTCAGGATCATCGGCAGCATCATCTGCCAGGTCCCGAAGCCGAACACGCGGCAGGACAGGCCCATCACCATCAGGGCGAACGGCGGCTTGTCGACGGTGAGGAAGTTCCCCGCGTCCAACGAGCCGAAGAACCAGGCCTTCCAGCTCTGGGTGCCGCTCAACACGGCGGCGCTGTAGAAGCTGTTGAGCCCGGAGCCGGAGAGGTTCCAGGAGTACAGCACCGCCGCCAGCACCAGGATCGCGAGCAGCGCGGGGAGCGACCAGCGCGGTGCCTCGTCCGGCGGGGGAGCCGGGGTGGACGCCGGGTCCGCGGCGGGCGGCGGCCGGTCGGTGGACACGGTCGGGTGGGGGAGATCGGTGGCAGATGTCACCAGTCCACCGTGCAGAGCGCCGATGGGAGGGGGCTGTGCCCAGCCTGGTCGCAGCCTGTGAGCGGCCGGAGGAGCGGCCGGAGGAGCGGCCGGAGGAGCGGGCGGAGGAGCGGGCGGAGGAGCGGGCGGAGGAGCGGGCGGAGGAACGGCCGGAGGAGCGGGCGGAGGAACGGCCGGAGGAACGGGCGGAGGAACGGCCGGAGGAACGGGGGAGCGGGTCCGGCGGGCGGCACCCGGCCGGGATGCCGCCGGAAGGCGCCGGCCGCCCGGTCGCGTCACCCCAAGAGCGCCCCGAACTTCTTCTCGTACACGGCGATCTGCTTCTCACGTCCGGCGATGAAGGCGTTCTCCTCGCCCGGCTCCATCGTGTTGCCGGGCATGTTCGACGGAAGGAGGTCCGGCAGGTCGCGGAACACCTCGGCCGCCGCCGCCCACCGCTCTCCGCCGTGGCGCCTCGCGTACGAGAGGTTCTTCATCACGGCCCCCAGGTCTTCGGCCAGGAGGTGGGCGGGGACCTTCTTCCCGCGGAAAGCACTCTCCTCGGGAGCCTTGGTCCCGGGCACGGCGAGGCGGCGCAGCACCCACAGGGCGGCGCTCAACTGTCCTGCCCTGAAGTGCCTGTTCGGTGTCTCGGTCGGCATGCCTCATGCCTACCCACTGCTCCGGCGCGCGACGAATCCGGTTCTTGGAACGTACGTACAACTATCGTTCACGCGTGCGAGTCACCTTGTCATGACTCTCCGCAGACCCAGACGAGCCGGACCCGGACGAACCGGACGCACCAGAGGGCTGGTCGCCACCGCCCTCGGCGCCGGCATCCTCCTCACCGGCGTGGCGGCCGCCACCCCGGCCGCGGCCGCCACCCCGACCGTCGCCTGCACGTCGGCCAAGGCCGGCCTCGCCGCCAAGCTGAAGAAGGACATCACCGCGGCGCTCGCCACCCGCAAGGGCACGGTCGCCGTCGGCCTCTACGACCGCAGCACCAACACCACCTGCACCCTGCGCGCCTCCACCGCCTTCGACTCGGCCAGCGTCGTCAAGGTCACCGTCCTGTCCGCACTGCTGTGGGACGCGCAGAAGCACAACAGGGCGCTGACCTCCCGTGAGAAGACCCTCGCCACGGCGATGATCACCAAGTCGGACAACGCCTCCACCTCCACCCTGTGGAAGCAGCTCGGCCTGACGAAGATCAGGGCCTTCCTCACGGCCGCCAAGATGACGCAGACCAAGCCGGGCGCCAACAACTACTGGGGCCTGACCCAGATCACCGTCACCGACGAACAGAAGCTGCTCAAGCTCCTCACGGCCAGGAACACCGTCCTCACCGACACCTCGCGCGCCTACGTCAACCAGCTGATGGCCCAGGTCGTCTCGTCGCAGCGCTGGGGCACCCCCTACGGACGGCCCGCCGGGGTCAGCTGGCACGTCAAGAACGGCTGGCTGTCGCGCGCCACCAACGGCTGGCGGGTGCACAGCGTCGGCACCTTCAAGGGCGGCGGCCACGACTACACCATCACCGTCCTCACTCACGGCAACAGCACGATGAGCTACGGCATCACCACCATCCAGGGCGTCGCCAAGGTCATCCACCGGGACCTCGCCGCCTCCTGAAGCACGAGGTTCCGGCGGG
The DNA here is from genome assembly GCF_044331705.1 of Streptomyces sp. NPDC017202. NCBI lineage: Bacteria > Bacillati > Actinomycetota > Actinomycetes > Kitasatosporales > Streptomycetaceae > Streptomyces > Streptomyces sp. NPDC017202. Next base: position 855,682 of record NZ_JBIRNP010000001.1, on the reverse strand, counting down.
GCGTTGACGGCGTGTTCCACCGGCCGTCACCCGCACGCCCTACGGTGACCGTCATGCGCCTGCGAACCGTACTCGCCACCTTCACCGCCGGCCTGGCGGCGGCCATCTGCCCGGTCGCCGCCGGACCGGCGAACGCCGGGCAGAGCCACGCCTGTTCGGCCTCGGTCTCCCTCGACCGCTTCTCCGACGCCCTCGACAAGACGACGTACGACGGCACCTTCGTCGGCAACCTCTCCGCGCTCGCCCGGTCCCGCTCCGACGGGGGAACCCCCGCCGGCGCCCTCACGGCCCTGTCCGACCGCTCCGCCCTGTTCCGCCTCGACGCGAGGACCCTGCGGCCGACCGCGGTCGTCCCCCTCGCCGACGAGAACGGCGCCGCCCTGGACGCCGAGGGCCTGGTCGCCGACCGGGACGGCACCTTCCTGGTCACCTCCGAGACGGAGCCCTCCGTACGCCGGTACAGCCCCTCCGGCGCGATCCTCGACCGCCTCCCCGTCCCGGACCCGCTGCGGGTCGCCCCGGCCGGCCGCGCCGCCCCCAACGGCACCTTCGAGGGCCTGGCCCTGCTGCCCGGCGGCCGTACCCTGCTCGCGTCGATGGAGTACGCCCTCTCCGGCGACGCGGCCGGCACGCTCCGCTTCCAGACCTGGACGCGGCGCGGCGGCCACTTCGTGCTCGGAGCCCAGTACGCCTACCGCGCCGACACCGGGCTCGGCGTCCCCGAGGTCCAGGCGACCCCCGACGGCCGCCTCCTCGTCCTGGAGCGCGGCTTCACCGCGGGCGTCGGCAACACGGTCCGCCTCTACCTCGCCGACCCCCGCCGCGCCACGGACACCAGCGGTGTCGAGCACCTGACCGGCCAGGACGGCGTGCGCCCGATCACCAAGACCCTCCTGGCCGACCTCGTGACCTGCCCGTCACGGGGAGCGACCGCGAAGCAGCCCCAGCCGAACCCGCTCCTCGACAACATCGAGGGCATGGTGATCACGGGGCGCAGCGCGGGCGCGCTGAAGGTCCTGCTGGTCAGCGACGACAACCAGAACGCCGTACAGACCACCCGCCTCTACTTCCTGCGCGTCCGCAGCTGAGATTCCTGTCGGTACCGGGGGCGTGGTCTTGACGGCCGGGATGAACGCGGCCCGGCTCTCCGAAGGAGGAGGGCCGGGCCGGAGCGGCTGCCGTGTGCGGGCATGCCGGCTGCGTGGCTGCCGACGCCGTCGGGCACCCTTGCGACCGGCTCACCTGCGCCAGAGGACCTTCGCTCGCCGCTCGCTGCCGAATCCCAGGCCGTGGCGGTAGATCTCCGCCACCCAGTAGCGGCCGTCGTTGCCTCGTGCGAAGACTCCCGACTCGACGAGGAAGTCGGCGTCGGCCACGTCCAGCCCTACTTCTGCCAGTGAGAAAGGCACGGTCACGGGTTCGCGCACCTGCTGAAGCCGACTCAGCAGGTCGCCGATCTCCTGGCTTTCGTCCTGAATGGCACTGATCTTGATCGTGCTGCATTCGAGCAGGGCCTTGCGCATGGCACTCGGCACCAGCACACGGTCTTCCCAGGTGGTCTGGGGAATCGACTGACGTGCTGATTCGGCCAGGAACACCACGACATCCCTCGCCTGCACCTGGTCCTTGAAGTCTCCGAGCGCCGCGGGCACCCACAGGTGGGAGCGCGCCTCTTTGGACCTCTCCGTTCCCATCTTCCACCCCCATACCGGAATGAGGGCGTTCACCAGCGCATCGTAGGAGAGCTCCGCGATGTCGGACTCGGCCATCGCCGTGGGCAACGCGTCCGCATGCGCGGTGACCCAGAGCGCCAACCGCAGCGCCTCCTCCTTGTTCCAGCGCAGCGCATAGGGCTCGTAGCGTGCGAGCAGTTGCTCGCTGTTCTGGCGGACCGCTCGTTTCACGAGATCTCGGCGTACGAAGACGACAAGCCCGAGCGGGCGTCCGCGCAAGGAACGCAGCCAGGCAAGGACGTCGATCAGGAGTACACGCAGCGCAGTGCGCTTGACCTCCGTGTCCAGCGACTGCAGCAGGTCTTCGAGCCCGTCCATGACGAACACGGCTCGTGACCGCTTGCTGAGTTCCGTAAGCACGGATTCGGCGTCCAGCTCCCCCGTCAGCGGCGCTCCCGCAGCGATGGCCAGGCACTCCAGCCACAACTGTCGCCATCCGATGTCGTCTCCCGCATCGAGGGTGGAAAGACCCTTCCTCAACCGGTCCTTGATCTGCTGGGAAGTCCCTGCTGCTTCTGACGGCGCACTGTGCGTGGCGGCGAACGCGTCCCTGAGGTCCTGGGTCGTCAGATCGTCGTTCTCGAGGTTGTCCGACTCCAGTACCGGGACTACGGGCAGTACCAGTCGGACGTCCTTGACGCCGGACTGTTCAGCGAACGCGTTCCACGTCCTTGCCGCACATGCCTTCGCATACATGAACGTCTTGCCCGCACCCTTGGCGCCGACGACGAGGGCCAAGGGAGGTTCCGTGCGGTGGTCCCCGAGCAGTCTGCGCAAGGGGTCGGTTGCGAGGAAGCCGCTGGCTGATGACATGCCTTTTCGCTCGGCGTAGATGAGCGGTTGCGCGGTCTCCGCGAGCCGCTTGCGGAGCGTTGAATAGTCGACATGTTCCCGGTCGCCGTCCGCGTCCGCCAATGGGGAGGAGACGGGGGCAGGCACGATTGATTCCAGGACTTCGGACACTTTGCAGCTTTCCAGCACTCGCAACACCGCGTCCCAGGAGGAGGGAAGCGCCAGCAGCTCCTCTCGGAAGGGGCTGAGCAAGGGCTGGGACAAGACGTCGGCGTCCACTTCGCCCGTGTCGTCCGGGTCGGTTTCTGTGCTGCCGTCCGGCGGCCTCAGTGACGAGAGCAGCGCACTGCTCAGCTCGGCTCGTGCCTGTTCGGCCTGTGCTTCATGGACGTCCTGCCGGTATTGCGTGACGATCACGGAACTGGCCGGGTCCGTGCCCCGCAGAGCCGGCGCACGGCGCCCCAATTGCTTCAGCAGGGTCTTCGTGCCCTCGAGGGACTGGTGGCTGAGCGTGGTGACAAAGACGCGTTGCACTCGCGGGTCGAGGAGAACGGGAGCGGACAGCTCGGAGGCTCCGGCTCGCAGATCCACGACAACGGTGTCTGCACCAGTGCGTGCGGCGAGTGCGGCGAGGGCCTCGGTCAGAAAGTACGGAGAGCGCCCAGGCGTCAAAAGGTCCGCAGGCTCGATGCGCGGCGGGCCCAGGTGGTCCCTCCTGCTCGTAGGGACCACGGTCACCCGGCCCCCACTCGCGAACCGTCCGACCTGCTGATTCGGCAGGTAGGCGGCCGCGATTTCCACGGCCGCGGACCAGCCGCCGTCCTCGGACCCCTGCAACAGGGCGAGCAGGTCTTCGTAGGAGAAGTCGAGCTGTCCGCCCTGGGCCTTGTGCATCCAGGTGATTCCGGGCGCCTCGAGGTCGGAGTCGACCAGCAGGACGCTGCCGCCCCTACGCGCGATCGTGTCGGCCATGGCGACCGCGTGCACGGTGCGTCCCACTCCGCCTTTGAAGGAGTGGAAGGCCAGGATCTGCACGTCACCGGGGAATCGCTCGGTCGAAGGGCGTTCCAGCGCGTGCGCCAACTGCGGGGTGATGTGCTTCTCGCGCAGCAGCGGCAGGCGGCGCGGCTGATCCGAGCTCTCCGGCTCGGGGCTGAGGATGACGGGGATGCCGGTGAAGTCCGGCGTCCGCGGGTCGTCGAGCCGGAGCATGAGGGTGCTGTCATGCCACTCCGTCGATCCTGTGCCGAAGGCCTCGTCCAGCCAGTGCTTCGCCGTCTCGGCTTCCGTACCGTCGGAGACGACGAGTTCCAGGCCGTCCCACCAGCCGTCCGCCGCACGGAGCCACTCGGGCCAGCGGCCGGCAGCGGCAAGAGCCGTCAGGTGATCGTCCACGTCCACCCAGGTGAACAGATGCTCCGGGGGCGTCAGCCCTTCCAGGTCGGTCAATCCGGCCACGGCCTCGTACTCTCCTAGCCTCAGTCCCGCTCGCACCACTTGATCAGCGCCCGGAGGGCTTCCTTCGCTTCTTTCTCGTCCGTCCCGTCAAGCTTTGCACCATAGCGCCACGCCTGGTGCAGGTCCGCCAGGGCGACGGACGCGCCCGCGGGAGTGTGCAGGCGACAGCTTCGAAGCCGGCTGAGCAAGTCGTCCAGGGTGCGGGGAAGTCTTAGATCCTTGGCCAGCTTGCGAAGGTCGTGCGTGGGTTCCAGTGCCGCTGTGTCGCGAAGCCCTCTGCGGAAGAGGAGCCTTTCCTTCAGGCCGCATTCGGCGGCGTAGAACAACAGGAGACCCACGGTGGCCGCGTCCTCCCCCTTCCCGTGCACCTCCACCGACTCCGCCGAGACCGTCAGCTCATCTCGTCTCTTCTTGAGCGCCTTGGCCCCCACCTGAAGCACCATGTGCGCATCCTTGCAGAGTTCACCGAAGGCCATGAGCCGTCGAGTTCTCACCGGTCGCCTTTTCGCCACACCGACTCGGCGACGCCGCAAGCACGGCCCGGTCCGCAGACGAGAGCGGGGCGAGGGCAACCAGAACGCGGTGCCGATGTGAGGCTCCGCGGCGCGGCCCCGACGGCGCCGAACCCGAAAACGCCCGGAACCCGCGGAGCGGATTGTTGCGGAGGGATGAAATCCGCTTCCTGTCACGTTGGTGCCTTCTGGAAGATCAGGTCTGACGGAAGGCACCGGTGTGGCTGCGCAACGGGGATGGGCACGGCGACTGGCGAGCTATGCGTGGCGCCATCCGGCGGACGTGGTCCTCGCCCTCGGCTCCTCCCTCGGCGGCATGGCCGTCATGGCGCTGGTCCCGCTCGTCACCAAGGTGATCATCGACGACGTGATCGGCGACCACAGCCGTGACATGGCGCCCTGGGCGGGTGCCCTGATCGGCGCGGCCGTGATCGTCTACGTCCTCACCTACGTCCGCCGCTACTACGGCGGCCGGCTCGCCCTCGACGTCCAGCACGACCTGCGGACCGAGATGTACGCGACGATCACCCGGCTCGACGGCCGCCGCCAGGACGAGCTGTCCACCGGACAGGTCGTCGGCCGGGCGACCAGCGACCTCCAGCTCATCCAGGGCCTGCTCTTCATGCTCCCGATGACCATCGGGAACATCCTGCTGTTCCTGATCTCCCTGGGGATCATGGCCTGGCTGTCGCCGCCGCTCACCCTGGTCGCGCTGGCCGTGGCCCCCGCCCTGTGGGTGATCGCCAGACGCAGCCGCACCCGGCTGCACCCGGCCACCTGGTACGCGCAGGCGCAGGCCGCCGCCGTCGCGGGCGTGGTCGACGGCGCCGTCACCGGCGTCCGGGTGGTGAAGGGCTTCGGGCAGGAGGAGCAGGAGACCGGCAAGCTGCGCGAGGTCGGCCGACGGCTCTACGCCGGCCGGCTGCGCACGATCCGCTTCAACGCGCGGTACACCCCGGCCCTGCAGTCCGTCCCCGCGCTCGGGCAGGTCGCGATGCTCGCGGTGGGCGGCTGGCTGGCCGTGCACGGGCACATCACCCTCGGCACCTTCGTCGCCTTCTCCACCTACCTGGCGCAGCTCGTCGGCCCGGTCCGCATGCTCGCCGTGGTCCTCACCGTCGCCCAGCAGGCCCGCGCGGGCACCGAACGCGTCCTGGAGCTGATCGACACCGAGCCGTCGATGAAGGACGGCACCAAGGTGCTGCCCGCCGACGCGCCCGCGACCGTCGAGTTCGACGACGTGTCCTTCGGATACGGCGACCGCCCGGTGCTGGACGGGCTCAGCTTCGAGATCCGCGCCGGCGAGACCCTCGCCGTCGTCGGCTCCTCCGGCTCCGGCAAGTCCACGGTCTCCCTGCTGCTGCCCCGCTTCTACGACGTCACCCGCGGCGCCGTCCTCGTCGGCGGCCACGACGTGCGCGAGCTGACCCAGGACTCGCTGCGGGCCGCGATCGGCCTGGTGCCGGAGGACTCCTTCCTGTTCTCCGACACGGTCCGCGCCAACATCGCCTACGGCCGTCCCGACGCCACCGACGAGGAGATCGAGGCCGCCGCCCGCGCCGCCCAGGCCGACCGGTTCATCGCCGAGCTGCCCGAGGGCTACGCCACCAAGGTCGGCGAGCACGGCCTCACCCTCTCCGGCGGCCAGCGCCAGCGCGTCGCGCTCGCCCGCGCGATCCTCACCGACCCGCGGCTGCTCGTCCTCGACGACGCCACCTCGGCGGTGGACGCGCGCGTGGAGCACGAGATCCACGAGGCTCTGAAGCACGTCATGGAGGGCCGCACCACCCTCCTCATCGCGCACCGACGCTCCACCCTCAACCTCGCCGACCGCATCGCCGTCCTCGACGGCGGCCGGCTCGCCGACCTCGGCACCCACGAGGAGCTCCAGGAGCGCTCGGCCCTCTACCGCCGCCTGCTCACCGACCCGGACGAGCTGGGCGGGGTCTCGCCCGGCCACGCCCGCCCCGCCGAGCCCGGCGAGGACACGTCGGTGCGGGACGAGCTGGACGCCGAGTTCGACGCCGAGCGCGGGGTCACCCCCCGGCTGTGGACGGGCGACCGCGAGCGCAAGGACACCGCGCTCGCCGGTACGCCCGCCACGCCCGAGCTGCTCGCACAGGTGGAGGCGCTGCCCCCGGCGACCGACGTCCCGGACGTCGACGAGGCCCGCGCGGTGGCCGCCGAGGACTCCTACGGTCTGCGCCGGCTGCTGCGGGGCTTCGGGCTGCCGCTGCTGATCAGCCTCGGCCTGGTCGCCGTGGACGCCGGCACGGGCCTGCTGCTGCCGGTGATGATCCGGCACGGCATCGACGACGGCGTCACCCGGATGGCCGTGGGCGCCGTCTGGGCCGCCTCCCTGCTCGCGCTGCTCGCCGTGCTCGCCCAGTGGGCCGCGCAGACCGCCGAGATCCGGATGACCGGCCGCACCGGCGAACGCGTCCTGTACGCCCTGCGCCTGAAGATCTTCGCCCAGCTCCAGCGGCTCGGCCTCGACTACTACGAGCGCGAGCTGACCGGCCGGATCATGACGAGGATGACGACGGACGTCGACGCGCTGTCGACGTTCCTGCAGACCGGCCTGGTCACCGCGTTCGTCTCGGTCGTCACCTTCTTCGGCATCATGGCGGCCCTGCTGGTGCTCGACGTGCAGCTGGCCCTGGTCGTCTTCACCACCCTGCCGCCGCTGGTCGTCGCCACCTTCTTCTTCCGCCGGGCCAGCGTGAAGGCGTACGAACTCGCCCGCGAGCGGGTGTCGGCGGTCAACGCCGACCTCCAGGAGTCGGTCGCCGGACTGCGGATCGTGCAGGCCTTCCGGCGCGAGCACGACGGCGGGGCGCGGTTCGCGGAGCGCAGCGACGGCTACCGCCGGGCCCGCATCCGCGGCCAGTGGCTGATCTCGGTCTACTTCCCCTTCGTCCAGCTGCTGTCCTCGGCCGCCGCCGCGGCCGTCCTGATCGTGGGCGCGCACCGGGTGGACGCGGCGACGCTGACGACCGGCGCGCTGGTGGCGTACCTGCTCTACATCGACCTGTTCTTCGCCCCCGTCCAGCAGCTCTCCCAGGTCTTCGACGGCTACCAGCAGGCCACGGTCTCGCTGGGCCGCATCCAGGAACTCCTGCGGGAGCCCACCTCCACGCAGGCCGCCGAGGAACCCCTCGGCGTCGACGCGCTGCGCGGCGAGATCACCTTCGAGGACGTCCACTTCACCTACGGCGACAACGAGGAGGCCCTGACCGGCATCGCGTTGCACGTCCCCGCCGGCCAGACCGTCGCGTTCGTCGGCGAGACCGGCGCCGGCAAGTCGACCCTGGTGAAGCTGGTCGCCCGGTTCTACGACCCGACGAGCGGCCGGGTGCTGGTCGACGGCACGGACCTGCGCACCCTCGACCTCACCGCGTACCGCCACCGGCTGGGCGTCGTCCCGCAGGAGGCGTACCTCTTCCCCGGCACCGTCCGCGACGCCATCGCCTACGGCCGCCCCGACGCCACCGACGCCGAGGTGGAGGCGGCGGCGCGGGCGGTCGGCGCGCACGAGATGATCGCCACCCTGGACGGCGGCTACCTCCACGAGGTCGCCGAGCGCGGCCGCAACCTCTCCGCCGGGCAGCGGCAGCTGATCGCGCTGGCCCGCGCCGAGCTGGTCGACCCGGACGTCCTGCTCCTCGACGAGGCGACGGCCGCCCTGGACCTGGCCACGGAGGCCCAGGTCAACCAGGCCACCGACCGCGTCGCGGGCCGCCGTACGACCCTGGTGGTGGCCCACCGCCTGACCACGGCGGCCCGCGCGGACCGGGTCGTCGTCATGGACCACGGACGGGTCGCCGAGGACGGCACGCACGAGGAACTGCTCGCGCGGGGCGGGCGGTACGCCGAGCTGTGGCGGGCGTTCGTCGGCGAGGCGGAACCGGAGGAGCCGGTCGGCGCGTCCCGCTGACGGTCGCGCAACCATCCACCCCGCGCCCTGCGTCCGTACACCTGTACGGCCGTGGGTGCGGCGGACGGGGGAGGGGTCGACGACCGTGGACAGTGGTGCGATACGCCGACGGCTGGGGGCGGGGCTGGCCGTGCTGACCGCGTCCCTGCTGTTCGCGGTGGCGGCGCCGGGCAGCGCCCAGGCCGCGCCCTCCGCCTGCGCGGGCCGCCAGGTGCGGATGCTGCCCTTCTCCACCGGCTCCGTCTTCGTCTACAAGAACGGCGGCCGGGTCTGCGCCGTGACCGTGCAGAAGCACCCCGGCACGAAGCGGACGGTGTCGGTCGGCGTGCAGGCGCGCGGCCACGTCGCCGTGCGCAAGTCGCGCAAGCATGCCCGCAGTTCGCCGCCCGTGGAGGTCTACGCCGGACACCGCTGCGTGCGGGTGTCGGGCTCGGTGGGCAGCGGGACGTACACCTCCGGCTGGATCCTGTGCTGACCGGCACCGGCACCGGCACCGGCCGACCGGCGCCTTCCTGCCGTCACATCCCGGCAGATATGCGCACCACTTGCCAATCCCCTCTGGTGTGACGGGTGTTGCTCCGATAGCTTCCGGCGCACATCTGTCTCACAGGGAGGGTGCACGCGCATGCGCAAGGCGCTCAGATGGCTGCTGGCGTTCACCGTGCTCATCGGCACGCTGACCACGGCCGGGGCAGCTACCGCTGCCGAGCCGGAAGCGGACATCAAAGACCGGCTCCTCTCCGTACCCGGCATGAGCCTGGTCCAGGAGAAGCCGTACCCCGGCTACCGCTACTTCGTCCTGAACTACACCCAGCCGGTGGACCACCGGCACCCCTCCAAGGGCACGTTCCAGCAGCGGATCACCGTGCTGCACAAGGACGTCAGCCGACCGACGGTCTTCTACACCGGCGGCTACAGCGTCTCCACCACCCCCAGCCGCCGCGAGCCCACCCAGATCGTGGACGGCAACCAGGTCTCCATGGAGTACCGCTTCTTCACACCCTCCCGCCCCGACCCCGCCGACTGGTCCAAGCTGGACATCTGGCAGGCCGCGAGCGACCAGCACCGCATCTTCCGGGCGCTGAAGGCGATCTACCCGCAGAACTGGATCTCCACGGGCGGCTCCAAGGGCGGCATGACGGCCACCTACTACGAGCGCTTCTACCCGCGTGACATGGACGGCGTCGTCGCGTACGTCGCCCCCAACGACGTGGTGAACGACGAGGACTCGGCCTACGACCGCTTCTTCGCGACCGTCGGCACCAAGGAGTGCCGCGACCGCCTGAACGCCGTGCAGCGCGAGGCCCTGGTGCGCCGCGAGGCACTGGAGAAGACGTACGAGGCCTACGCCGCCGAGAACGGCTACACCTTCACCACCATCGGCAGCCTGGACCGCGCCTACGAGGCCGTCGTCCTCGACTACGTCTGGGGCTTCTGGCAGTACAGCCTGCTGTCCGACTGCGACACGATCCCCGCCGACGCGAAGAACGCGACCGACGACGAGATCTGGACCTCGATCGACACGATCTCCGGGTTCTCCTTCTACACCGACCAGGGCCTGTCGCCGTACACCCCGTACTACTACCAGGCGGGCACCCAGCTCGGCGCGCCCACCATCCACTTCCCGCACATCGAGAAGAAGTACGTCCGCTACGGCTACCAGCCCCCGCGCAACTTCGTCCCCCGGGACATCTCCATGAAGTTCCAGCCGTCGGCGATGCGCGACGTCGACACGTGGGTGAAGCACAACGCCCGCCACATGCTGTTCGTCTACGGCCAGAACGACCCGTGGGGCGCCGAGCGGTTCCGCCTCGGCAAGGGCGCGAAGGACTCCTACGTCCTCACCGCGCCCGGCCTGAACCACGGCGCGAACGTGGCCGGCCTCGTCGCCGACGAGAAGGCCCTCGCCACGGCCCGCATCCTGGACTGGGCGGGCGTCGCCCCGGCCGCCGTCCAGGAGAACGCCGCCGCGGCCAGGCCGCTGGCGAGGTTCGACGCGAAGCTGGACGTGCGGCACGTGGAGCGCGAGCCGGCGCTGCGCCCGTAGTCCCCGCTCGGCCCGCCACGACGGCCGGCCGGCTTCCCCGCCGGCCGGCCGTCGTGCCGTTTCATCCCTTTTCGTCCCGCGGACCGTGTCAGTAGGCGAGGCCGTGTCCGATCGGGTACAGCACCCGCGTCGGGTCGTCCGCGCGCTGCACCGGTACCGGCAGCCGGCCCCGCGGCTCCAGGGCTCCCGCGATCACCCGTGCGGCGGCCCGCAGTTCGACGTCGGTCCACGAGTAGGACGCCAGGTACGCCTTCACGGACGGCAGCTGGGCCACGTCGTACGGATTGCGGACCGCCACCGCGACCACCGGGCGTCCGGTGGCCAGGAGTTGCTCGACGAGCGTCTTCTGCGGGCTCGTCGCGGTGACGTTGTACGTCGCCACCACCACCGCGTCCGTGTCGCCCGCCGCCGTCACCGCACGCGCGATCACCGCCGCGGACGGGGCCGTGCCCGTGGACAGCGCCGTCGCCGTGAACCCCCGTTCGGAGAGGGCGGCGGCGAGGACCCCGGTGGGCGGGCCCGTGGTGCCCGAGGGGGACGCCGGGTCCGCGCCCACGACCAGCAGCCGCCGGTGCGCGCGCGGCGACAGCGGCAGCACCGGACCCTCGTTGACCAGCAGGGTCGTCGTCCGCCCCGCGATCCGGTCGGCCGTCGCGAGGTGCGCCCTCGTGCCCACCGTCCGCCCCACCCGGTCCCGGTCGACGTACGGGTCGGCGAGCAGGCCGAGGCGGTCCTTCAGCCGCAGGATCCGCAGGACCGACTCCTCCAGCCGCGCCTCCGTCAGCTCCCCGTCCCGCACGGCCCGCAGCACGGCGTTCCAGGCGACGTCCAGCTTCGGCGGGTTGAGGAGCTGGTCGACGCCCGCCTTCAGCGCCAGCACCGGCACCCGGTCGTCCCCGTACTTCGTCCGTACGCCCGCCATGTCGAGCGCGTCGGTGACCACGACCCCGTCGTAGCCGAGGTGTTCGCGCAGCAGGCCGGTCACGATCGGACGGGAGAGGGTCGCCGGGTCGCCCGAGTCGTCCAGGGCCGGGACCAGGATGTGCGCGGTCATGATCGAGTCGACGCCGGCCGCGATCGCCGCCCGGAACGGCACCGCGTCCAGCGCCTCCCACACCTCGCGCGTGTGCGTGATGACGGGGAAGCCGTAGTGGCTGTCGACGGCGGTGTCGCCGTGCCCGGGGAAGTGCTTGGCGGTCGCCGCCACCCCGGCCGCGCGGTAGCCGCGGATCTCCGCCGCGGCCAGTTCCGCCACCGCCTGCGGGTCCGCGCCGAACGAGCGGACGCCGATGACCGGGTTGGCCGGGTTCACGTTCACGTCGGCGACGGGGGAGTAGTCCTGCCGGACGCCCATCGCCCGCAGTTCGGCGCCCGCGACACGGCCGAGGGTGCGGGCGTCGGACCGCGACCCCCCGGCGCCGATCGCCATCGCGCCCGGGAACAGGGTGGCCGGCCGGCCCACGCGCGCGACGGCGCCGTGCTCCTGATCCGTGGAGATCAGCACCGGCAGCCCGCGCGGCAGGCCGAGGGACGCCCGCTGGACGCCGTTGGACAGGTCCGCGATCCGGAGCGGGTCGCGGGTGTTGTGCGCCCACGTGAAGTAGATGATCCCGCCCACGCGGTAACGGGCGATCAGCTCGGCGGCGGTGCGCACGCCGAGTTCGGCGAGGTTGGCGTCGGCGTCGGCCGGGTCGGGGTCGGTCGCCGAGTGGCCGTACACCCGGGTGACGAAGACCTGGCCGACCTTCTCCTCCAGCGACATGCGGGAGATCAGCGCGCGCAGGCGCCGGTCGGTGCCGGCGTGCGCGGTGCCGCCGAGGGGGAGGGCGGTGGCCAGGGCGGTGGTGAGGCCGGCACCGGCGGCCAGGACGGTACGTCTGGAGGGCACGTGCGCTCCTTCCGGAGGCGATCCGGGGATGATCCAGCGGTCCAGCGGTCCAGCGGTCCAGCGGTCCAGCGGTCCTGTGGTCCAGCGGTCCAGCGGCCCTGTGGTCCAGCGGCCCTGTGGCCCTGTGGTCCAGCGGCCCTGTGGTCCGGTGGTCGATGGTCCGGTGGTCGGTGGTCCGGTGGTCGGTGGTCGGTGGTCCGCTGAAGGAAACTTCCGTCGCGCCAGCAGTAACCGGGAAGTTTCCGCCAGTCAAGGGAACGCGCGCGGTGCCGGCGGAGGGGCCGCCATCGGCGCAACGGAGGGGGCGCGCCGATGACGGCGGCTGCCGGCCCCGGTGCGGCGGAGAGGGTGGGCCGGCCGCGGTGGACACCTCGTCCACCCCTTGGACACCCCCACCCCCGACAGACCCCCGGCGGGATCATGCGGGGCATGGCCCTTGTCGACATTCCCGGTTCCAAGTCCATCACCGCCCGCGCCCTGTTCCTCGCCGCGGCCGCCGACGGGGTCACCACCCTCCGGCGGCCCCTGCGGTCGGACGACACCGAGGGATTCGCCGAGGGCCTCGTACGGCTCGGCTACCGCGTCGGCCGCACCCCGGACGCCTGGCAGGTCGACGGCCGCCCGCAGGGCCCCGCTGTCCGCGAAGCCGACGTGTACTGCCGGGACGGCGCCACCACCGCCCGCTTCCTGCCCACCCTGGCCGCCGCCGGCCACGGCACCTACCGCTTCGACGCCTCCCCCCAGATGCGCCGCAGGCCCCTGCTGCCGCTGACCCGCGCCCTGCGCGACCTGGGCGTGGACCTGCGGCACGAGGAGGCGGAGGGCCACCACCCGCTGACCGTCGCCGCGGCGGGGGTGGAGGGCGGGGACGTCGTCCTGGACGCCGGCCAGTCCTCCCAGTACCTGACCGCCCTGCTGCTGCTCGGCCCGCTCACCCGCACCGGCCTGCGCGTCACGGTCACCGACCTGGTCTCGGCGCCGTACGTGGAGATCACGCTCGCGATGATGCGGGCGTTCGGCGTGGAGGTGGTCCGCGAGGGCGACACGTACGTCGTCCCGCCGGGCGGCTACCGGGCGACGACGTACGCGATCGAGCCGGACGCGTCGACGGCGAGCTACTTCTTCGCGGCGGCCGCGGTGACCCCGGGCGCCGAGGTGACCGTGCCGGGTCTCGGCGCGGGCGCGCTCCAGGGCGACCTGGGCTTCGTGGAGGTCCTGCGCGCGATGGGCGCGCGGGTCACGGTCGGGGCGGACCGCACGACCGTGCGCGGCACCGGCGAACTCCGCGGCCTCACCGTGAACATGCGGGACGTCTCCGACACCATGCCGACCCTCGCCGCGATCGCCCCCTACGCCTCCGGCCCGGTCCGCATCGAGGACGTGGCCAACACGCGCGTGAAGGAGTGCGACCGCCTGGAGGCGTGCGCGCAGAACCTCCGCCGGCTGGGCGTGGAGGTGGCGACGGGCCCCGACTGGATCGAGATCCGCCCGGGTGCCGCGCCCGGCGGTGCCGAGATCACCTCCCACGGCGACCACCGCATCGTCATGTCCTTCGCGGTGACCGGCCTGCGCACGCCCGGAATATCGTTCGACGACCCGGAGTGCGTCCGCAAGACTTTCCCCGGTTTCCACGAGGCGTTCGCGCGGTTGAGGAAGGACATCGTCGGGTGACGTTCACCATGGAGGGGCCGGTCCTCGAGGGCGCGCTGGTACGCCTGGAGCCGCTGGAGCACCGGCACGCCGCCGGTCTGGCGGAGGCGGCGGAGGAGAACCGGGGGACGTACGCGTACACGTGGGTGCCGCGGGCCGGCGAGGTCGGCGACTACGTCGACGCCCAGCTCGCCCGCAAGGCCGAGGGCCTGCTCGCCCCCTACGCGCAGGTGTCCCCGGCCACCGGCCGGGTGATGGGCGCCACCGCCTACTGGGAGCCGCGTTCCTGGCGGTCCGACGACCGGCTCGACGCCGTCGAGGTCGGCTTCACCTGGCTGGCCCGTTCGGCGCAGGGCACGGGCGTCAACGCCGAGTCCAAGCTGCTCCTCTTCCGGCACGCCTTCGAGGTGTGGGGCGTGGCCCGCGTGGACCTGAGGACCGACGCCCGCAACAGCCGCTCCCGCGCGGCCGTCGAGAGCGTCGGAGGCCGCCTGGAGGGCGTCCTGCGCAACTGGTCCCGCTCCTGGGCCCCCGGCGAGGAGGACCGCCTCCGGGACACCGCGGTCTTCTCGATCACGGCCGACGAATGGCCCGAACGGCGGGCACGGCTGGAGGAGAGGGTCGCGGAGTTCCGCTCCCGCACGGCCTGATCCACCGCGGCCCGCTCCCGCGCGTGGCCTGACCTCGCGCCACTCGGCCGCGCGTGACCCGCCCCCGCCGGCCGCCGGGCGGCGCCCGGCTGTCCCGCCGGCCGAGACGGGCTGGACCCGCCGCCCCGCGCCCGGAAAAGATCGGGAACATGACCACGACGACCGGGCTCCGCCGCTCCTTCCTCGTCCTGCACGGCTGGCAGAACCACCGGCCCGCCGACCACTGGCAGCACTGGCTGGCCGACCGCCTGACCGAGCGCGGCCACGCCGTCGCCTACCCGCAGCTGCCCGATCCCGACGACCCCGCCCTGGAGGTCTGGCTCGGGGAGCTGGCCCGCCTGCTCGACGGCCTGGACGCCGGGCGCGAGCGGGTCGTCGTCGCGCACAGCCTGTCCGTCGTGCTGTGGCTGCAGGCCGTGGCCCGCGGCCTGCCCGGCCTCGACGCCGTCGACCGGGTCCTGCTGGTCGCGCCCCCGTCCGCCCCGGTCCTCGCCGGCCACCCCGAGGTCGCGGAGTTCGCCCTCCCCTCCCTCGACGGCCTGACCCTGCCCTGCCCGACCCGCCTGGTCGCCGGCGACGACGACCCGTACTGCCCGGAGGGTGTCCAGTCCGCGTACGGCACCCCGCTCGGCCTGACCGCCGAAGTCCTGCCCGGCGCCGCCCACCTGGACCTGGACGCGGGCTACGGCTCCTGGCCCTCGGTGCTGGAATGGTGCGAGAACGGCGACGCGCGGTTCACGGTCCGGCCGGGGCGGCCGTCGTAGAGCCGGGGGAGCCGGGGGAGCCGTCGGCGTCCGCCGCCCCGGCCACCGGCGAGGCCCCTGACCCGGGACGCTCCGCCCCCGTGTCCTGAGCCCCCGTGTCCTGCGGGTCCCCCACTTCCGCCCCGCCCCGCAGTTCCGGCGTCGTGGCGGCCACCGTCGTCACCGCCAGGAGACACATCAGGCCACCCGTGACCAGGGCGGTGGCGCCCGAGGACCAGCCGGCGGCGAGGCCACCGCGCAGGTTGCCCAGGTGCGGGCCCGCCTGCCCGACGATCGCCTCGGCCGCCGTCACCCGGCCCAGGAGCGCGTCGGGCGTACGGGTCTGGACGATGGTCGTACGGGACAGGACGGCCACGGCGTCCGCGGCGCCGGCCACCACCAGCACCCCGAGTCCCGCCCAGGCGCTGGTCGTCAGGCCGAACAGGGCGAGGGACACGCCCCACAGGGCGGAGGAGCACAGCATCACCGGCCCCGGCCGCGCCAGCCGGGTCACCGGCCCCGAGAAGGCGGTGGCGGTGACACCGCCGACGGCGAGCGCGGACAGGAACAGGCCCAGCGTGCGCGGGTCGCCGCCGAAGCGTTCCGCGTTGACCAGCGGGAAGAGACTGACCGGCATCGCCAGCACGGTCGCGGCCAGGTCCGTCAGCAGGGCGCCGCGCACCACCCGGTTGCCGGTCAGGAACCGCAGCCCGTCCAGCACGCCGTGCAGTCCGGGCCGGGACTTCCCGCCCTCGGGCGGCAGCGCGGGCAGGCCGAACGCGCCGTAGAAGGCCAGCCCGAAACTGAGGGCGTCCAGCAGGTAGCAGACGCCGATGCCCCACCAGCCGAGCACCACACCGGCGACGGCCGGGCCGAGCAGCATCATCGACTGCCCGGTCGCCTGGTTCAGCGCGAGCCCAGCGGCCACCTGGTCCCTGGGCAGCAGCCGCGGCACGAACACGCCGGCCGCGGGGCCCCCGACCGCTCCGAACGAGGCCTGCGCCGCGACCAGCGCCAGGACGAGCGGCACGGGCACGTGCCCGGTGAAGCCCTGCACGGCGAGCAGCAGCGAGCAGAGGGCCTGGCCGACGGTGGCGATCAGGTAGACGCGGCGCCGGTCGGCGCGGTCGACCCAGGCGCCGGCGAACAGCCCCACGCCGACCATCGGCAGTGCCTGCGCCAGCCCGACCGCACCGCTCCACACCGAACTGTGGGTCATGTCCCACACCTGGTACATGACGGTGACCATGGTCATGAAGCCGCCGAGCGTGGAGACGGTGCGCCCGATCAGCAGCCGACGGAAGACGGGGGAGGTGCGCAGGGGGCGGACGTCGAGGAAGGTCCGGCCGAGACTCATGACGCCGGGGGTGCGGCGGGCCGCACCACGGGCTGCGCTAGGGGTCGATACACGGCGCGGAGGCTAACCCGCGCCCGTGCCGGCCCGCCAGTCGTTTACCGGCCCGCCGACCGGGCGGCGGTCCCTTTCCGGTACCGGCCCGTCAACCGGGCGGCGGTCCCCTTCCGGTACCGGCCCGCCGACCGGGCGGCGGTCCCCTTCCGGTACCGGCCCGTCAACCGGGCGGCGGTCCCCTTCCGGTACCGGCCCGCCGACCGGGCGGCGCCCCTCCGGCCGTCTGCCCGCGCCCCTCACGCCGACTCGTTGAGCAGCCTCGCCAGGTGCTCCCGTCCGGCGTCCAGCAGCCCGGCCAGCGGCTCGGCGGCGTCGTACCACCGCTTCTCGTACTCCCAGCACAGCCAGCCGTCCCACCCGTGCCGGGACAGGACCTCCACGCACTCGGCGAGGGGCAGCACGCCGGCGCCCAGCGCCATCGGGGTGGTGTCCTCGACGGAGGCGATGTCCTTGACCTGCACGTATCCGAGATACGGCGCGAGCGCGGCGTAGGTGTCCTGCGGCTGCTCGCCGCCCAGCCAGGTGTGCATCACGTCCCACAGCGCACCCACCTGCCGGTGTCCGACCAGGCCGAGGACACGCATCGCGGCGGCGCCGGTGCGGTGCGAGTCGTGCGTCTCCAGCAGGATGCGCACGCCCAGGTCGGCGGCGTACTCGGCGGCGGTGCCCAGCCGCCCGGCGGCGACGGCGTCCGCCTCGGCGGGGTCCTGCCCGTCGGCGCCGCCGGGGAACACCCGGACGTGGGGGGCGCCGAGGTCGCGGGCGAGGGCGACGAGTGCGCGGATCTCGTCGAGCACCGGTTCGTCGTCCCCCGGAGCGGCCACGCGCGCGTAGCCCGCGATCCCGAGCACCTCGACCCCGGCCGCCCTGAACCCGTCGGCCACCTCGGCCCGTTCGGCCGGGCCGAGGCCCGGATGCACGGGCTCCTCGGGATGGGCGCGCAGCTCGACACCGTGGTACCCGTGCGCGGTCGCGAGCCGCAGCACGTCGGGGATCGGAAGACCGGGCACTCCGAGGGTGGAGAAGGCGAGCTTCATACCCTCGGACCCTACTCGCGGACGGCCCCGGCTACGACCGCTGCGCCCCGGACCTCCGTGGCCTCGCGCCCCGGACCTCCGTGGCCTCGCGCCCCGGACCTCCGTGGCCTCGCGCCCCGGACCTCCGTGGCCTCGCGCCCCGGACCTCCGTGGCCTCGCGAC
>NZ_JBIRNP010000001.1:704141-837565 GCF_044331705.1 Streptomyces sp. NPDC017202 | reverse complement strand
TCCCACGGCCCCGCGCCCCCGGCCCGCCGTCCCCTTCCAGCCCTCTCGCCCCCGTTCCTCAGCCCCGCGGTACTCCCGAGGACCCCCGCACCATCAACTCCCCCCGCACCACGGCGATCCCCCCGGGCGGCGGTTCCTCCCGCCCCATGGCGATCCGGCCCGCCCGCGCCCCCGCCTCGGCCAGCGGCAGCCGTACCGTCGTGAGCGCGGGCACCACGTCGATGCTGAAGGGCAGGTCGTCGAAGCCGGCCACGGACACGTCCTCCGGGATGCGCAGGCCGGACTCCCGCAGGGCCGCGCACGCGCCGAGCGCGACGGAGTCGTTCGCCGCGACCACGGCGGTCAGTGCCGGGTCCCGCCGCAGCAGCTCCAGCGTGGCCTCGTAGCCCGCCCGCCGGTCGTAGCGGCCGTGGACCGTCCAGCGGGGGTCCTCCTCGATGCCGGCCGCGGCCAGTGCCGCCCGGTGGCCCTCCAGCCGGTGCCGGGTGGTGGTGCGCTCCTCCGGGCCCGCGATGTAGCCGAGCCGCCGGTGGCCGAGCCCGATGAGGTGCTCGGTGAGTTCCCGGCCGCCGCCGCGGTTGTCGAAGGTGAGCGCGATCGCCCCGGTGTCGGGCGCGGGCGGCCGCCCGCACAGCACGACCCGGGTGCCGGCCTCGGTCAGCTTGCGCAGCTTCGCCGCCACCGCGGCGGCGTGCGGCCCGTCCTCCATGGCCCCGCCGGTCAGTACGACGGCCGCGGCCCGCTGCCGCTGCAACAGCGTCAGGTAGGTCAGCTCGCGCTCGGGCGTGCCCCCGGTGTTGCAGACCACCGCGAGCCGTTCGCCGCCGGCGCGCCCGCCGGGCCCGCCGATCTCGCCCTGGATCGCGCTCGCCATGATGCCGAAGAAGGGGTCGGCGATGTCGTTGACCAGGATGCCCACCAGGTCGGAGGTGGCCGCGGCGAGCGCGCTCGCGGGACCGTTGAGCACGTAGTCCAGCTCGTCCACGGCCCGCAGGACCCGTTCCCGGGTCGACGCGGCAACGGGGTAGTTCCCGTTCAGTACGCGCGACACCGTCGCGGGCGAGACCTGCGCGCGGGCCGCCACGTCCGCCAGGGTCACCGTCATCTCGTCGTCCTCCGGTCACGCATCTCGTCGTACGTCGTCGTCGTTCGCCCTGGTAGACAGCGGACTCGCGTGCCTGGTTCCGGGCGTGTCGAGCAGACCTTACGGCCCCGCGCCCGAGTTGTTCGCCCCCTCGAACAACTCGGGACGGACACGGTCTTGTCCGGACCACCGGTCAGAGGCTAGCTTCTTCTCATATAGAAAGCGCTTGCTGTGACGCTGATCAGTGCCAAGGCGTACGCGGCGCGCACACCCGCGTACGAGACGCGCGCGACGCTGCGGGCACCGCCGCGCACGACGCCGCGTACAACGCCTAAGAAGGGACCGACGTGACACGCAAGACGGTGCGTATCGCCATGAACGGCGTTACCGGGCGCATGGGTTACCGCCAGCACCTGGTCCGCTCCATCCTGGCCCTGCGCGAGCAGGGCGGCCTCGACCTCGGCGACGGCACCGTGCTGTGGCCGGAGCCGATCCTGGTCGGACGCCGGGAACACGTACTGAACGCGCTTGCCGAGAAGCACGGTCTGGAGCACGTCTCGACGGACCTCGACGCGGTCCTCGCCGACCCGGCCGTCGACATCTACTTCGACGCCCAGGTCACCTCCGCCCGCGAGGAGGCGATCCGCAAGGCGATCGCGGCCGGCAAGCACGTCTACACCGAGAAGCCCACCGCCACCGGCCTCGACGGCGCCCTCGAACTCGCCCGGCTGGCCGCCGCCGCGGGCATCAAGCACGGCGTCGTCCAGGACAAGCTGTTCCTGCCGGGCCTGCTGAAGCTGAAGCGCCTGATCGACGGCGGCTTCTTCGGCCGGATCCTGTCCGTGCGCGGCGAGTTCGGCTACTGGGTCTTCGAGGGCGACTGGCAGGACGCCCAGCGCCCCTCGTGGAACTACCGCGCCGAGGACGGCGGCGGCATCGTCGTCGACATGTTCCCGCACTGGGAGTACGTCCTGCACGAGCTGTTCGGCCGCGTGAAGTCCGTCCAGGCCATCGCCACCACCCACGTCCCGCAGCGCTGGGACGAGAACGGCAAGCCCTACGACGCGACGGCCGACGACGCCGCCTACGGCATCTTCGAACTCGACGGCGGCGCCATCGCCCAGATCAACTCCTCCTGGACGGTCCGCGTCAACCGCGACGAACTGGTGGAGTTCCAGGTCGACGGCACCGAGGGCTCGGCCGTCGCCGGTCTGCGCAACTGCCGCGTCCAGCACCGCTCCGCCACCCCCAAGCCGGTCTGGAACCCCGACATCCCGGCCACCGAGGTCTTCCGCGACCAGTGGCAGGAGGTCCCCGACAACGGCGACTTCGACAACGGGTTCAAGGCCCAGTGGGAGCTGTTCCTCAAGCACGTCTACGCCGACGCCCCCTACCACTGGGACCTCCTGGCCGGAGCCCGCGGCGTCCAGCTCGCCGAGCTGGGCCTGAGGTCCTCCGCGGAGGGCCGCCGCCTCGACGTCCCGGAGATCGCGCTGTGACCATCCGGCTCCCCGACTCCCGGGGGACCCTGCGGACCTACGAACCCCGCACGGAACCCCTCGCCGTCACCACCGGCAGCGCCTTCACCTCCCGTACGGTCTTCTCCGCGGCACACGTCGTCGCGGACCCGTACGCCGACGTGTCCCCCGACTCTCCCGCCGCCGTCGACTGGGACGCCACCCTCGCCTTCCGCCGCCACCTGTGGTCCCACGGGCTCGGCGTCGCCGAGGCGATGGACACCGCCCAGCGCGGCATGGGCCTGGACTGGGCGGGCGCGGCCGAGCTGATCCGCCGCTCCGCCGCCGAGGCCGAGGCGGTCGGCGGCCTGATCGCCTGCGGTGTCGGCACCGACCAGCTCACCGGCCCGGCGTCCCTGGCCGAGGTCCGCGCGGCCTACGAGGAGCAGCTCGCCCTCGTCGAGGCCTGTGGCGCCCAGGCCATCCTGATGGCGTCCCGCGCGCTGGCCGCGGCCGCCGACGGCCCCGAGGACTACCTCGACGTCTACGGCCACCTCCTGCGCCAGTCCGCCGAGCCGGTGATCCTGCACTGGCTGGGCCCCATGTTCGACCCGGCGCTGGAGGGCTACTGGGGCTCGCCGGACCTGGACGCGGCGACGGAGGTGTTCCTCCAGGTCATCGCCGCCCACCCGGACAAGGTGGACGGCATCAAGGTCTCCCTGCTGGACGCCCGGCGCGAGGTCGACCTGCGCCGCCGCCTGCCGGACGGCGTCCGCTGCTACACCGGCGACGACTTCCACTACCCCGAGCTGATCGCGGGCGACGAGCAGGGCTTCAGCCACGCCCTGCTCGGCATCTTCGACCCGCTCGGCCCGCTGGCGGCGGAGGCGGTCCGCGTCCTGGACACCGGCGACGTGAGCGGTTTCCACTCCCTGCTGGACCCCACGGTCGACCTCTCCCGCCACCTCTTCCAGACCCCGACCCGCTTCTACAAGACGGGCGTGGTGTTCCTGGCCTGGCTGGCCGGCCACCAGTCCCACTTCACGATGGTCGGCGGCCTCCAGTCCGCCCGCTCCCTGCCCCACTTCGCCCGCGCCTACGAACTCGCCGACGGCCTGGGCCTGTTCCCCGACCCGAAGCTGGCCGAGGAACGCATGAAGAACCTGCTCGCCCTGTACGGGGTGACCCAGTGACCGGTCTCGAGCGCTTCAGCATCAACCAGATGACCGTGAAGCAGCTGTCGCTCCCCGAACTGGTGGCGGCCTGCACCGACCTGGGCGTCGGCAACGTCGGCCTGTGGCGCGAACCGGTCCAGGCGTACGGCGTCGAGGAGACGGCCAAGCTGGTCCGCGACGCCGGCCTGACGGTGACGACGCTGTGCCGCGGCGGCTTCTTCACGGCCGTCGACCCGGACGAACGCACGGCGGCCCTGGCCGACAACCGCCGGGCCATCGACGAGGCGGCCACCCTGGGCACCGAGGTGCTGGTCCTGGTCTCGGGCGGCCTCCCGCCCGGCTCCAAGGACCTGCACGGCGCCCGGGAACGCATCGCGGACGCGCTGGCGGAGCTCGGCCCCTACGCCGAGGACCACGGGGTGAGACTGGCCATCGAGCCCCTCCACCCCATGTACGCCTCCGACCGCTGCGTCGTCTCGACGCTCACCCAGGCCCTGGACATCGCGGAACGCTTCCCCGCCCACCAGGTGGGCGTCACGGTCGACACCTACCACATCTGGTGGGACGACCAGGCTCCCGCCCAGATCGCCCGGGCCGGCGCGGGCGGCCGCATCCACACCTTCCAACTGGCCGACTGGACCACCCCGTTGCCCGAGGGCGTCCTCAACGGCCGCGCCCAGATCGGCGACGGCGCGATCGACATGCGCGAGTGGCAGGCCCACGTGGAGGCGGCCGGCTACACCGGCGCGATCGAGGTGGAACTCTTCAACGACGCGCTGTGGGCACGGGACGGACGGGAGGTACTGGCGGAGACGGCGCGGCGGTTCACCGAGAACCTGACCCTCTGAGCGACGGTTGCGGGCCGCTCGTACCGTCCGGGGACCGCCGGGCGCCGGAGTGGTTCCGGTGCCCGGCGGCCCCGCCACGTCAGCGCTCCCTCTCCGCGGCCGGTCTTCGCCCCTCTTCCGGGTGATAGCGCCGAAGCGAACTTCGAAGTACTTTCAAAGTCATGGGTACCGAGAGTGCGGCCGTGAACTTCTCCGAGCTGGTGAACAAGAACAAGCAGACGCTGGCCCGGCTCCAGAAATCACCGAGACTGCTCCTGCACCGCAGGGACGGTGAGGACCTGGTCCTCACCACCGCGGCGCGGGCCGAGCAGGACCAGACCGTGGTGTCGGCGGCCACCCGGATGCTGGCCGCGATGGCGCGCCGGGAGCCCGGCGGCACGGAACTGCTCCTCGACATACTGCCGGACGCCTTCCCGTGGGTCCGTTTCCTGCCCGAGCCCGACCTGCACGCCTTCGCCGTCGAACTGGTCGACACCATGCGCGCCGCCGACTCGATCGGCAACAGCGCGTCCGTCGCCCAGCTGCTCATCGCCTGGCAGCACACCGCCGAGGTCTACTCCGACCCGGATCTGCTGACCGCGCTGACCCGGGATCACGGCGAGGACTACGGTCCGGTGCCGGACCCGCGGGACGTCGTATGACCGCGGGCCGCGGCGACCGCGCCGCGCCCCCGGCGCCAGAAGGCCACTGGGAAGTCCGCTTCGCGGACGCGGCCTCGGCCAAAGGCTGGGAGAACCTCGCCCAACAGGCCCGCGAGAACACCTACCGAGCCTGGGTCACCATGCGCACCGCCCCCAGGCCGGCCACCGAGACACCCCGGCACCACCGACTCAAGGGCGGTCTGGCGCACGGTGCACACCGCGGACAGATCTGCGAGCAGTGGCAGATCGAGGTGACCGGCGGCGGCCGCGTCCGGTACCTCCTGGACGCGACCCGTGACACCTGCAGGATCACCTTCGCGGGCACGGGGCACCCGCGAGCCACGGATCGAAGCTGATCCCGCACCACCGAGTGAAAGCGGGTCGTGGGGGGGGGGGGGGGGGGGGGGGGGGGGGGGCGCCCGCCCCCCCCCCCCCCCCCCCCCCCCCCCCCCCCCCCCCCCGTCCACGTCACCGCCCCCGGTCCGCCGCCATGATCCCCACGCATTCCTCGAGCGCCGCGTGCAGCGACGGTACGAAGGCGGCGAGTTCGGTGTCCGACGATCTGCCTCCCTCCAGCACGGCCCCGACGACCGTCACCAGGACGGCGGCGGCCTTCAGGGCGTGTGTGTCGGCCAGCTCCTCCAGCACACCGCCGGGGCGCGCGTCCACGAACGCCTCCCTGCCGGTGGCGGGGTCGACGCCGAGGCTGCGGAAGCGCCGCGCGCTCACGCGGCGGCCTCCGCCGGGACGTGGTCCTGGCCCAGGGCGGCGAGGTACGGCCGCACCAGGGGCAGGCCGTCGACGAGGATCACGTCCGCGGGGCGCGGGCGCGTCCGGGTGGGCCGCTGAGCGGGGGCGGCCGCGAACGGGAACGGGTCGAGGGCGCGGTGCGCTCCGCGGGGCGGCAGGAAGAGGCTCAGGATCGCGGCAAGTAGGCTGCGCACAGGTCGACTCCTTGTCAGTCGGCTCAGCCCCGGCACGGAAGCTTCCACCTTCCCGCCGGGGCGTCTTCGTTCCCCGGGACTGTACCGCGCAGAGGGTAGTAGTAGGTAGTGGTTGGTAGTAGTACTAAGTAATGCGCGGTGGAAGGTAGCGGCATACGGTCAACGGGTGGACAAGATCAGCCCCGATTCACCGCAGTACGTCTATGAACAGCTCGCCGCGATCATCGAGCGGAAGATCCGTTCCGGTGAGTACCCGCCGGGCACGCGGCTGCCGGGCGAACTGACCATGACGCACGAGCACAAGGTCGGTCCGGGCACGGTCCGCCGCGCCCTGGACATCCTGCGGGACAGGGGGCTCGTCGTGACCGTGCGCGCCCGAGGGTCGTTCGTCTCCGACCCCCTGCCGCCCGCGTGAACCCGCGTGAAGGGGCCGCCCTCCGCAGGATGTGAGCGGACGGGCGGCCCCGGTGGTGCTCGACGCGAGGTGTCGGGTCAGTCGGGCAGCCGGTCCGTCAGCCAGGTGCAGAGTTCCTCGGTGATGGCCGTGTGCGCGGTGGTCGTGGACGAGCAGAGGTAGTCGTCCAGCTCGCTCTCCTCCGGCGCGAGGTCGTCGATGTTCGTGTACAGGTCCTTCTGCGTCTCGATGTCGCGGACGGCCACCGCGCTCACCGACGGGACGAAGCAGATCTCCTCGTGCCGCAGGTCGACCGTGCCGCCGAGCTTGCGCATCGCGTCGGCGAGGATCTTGTACGTGTGCAGCGTGCCGCCCGGCGCGCCGTCCAGCTCCGGGAAGTCGCTGGTGGTGATGGTCTTCTCGGCCTTGGGGAAGCGCCGGTTCAGGTAGGCGGCCGTCACGTCGGCGCCCTGGTCCTGGGTGTAGAAGGTGGTGCCGGGGTAGATCTTGTCGATCCGCAGTGCGACCTCGCCGGGCTTCACGTCGGGCAGGCCGACCCCGTCGGCGCGGCCGTTGGCGACGGCGATCGTCCTCGGGATCCGCGGCCAGCCGCCGACCCGGTTCAGGGCGTCCAGGAACTCCGTGCGCTCCGGGGCGACCCCGATCTTGCCGGTGTCCTTGTCGTAGTGCCGCCACAGCATCTGGCGCGCGGCCGGGCTGTTCATCTGCTTCGCGAAGCTGTTCGGGAACGGGATGAAGTGCGAGAACGCCTGCACCCCGACGGGGACGGAGGCGCCGCGGTGCGGGGTGTCGTAGGAGAAGTACAGCGCGGTGCGGTGGTCCATCCGCTGCATCTCCATCTTGGCCAGGGCGTAGCGGGTGACGATGCCGCCCATGCTGAAGCCGCCGACGACCAGACGGGCGTCGCCCAGTTGCTCGGCGATGGCCCGCATGACGGCGGCCTCGGCCGCCTGGGCGTTGTCCAGGATGGACGCGCTGCGCTCCTCGAAGCCGAGGAGGATCACGTCCCGGCCGCGCCGGCGCAGCTCGGAGACGAACGGATAGCCGCCCTCCAGCCCCTGGTAGAGCTTGTCCAGTTCGCTGCGGCCGAGGTTGAAGCCGTCGGCCATGATGACGGGCCGGACGAGACCGTTGTTGCCCTCACCGGGGAAGACCCAGGCGAAGCCGTTCGGCAGTTGCCATTCCCCGTGTTCCGGTACCGCGACCGGGTTGGGGGGCTCGGTGGTCAGCGGGTCGGCGAGGGTGAACGTACCGACGTTGGGCTCGGTGGTTTCGGACATGGTCGTACTCCTCGTGAGGAGGGTGGGGAGACCACGCCATCATGACGGCCGAATCGTGCAGAAAGCTGCTCTGACCTGCTGGTTTCATCACAACAGGTGGACTCTTGGGTGCCTGTGTTTGATGCGCCTGGCATGTGCCGAAGGCCAGATCGGACGGAGGGGCCCGGCCGACCGGCCGAGCCCCTCGAAGCCTTCCGGCACCTCGTCCGGTCGCCCGTCAGACGATGTCGTGGACGTTGTGCTCGGCCAGGTCGGATGCGTGCCGGGCGACAGCGCGGTAGTCGGCGTCGTCGTGGAGGACGGTCAGGCCGTGGTGGGCCGCGGTGGCGGCGATGACGAGGTCCACCGCGGAGGCGCTGCGGTGCTCCCCTGCCCGGGCCATGCGGTGTTGCACCGCGCCGATCCAACGTCCTGCGTTCTTCGGTACCGACACGTCGGGGTAGAGATCGGTGAACATCTCCGCGATCTCGTCGTACTCGCGTCCGTTCCGGGCGCTGTGGAGGAATTCGGCGCGCTGGACGTAGCAGGATCCGATGCTGCCGGCGTCGATCGCGTCGTACCACGCCGATTGCAGTCCGGGGTCACGGAGCAGTCGGACCAGGGCGGACGTGTCGAGCAGGTAGATCACCGGTCGTGCTTCTCCGCCCGGTGCAGACGCTCGGCGTCCTCGACGGCCCCCCAGTCACGCGCACGCTCGAAGTGACGGCTGATGCGCGCCGCGCGCTCCTGCTGCTCGGCGTAGAAGTGCAGGGCGAGATTGACCGCTTCCTTCTTGGTCCTGACCTTGGACAGAGCCATGGCGCGTTCCAGGGCGTCGTCGTCGATGTCGATCTGGGTCACGGACATACCGCACCTCCTACGAGATGTTGGTTATGTACATAGAAGAGTATGGCACCAACATTCATGGATCCACCTCTGGAAACGGTTCCCGGCCCTGGAGGAGCGCGGGCGCTCTGGCGGCGCAAGGAGAAGGCCGAGGGGCCCGGCCGACCGGCCGAGCCCCTCCAAGCGTTCCGGCACCGACATCTCACCCGGTCAGAAGAACACCCCGCACCGCAGCAGCACGTTCGCGTACGGCCGGGCCTCGCCCGTTCGCACCACCAGGCGGGTCCCCGACGACAGCCTCTTCAGCTCCTCGTGCGGGACCAGGGTCAGGACGGGGAAGTGCGCGTCCAGCAGGTCGGCCGCCGCCGGGTTCGCCTCCCGTACCTCGGCCGCCGCCGTCGCGCCCTCCACGACCAGCTCGGCCAGCAGGCCCTCCACCACCTCCGCGAAGGAGGGGATCCCCGCCCGGAAGGCGAGGTCCACGACGCGCGGGCCCTGCGGGATCGGCATGCCCGCGTCGCACACCAGCACCCCGTGCCCGTGGCCCAGCTCGGCCAGCGCGCCCGCGAGATGACGGTTCAGGATTCCGGCCTTCCTCACAGGGCATCGACCTCCGACGCCGTGGGGAACGACTCCTGCGCGCCCCGCCGCGTCACGGCCACCGCCCCCACCCGCGCCGCGTACGCCGCGGCCTCCGCGAGCGAGGACCCCGCGCCCAGCTTCCACGCCAGCGCCGCCGTGAAGGAGTCGCCCGCCCCGGTCGTGTCCACGGCGTCGACCTTCACCGCCGCCACCCGCTCCACGCCCTCCGCCGACGCCACCAGCGCGCCCGCCGCACCCAGCGTCACCACCACCGACTTCGGTCCCTTCGCGAGCAGCGCCCGCGCCCAGTCCTCGGGCCGGTCCCCGGCCTCCGCGTCCCCTGCCTCCGTCTCCCCGAGGATGACCTTCGCCTCGTGCTCGTTGACGATCAGCGGGTCGCAGGCCGCCAGCACCTCGGCGGGCAGCGGACGCGGCGGCGACGGGTTCAGCACGAAGCGGCTGTCCGGAGCCAGGTTCCGTACGACCTCCACGACCGTCTCCAGCGGGATCTCCAGCTGCGCCGACACCACGCGGGAGGCGTGGCACAGGCCGGCCGCGGCGCGCACGTCGTCCGGTGTCAGACGCCCGTTCGCGCCCGGGGACACCACGATGCTGTTGTCGCCCGACGGGTCCACCGTGATCAGCGCGATCCCGGTCGGCGCCCCGCCCACCAGCACACCCACGGTGTCCACCCCGGCCGCCCGCTGCGACTCCAGCAGCAGCCGGCCGTACGCGTCGTCGCCGATCCGGGCCAGCAGCGCCGTGCGGGCGCCGAGACGGGCGGCCGCGACCGCCTGGTTGGCGCCCTTGCCGCCCGGGTGGACGGCCAGGTCCGAGCCGAGGACCGTCTCGCCCGCCGCCGGGCGCCGTTCGACGCCGATCACCAGGTCGGCGTTGGCCGACCCCACGACCAGAAGGTCGTAGTCGTACATGAGAACTCCCCTGCGTACGTCGTACGCGACGTGGGGCGGGCGGACGGACCCCGGTTCCCCGGCCGCCCGCCCGCCCCGCCCACTTGCCGAATGTCAGCCGCCGAAGCCGGCCACGTTCTCCTTCGTGACCACCTTCACCGGCACCTTCACCGTCTCCGCGACCTTCTTGCCCCGCAGTGCCTCGAGCGCGTTGTCCACGGCGATCCTGCCCAGCTCCGAGGGCTGCTGCGCCACGGACGCGTACAGCGTGCCGTTCCCGACCGCGGTCAGGCCGTCAGGCGTGCCGTCGAAGCCGACGACCTGGACGGACCTGCCGGCCTTGGAGCCGAGCGCCTTGATCGCGCCGAGCGCCATCTCGTCGTTGGCGGCGATGACGCCCTGGACGTCCGGGTGGGCCTGGAGCAGGTTCGACATCACGTCGAGGCCCTTGGTGCGGTCGAAGTCGGCCGGCTGCTGGGCCAGCACCCGGATGCCGGGGTAGGCCTTCAGGCCCTTCGCGAAGCCCTCGGCGCGCTCGCGGGCCGCGGAGGTGCCCGCCTGGCCCTGGAGGATCACGATCTTGCCGGTGCCGCCGAGCTTCTCGGCGACGGTCTTGGCGGCGAGTTCACCGCCGGCCACGTTGTCGGAGGCCACGAGGGTGTCCGTGGCCGCCTTGTTGACTCCGCGGTCGACCGCGACGACCGGGATCTCCGCCTTGTCGGCGGCGCGCACGGCCGGACCGGCCGCGTCGGAGTCCACCGGGTTGACGACGATCGCGTCGTAGCCGGAACTGGTGAAGTTCTGGAGCTGGTTGGCCTGCTGCGAGGCGTCGTTCTGCGCGTCGGTGACGGTCAGGTCGACGCCCAGCTTCTTCGCCTCGGCCTTCGCGCCCGACTGGATCTGCACGAAGAACGGGTTGTTGAGGGTGGACAGGGCGAGGCCGACCTTCGGGTTCGCCGTCGACGACGACCCGTTGTGCAGGAAGGAGGTCGCGCCGACCACCGCCACGGTGACGACCGCGGCGAGCCCGTACGTCGCCGCCTGCCGGCCCTTGCCGCCGCCCGTCCCGGCGGCCACCGGGGTCGCCCCGGCCTTGCGGCGCACGGTGTCCAGCAGCACGGCCAGCGCGATGACGACACCGATGACGACCTGCTGCCAGAACGCCGACACCGACAGCAGGTTGAGGCCGTTGCGCAGCACGGCCAGGATCAGCGCGCCGATCAGGGTGCCGGACGCCTTGCCCGTGCCGCCCGCCAGGGAGGCGCCGCCGATGACGACCGCGGCGATCGCGTCCAGCTCGTAGCCGTCGGCGGCCTGCGGCTGCGCGGAGGACAGCCGGGAGGCGAGCACGATGCCCGCCGCGGCCGCGAACACGCCCGACAGCGCGTAGATGGCGAGCTTCTGCTTCTTCACCCGCAGCCCGGACAGGCGAGCGGCCTCCTCGTTGCCGCCGATGGCGTACATCGAGCGGCCGATGTAGGTGCGGCCCAGGACGAACGCGGCGATCAGGCCCATGACGACCATGACCAGCACGGGCACCGGCAGCCAGCCGCCGAGCGTGTCCCCGAGGTGCGAGACGGAGTCGGGGAAGGCGATCGGGGAGCCCTCGGAGATCACCAGCGACAGACCGCGCGCCACCGACAGCATGGCGAGCGTCGCGATGAACGGCGGCAGTTTGCCGTAGGCGATGAGGAAACCGTTCACCAGGCCGGCCGCGATGCCGGTGGCGACGGCCAGCACGACCGCGAGGACGACCGGCACGCCGTGCGAGGTGGCGCTCCAGGCGAGGACGGTGGCCGACAGCGCCGCCACCGAGCCGACCGACAGGTCGATGCCCGCCGAGACGATCACGAAGGTCACGCCGAAGGCGAGGATGGCGGTCACGGCCGCCTGGACACCCACGTTGAGCAGGTTGTCCGTCGTCAGGAAGTCGCCCGACAGCGCCGACATGGCGATGACGAGGACGATGAGCGCGGTGAGCGCCCCGTTGTCGAGCAGCAGGCGGCGCACCGCCGCGGCGCCGCCACCGGCGCCCGTCGTGCTCTTGAGCGTGTCAGCGGCCACGGCCGGCCTCCACTTCAGTGGTCGTAGGGGTGGTAGGGGGCGTAGAGGGTGCAGGGGTGCTCACGGCGAGTGCCATCACCGCGTCCTGGGTGGCCTCGCCCGCCGGGAGTTCGCCGGCGATCCGGCCCTGGGCCATCACCAGCACCCGGTCGCTCATGCCGAGCACCTCGGGCAGGTCGCTGGAGATCATCAGGACGGCGGCCCCGGCGGCCGTCAGCTCGTTGATCAGCTGGTAGATCTCCACCTTGGCGCCGACGTCGATGCCGCGCGTCGGCTCGTCGAGGATCAGCACCCTGGTGTCCGCCAGGAGCCACTTGCCGATGACGACCTTCTGCTGGTTGCCGCCGGACAGCGTGCGCACCTGCTGGCCGAGCCCGGCCATGCGCACGCCGAGCTGACCGGCGATGCGGCCCGCGGCCTCGTGCTGCCCCTTGAGGTCGACGAGCCCGGCACGGGTGGCCGAACGCAGGGTGACCAGGCCGAGGTTCTCCTCGACGGAGGCGTCCAGCACCAGCCCCTGCCCCTTGCGGTCCTCCGGCACCAGCCCGATCCCGGCCGCCATGGCCGCGGTCACGTCGTGGCGGGGCAGCCGCGCGCCCGCCACCCGCACGGCCCCGTGGTCGTAGGGGTCCGCCCCGAAGACGGCCCGTACCACCTCGGTACGGCCCGCGCCGACCAGCCCCGCCACACCGACGACCTCGCCGGCCCGCACCTCGAAGCTGACGTCGTGGAAGACACCGTCCCGCGTCAGCCCCTCGACGGACAGCAGGGCGGCACCGGCCTCGGCGCGCTCGCGCGGGTACTGCTGCTCGATGGAACGGCCCACCATCAGCCGTACCAGCTCGTCCTCGGGCGTGGACGCCGGGACCTGCCCGACGCTCCTGCCGTCCCGGATGACCGTGACCCGGTCTCCCAGCGCCGCGATCTCCTCCAGGTGGTGGGTGATGAACACGATGCCCACGCCGTCCTCGCGCAGCCTGCGCACGATCGCGAAGAGCTTCTCGACCTCCTCGGAGGTGAGCACGGCCGTAGGCTCGTCCATGATCAGCACGCGCGCGTCCAGGCTCAGCGCCTTGGCGATCTCGACCATCTGCAGGCGTGCGATGCCCAGTTCGCGCACCCGCGTGCGGGGCGACACGGTGACGCCTACCCGCTCCAGCAGGACGGCCGCGTCGGCCTCCATCCGCTTGCGGTCGATCATCCCGAACCGGCGCGGCTGGCGCCCCAGGAAGATGTTCTCGGCGACCGTCAGGTCGGGGACGAGGTTGAACTCCTGGTAGATGGTGGCGATCCCGAGGCGCTCGGAGTCCTGCGCCCCGTGGATGCGCACCTCCTCGCCACCGGCCAGGATCCGCCCGGCGTCGGGCGTGTAGGCGCCGGAGAGCATCTTGATGAGGGTGCTCTTGCCCGCGCCGTTCTCACCGAGCAGCACATGCACCTCGCCCCGCCGCAGGTCGAAGTCGACGCTGTCGAGCGCGACCACCCCGGGGAAGGTCTTGCGTATGCCTTCGATGCGCAGCAACTCGTCCGCGTTGCTCACGACTGGCTCCTGTTCCTTGCTGAGTTCTCGCCGGTGCCGCCGTTGCTGACGGTCTCGCCGTTGCCGCCGGTGTTGCCCGTCCGGCCCGTCTCGTCCGTCTCGCCGCACGAGCGGCGCACGACCAGGCGGGCGGGGAGGGTGACGGACCGCGGGGTCCGCCCCTCGATCCGGTCGACCAGCGCGCGTACGGCCGCGCGGCCCAGCTCGCCCGTGGGCTGGGCGATGGCGGTGACCGGGGGGTCGGTGTGCACGAACCACGGGATGTCGTCGAACGCGGCGAGCGCGATGTCGTCGGGAACCCGCAGCCCACGCGCGCGTACGGCGTCCAGCGCGCCCAGCGCCATCAGGTTGTCGGCGGCGAACACGACCTCGGGCGGCTCGGGCAGGTCGAGGAAGCCCTCGGTGACCCGCCGGCCGCTCTCGGCCTGGAAGTCGCCCTGCCCGATGTAGGCGTCCGGGAGGTCGATGCCGCAGGCGCCCAGGGCCTCGCGGAACGCCTCGACGCGCTCGCTGCCGGTGGTGGTGGCGGCCGGGCCCGCGATGATCGCGAGCCGGCGGTGCCCCAGCCGGTGCAGGTGCGCCACCAGGTCCCGTACGGCGGCCCGTCCGTCGGCCCGGACGACCGGCACGTCCACGCCCGGTATCCACCGGTCGACGAACACCATCGGGGTCCCCGCGCGCGCGGCCTCCAGCATCAGCGGCGAGCCGCCGTCGGTGGGGGAGACGAGCAGACCGTCGATCCGGCGGTCCAGCAGGGTCCGTACGTGGTGGTCCTGGAGGTCGGGCCGTTCGTCGGCGTTGCCGATGATGACGCTGTAGCCGAGTGCGCGGGCCTCCTCCTCGACGGAGCGGGCCAGCTCGGTGAAGTAGGGGTTCATCACGTCGCTGATGACCAGGCCGAGGGTGCGGGTCTGGTCGGTGCGCAGCGACCGGGCGACGGCGTTCGGGCGGTAGCCCAGGGCCTCGACGGCGGCCAGCACGCGCGTGCGTGCGTCTTCGCTGACCGACGGATGGTCGTTCAGGACACGCGACACCGTGGCGACGGAAACGCCCGCCCCGGCCGCGACGTCCTTGATGCTCGCCATCGCCGCTCCACCTCCTTGTGGAATCGTTTACATGTGCGTCACGGAGGATTGGAATCGATTACACGAGCGGCGCGCAAGACCCGAGACCGGATCGTGATGTCACGCGCGGGGCCGGTCGCGCACCGGCCGGCCGCTGCCGGGCCGTCACCCTCCGACGAACGCGAGGGGCGAAGAGGCCGTACCGGTGCGCACGGTGCCGGGGCTCAGGGCGGCGGGCTCACAGGTTCAGGCTCAGGACGCGGGCGACGGTGATCTCGACGACGACCAGGTCCGGCGGGACGGGCGGAGGCATGCGGTAGCGGACGCCGTAGCGGCGGACCGCCTCGGCCAGGCGCTCCGGGTCGTCGGTGACGACGGCCCGGCCTTCGAGGGTGACCCAGCGGAGACCGTCCGCCTGACAGAGCGCGACGGGGGCCGCCGGGCCGCCCGCCGCCACGTTGCGGGCCTTGCGGGCTCCGGCGCGGGTCGTCACCCTGGCCAGGCCGGCCGCCGTGTCGTAGGTGAAGCGGACGGGGGTGACGTGCGGGGTGCCGTCGGGCCGCAGGGTGGTGAAGGCGGCCGTGTCGGGCCGGGTGAGGAACGCCCTTGCCGCGGGCGTGAGTTCGGCGGTCGCCCGGCTCACTTCTTCTTCACGCCCTCGTTCCAGATCAGCTTGACGACGTTCGGCTTCACGGCCGTCGTGACGACACCCATGGCCGTGCGGACGTACCGCCCCTCCTCCAGCTCGCGCAGCATGGCGGCGGCGAGGTCGGCACGGGCGGTGAAGACGCCGTCGGCGCTGGTCTCGGAGGTGAGGTAGTCCGTGACGACGGGATGGTCGAAGAGACCCGAGGGCCGTACGAGGGTCCAGTCGAGGTCCGTCCCGCGGATCACGTCCTCCATGCGGCGCATGTCCGCGTGGAGGGTGCGGCCGAGGCGTCGGGCCACCAGCGGGTCGAGCACGTGGTTGAAGAAGTGCGCGCCGGTGGGACGCCAGTGCGGGTCCATCATGTTGGAGCTGACGACGAGCAGCCGTCCGACGCCCCGGCGGGCCATCGCGGCGGTGACGACGGTCGCGCTCGCCGAGTACGTGGTGACGGTCTGCTTGCCGAAGGTCGTGCCCACCGTGGAGAGGACGGCGTCGGCCCCGTCGATCGCGGCCTCCACGGCCGCCTGGTCGGTGGCGTCGGCGACGGCCACCGCCAGGCCCGGCCGCGGGGTCAGGGAGCCGGGACGGCGGGTCACGGCGACGACCTCGTGGCCGCCCGCGAGGGCCTGATCGGTGAGGTGGCGGCCGGTCGGCCCGTTGGCGCCGAGGACTGCGATGCGCATGATGTCGGGTCATCCCTTCGTGTGGTGCGTGTGGTGCCGGGAACGCCCTTGACTGTGCGGATCGCGGCTCGCAGGCTCAACGCCGATGAATAACTCCGGCCCCGCCCCCGCCCGCACCCGAGGCCGTCCCCGCGGCAACCCGCCGACCCGCGAGTCGATCGTCACGGCGGCCCGTGACCTCTTCCTCCGGAGCGGCTACCGGCGCACCACCCTGCGCGCGGTGGCCGGGGCGGCCGGGGTCGACCCCGCGCTGATCGCCTACCACTTCGGCTCGAAGAAGGGCCTGTTCGCGGACGTGATGCAGTTCCAGTGCGCCAACGCACTGGCGGTGGACGACGTCCTCGGCGGCGACCCGGCCACCCTCCCCGACCGCCTGATCGACGCGGTGACCCGCCTGTGGGAGGACGCCGGCTTCGTCCAGCTGAGCGCTCAGGGCGAGGAGGCCGCCGAGGTGATCCGCGAGTACCTGGAGCACGAGCTGCTGGCCCGGCTCGTTGAATTCCTCGGCGGCCGGGACGCGACCGCCCGCGCCACGGCCGCGGTGACGATCCTGGGCGGCCTCATCTACACCCGCTACCTCAACCCGCTCCCCACCCACGCCGCCCTCACCCCGTCCGAGGCCCGCCGCGTCCTGACCCCGGCGCTGCGCGCGGCCCTGTCCCCGAGGCCACGCTCCGCGCCGGCCACCGCGACGGCCCGCCGGGGCTAGCCGGCCGTCGCGACGGCCCGCCGGGGCCGGTCGGCTGCCGGAACGGCCCGGCGGCCACCGGTCCCGATGCCGGACCGGCGCCCGTGATGTCACACCTCGGCGCTACCGTCGGATCATGTCCACTCAGGCGGGAGCCTCCCAGGCGGAGGAACGGCGACTGGCCGTGCTGGAAGGCGTGCTGGAACGCATCACGTACGCGAACGAGGAGAACGGCTACACGGTCGCCCGCGTCGACACCGGCCGGGGCGGCGGCGACCTCCTGACGGTCGTCGGCGCCCTGCTCGGCGCCCAGGTCGGCGAGTCCCTGCGGATGGAGGGCCGTTGGGGCTCCCACCCGCAGTACGGCAAGCAGTTCACGGTCGAGAACTACACGACCGTGCTGCCCGCCACCATCCAGGGCATCCGCCGCTACCTGGGATCAGGGCTGGTCAAGGGCATCGGCCCGGTCTTCGCCGACCGCATCACCCAGCACTTCGGCATGGACACCCTGAAGATCATCGAGGAGGAGCCGAAGCGCCTGATCGAGGTGCCCGGCCTCGGCCCGAAGCGCACGAAGAAGATCGCCGACGCCTGGGAGGAGCAGAAGGCGATCAAGGAGGTCATGCTCTTCCTCCAGACCGTCGAGGTGTCGACGTCGATCGCGGTCCGCATCTACAAGAAGTACGGCGACGCCTCCATCTCCGTCGTCAGGAACCAGCCCTACCGGCTCGCCGCCGACGTCTGGGGCATCGGCTTCCTCACCGCCGACCGGATCGCCCAGTCCGTCGGCATCCCGCACGACAGCCCCGAGCGCGTCAAGGCCGGCCTGCAGTACGCGCTGTCCCAGTCCAGCGACCAGGGCCACTGCTATCTGCCCGAGGAGCGGCTGATCGCCGACGCGGTGAAGCTGCTGCAGGTGGACACCGGCCTCGTCATCGACTGCCTCGCCGAACTCGCGGCGCCCGCCGAGGAGGGCGAGGACCCCGGTGTCGTACGGGAGCGGGTGCCGGGCCCGGACGGCAGTGCGGAACCCGTCACGGCGGTCTATCTGGTCCCCTTCCACCGGGCCGAACTCTCCCTGTCCGCTCAGCTGTTGCGCCTCCTGCGCACCGAGGCGGACCGCATGCCGGGCTTCCGTGACGTGGCGTGGGACAAGGCGCTGTCCTGGCTGCGCGCCCGTACCGGAGCCGACCTCGCCCCCGAGCAGGAGGCCGCCGTCAAGCTCGCGTTGACCGAGAAGGTCGCCGTCCTCACCGGCGGACCCGGCTGCGGCAAGTCCTTCACGGTCCGCTCGATCATCGAACTGGCCCGCGCCAGAAAGGCCAAGGTGGTGCTCGCCGCCCCCACCGGCCGCGCCGCCAAGCGCCTGGCCGAGCTGACCGGCGCCGAGGCCTCCACCGTCCACCGCCTCCTCGAACTGAAGCCCGGCGGCGACGCGGCGTACGACCGCGACCGCCCGCTGGACGCCGACCTGGTGGTCGTCGACGAGGCCTCGATGCTGGACCTGCTGCTGGCCAACAAGCTGGTGAAGGCGGTCCCGCCGGGCGCCCATCTCCTCTTCGTCGGTGACGTCGACCAGCTCCCCAGTGTCGGCGCCGGTGAGGTGCTGCGCGATCTGCTGGCCGACGGCGGCCCGATCCCCGCCGTGCGTCTGACGCGTGTTTTCCGCCAGGCGCAGCAGTCCGGCGTGGTGACCAACGCGCACCGGATCAACGCGGGACAGCACCCGCTCACCGACGGAATGAAGGACTTCTTCCTCTTCGTCGAGGACGACACGGAGGAGGCGGGCCGGCTCACGGTCGACGTGGCCGCCCGTCGCGTTCCGGCCAGGTTCGGCCTCGACCCCCGCCGGGACGTCCAGGTCCTCGCACCCATGCATCGCGGCCCGGCCGGCGCCGGCGCCCTCAACGGACTGCTCCAGCAGGCCATCACCCCCGGCCGGCCCGACGTCCCCGAGAAGCGGTTCGGCGGCCGGGTCTTCCGTGTCGGCGACAAGGTCACCCAGATCCGCAACAACTACGACAAGGGGGAGAACGGGGTCTTCAACGGCACCGTGGGCGTGGTCATCTCGCTCGATCCGGTCGACCAGCGCCTCGTCGTGCGCACCGACGAGGACGAGGAAGTGCCCTATGAATTCGACGAACTGGACGAGCTGGCCCACGCCTACGCGGTGACGATCCACCGTTCCCAGGGCAGCGAATATCCCGCTGTGGTGATCCCCGTCACCACCGGAGCATGGATGATGCTCCAGCGGAATCTTTTGTATACGGCCGTCACCCGCGCCAAGGGGCTGGTCGTCCTCGTCGGCTCCCGCAAGGCGATCGGCCAGGCGGTGCGCACGGTGTCGGCGGGCCGCCGCTGCACCGCCCTCGACTTCCGGCTCGCGGGCGGGCGCGGAAAATGATCGATCAAATGAGTCACGAAGGTCACAGAGCTCTTCCGCAACCGTGACGGAGGCGGCAGGATGAGCAAGTTGGCGGCACTGAGTGCCGTCGATAAGCCCAATGGCCGACCCCGAGTGCACTCTCATGCGCCAAATGGGGGATGGTAGAGACAGTCAGGGCAACCTCGAAGAAGAGGCACAACGTCGGTGAGGGATGACGTGAGCGAGCACACCAACAACGCTGTAGTACTGCGGTACGGCGACGGCGAGTACACCTACCCGGTGATCGACAGCACCGTCGGCGACAAGGGCTTCGACATCGGGAAGCTCCGCGCCCAGACCGGTCTCGTGACCCTGGACAGCGGCTACGGCAACACCGCCGCCTATAAATCCGCCATCACCTACCTCGACGGCGAACAGGGCATCCTCCGGTACCGCGGCTACCCGATCGAGCAGCTGGCCGAGCGGTCGACCTTCCTCGAGGTCGCGTACCTGCTGATCAACGGCGAGCTGCCGACCGTCGACGAGCTCACCGTCTTCAAGAACGACATCACGCAGCACACCCTGCTGCACGAGGACGTCAAGAACTTCTACAAGGGTTTCCCGCGCGACGCCCACCCGATGGCCATGCTGTCGTCGGTGGTGTCCGCGCTGTCCACGTTCTACCAGGACAGCCACAACCCGTTCGACGAGACGCAGCGCAACCTCTCGACGATCCGTCTGCTCGCCAAGCTCCCGACGATCGCGGCGTACGCCTACAAGAAGTCGATCGGTCACCCGTTCGTCTACCCGCGCAACGACCTCGGCTACGTCGAGAACTTCCTGCGCATGACCTTCTCGGTCCCCGCGCAGGAGTACGACCTGGACCCGGTCGTCGTCTCCGCGCTCGACAAGCTGCTGATCCTGCACGCGGACCACGAGCAGAACTGTTCGACGTCCACGGTCCGCCTGGTCGGCTCCTCGCAGGCCAACATGTTCGCCTCGATCTCGGCCGGC
Source organism: Streptomyces sp. NPDC017202 (assembly GCF_044331705.1). Classification (NCBI taxonomy): domain Bacteria; kingdom Bacillati; phylum Actinomycetota; class Actinomycetes; order Kitasatosporales; family Streptomycetaceae; genus Streptomyces; species Streptomyces sp. NPDC017202. The sequence goes on along the minus strand of NZ_JBIRNP010000001.1, from coordinate 817,336 downwards.
ATCAACGCCCTGTGGGGCCCGCTGCACGGCGGCGCCAACCAGTCCGTCCTGGAGATGCTCGAGGGCATCCAGGCCAACGGCGGCGACGTCGACTCCTTCATCCGCAAGGTGAAGAACAAGGAGGACGGCGTCCGCCTGATGGGCTTCGGCCACCGGGTGTACAAGTCCTTCGACCCGCGCGCGAAGATCATCAAGGCCGCGGCCCACGACGTCCTCTCCGCCCTCGGCAAGTCCGACGAGCTGCTGGACATCGCGCTCAAGCTGGAGGAGCACGCGCTCTCCGACGACTACTTCGTCTCGCGCAACCTCTACCCGAACGTCGACTTCTACACCGGCCTGATCTACCGGGCCATGGGCTTCCCGACCGAGATGTTCACGGTCCTGTTCGCCCTCGGCCGCCTGCCGGGCTGGATCGCCCAGTGGCACGAGATGATCAAGGAGCCGGGCTCTCGCATCGGCCGCCCGCGCCAGATCTACACGGGCATCGTCGAGCGTGACTTCGTCCCGGTCGAGGAGCGCTGACGGCTTCCGGCGGCGAGCGCTGACACCTGTCGGCGCGGGGTGCCTCTTTCCGGTGCCCCGGCTGCCCGGGTCGCGTCTGCTCGGCTTTGGCCGGCGGGGCCTTTCGGCAGGGGCGCGGGTGGCTTGCGGGTCCGGCCGGGGGTCCGGGGGTTGTCCCCCGGGGCAGTACAGCCGCGGGCGTCGTCGAGCGTGACTTCGTCCCGGTCGAGGAGCGCTGACGGCTTCCGGCGGCGAGCGCTGACACCTGTCGGCGCGGGGTGCCTCTCTCCGGTGCCCCGCTGCCCGGGTCGCGCGGGCGCACGGCCGAGGGGCTGTCCGAAAGGGCAGCCCCGTACGCGCCGCACGGCCCGGCGGGCATGAAGAAGGCGCCCTGGTGCGTCGGTCCCCCCACGGGCCGACGACCAGGGCGCCTTCCCATGTCCCGGTGCGGATTCCCCCCACGGGATCCGGCCGGGCGTCTGGAGGACACAGCGCCTGAATTCGCTGATGCCGTATGTGATTGTCGTGCGGCCGGAGTCGAGCGGAACGAGCGGGACTCGTCGTACTCCTGCCGTGTGCGGTCTGCCGGGACAGCGCACGCTGGGAGGGCCGCTCAAAGCTTCCCGGTGTGCGTGCCCCGGCAACGCATCTCTGGAGAAGTCCCCCAAGACATCCCCAGATGCCAGTCCGCGCCCCCCAAGACGCTTCCTGACATCGCCAACTTAGACCGTCGAACCCCTTCGATGGTTACGTTCACATCACTGTGATCTGTGTCTCTTGCGTATGTCCCGTTAGATACGCAAGAGCCCGGATACGGCGATCGAGGCCCAAGCGTAAGGATGATGCGCGAGCCTTGTGAAGAGCTTATGTGAGGCTCGCGCCGGACTCCAGGGGGGCCGTGGTCTCGACTTGGTCCTAATCGCCGGTAACTTCCCGGTGCTTCGTTCCCCGTCGGAGGAGCGTCCGCAGCCGCAAACTGTTCGTCACCGCGAACGCGGACGAGAAGGCCGTCGCAGCCCCGGCGGGCATCGGGTCGAGCGGCCCGGTCGCGGCCGGCGGCAGTGCGGCCGCGTTGTGGCCGAAGGCCCGCACAGGGTTGCCCTTGATGACGGCCGGGGTTCGCCGGGACGGCCGGAGACGACCGGCTCGAAGGGGTGCCGCATGCCGGACGTGCCCGCGCCGCCCAGGGGCAGCGCCCGCAGCGACCGGCCGAACGCCGCCACGGTGCCGACGGCTCGCGGTCCCCGGGGTGCCCGGAGACGGCCGGGTTCGTGAGGGTGGTGCTGGACGTGTCCGTGACGCCAGGGAGCGGAACGGGCCGTGCCGACCGGTGAACACCGGTCGCCACGGCCCGCTGTCGGGGAACGGCTCAGGCGCGGCCGGCCAGCTCGAAGCCGGCCTCGTCGACGGCGGCGCGCACGGCCTCGTCGTCCAGTGCGGTGGCGGAGACGACGGTGACCTCGCCGGTGGAGGCGACGGCCTTCACCGAGGTGACGCCGGGAAGCCGGGAGATCTCGCCGGAGACGGCGCCCTCGCAGTGGCCGCAGCTCATGCCGCTCACCTGATAGACGGCGGTGACGGTTCCCGGAGTGTCGGTGTGGGCGGTCATCTCGTTACTCCTCGTCGAGGCGGGTGGGCTGGGTGGTCGGCCGCGGGCCCGACGCGGGCCGGCCGCAGACCGGCCGAGGTGGTCCTGGAGGGCCTCCACTCCGCCCACGTTATACCCCTGGGGGGTATTTCTCAAAGGCGCCCCGCCGGTGCCCCGCCGCGGCCGAGGCGCTCGCCGACCAGTGGTTCGAGGTAGCGGACGAGGACGTTCTTCAGCTCCCGGACATACGCCTCCCGCTCGGCGCCCTCGTGGCCGAGGACCAGCTCCAGGCCCGCCTTGTACAGGCCCAGGCACATCTGCGCGGTGCGGGAGAGGTCGGCGGGGGAGGTGTCGGGCAGCAGCGAGGAGAGCAGTCCCTCGACCCGGGCGAGCAGGGTGGCGTGCAGTGCGTCGTGCTCCTCGGCGATGCGGCCGGGGATGTCGGGGCCGTGCATGAGGGCGAAGAACACCGGGTGGTCGCAGTTGAAGGCGATGAACCGGTCGACGGCGGCGCCGACTGCCTCCTCCAGGGGGGTCGCGGGGTCCACCGGGGCGAGCGCCTCGCCGTAGGCGTCGCGCATCTCGTGCATCAGCCGGTCGCCCAGCTCGATGGCGATCGCTTCCTTGTTCGGGAAGAACTGGTAGAGCGTGCCGGGGGAGACCCCGGCCTCGCGGGCGATGGCGTTGGTGCTCGCGGCCGTGTAGCCGGTGGTGCAGAAGACCGAGGCGGCGGCCTCGAGGAGTTGGGCGATCCGGCGCTCGCCGCGGGCCTGTCGGCGGCGCGGCTGTTCCTTCGCCCGGTTCTCCGGCTGTTCCTTCGCCTGGTTCTCGGCGGTGTCGGGCACGAGTTTTCCCCAGCTATCCGAACGCGATTGACAAACACGAGTGACCGCTCACATTCTGGTTCCGGTGAAACGCGAGCGATGTCTCGTGTTTGTCAGTCTATGGCAGTGGTGACCCATGCTGCCTGCTCATGTCGGCACGGGTCACGTCCAATCATGCTGAGGGGACACCGCACGATGACCGAAGTCAACCGCCCACCGCGGGTCGGGGGCTGGACCCGCTTCGTGACAGCCCGGCCCGGGCTGTCACTGCTCGCCGCCCTGGTGCTGACCGTGCTCGCGGTGCTGGCGGGCAGCGGGGTCGCCGACAGACTGGGCAGCGGCGGCTGGGAGGACCCGGACGCCGAGTCCACCTACGCCACCAAGGCCCTGGAGCGCGAGTTCCCCGGCTCCCAGCCCAATCTGCTGCTGCTCGTCGACTCCGGCCGCGCCTTTGTCGACGCCCCGGCCGTCGCCGCCGAGGCCACCCGCCTCACCGAGCGGCTGTCGGCCGAGGAAGGCGTCGTGGGCGTCGGCTCCTACTGGCTGACCAGGACACCCGCCCTGCGCGCGGAGGACGGCCACGAGGCGGTGATCGCCGCCCGCATCACGGGCGACGAGAAGACCATGGGCGAGACCCTCGACCGCATCGCCCCCTCCTACCGTGGCACCCGGGGCCCGCTGGAGGTCAGGATCGGCGGCGCCGTGGCCGTGCGGCACGAGATGCAGACGATCATCCAGGAGGATCTCACCCGCGCCGAGATCATCGCCCTGCCGGTCACACTCGTGCTGCTGGTGATGGTCTTCGGCAGCGCGGTCGCCGCCCTGCTGCCGCTCGGCATCGGCATCGTCGCCATCCTCGGCACCAACGCGGTCCTCGCCGGCCTCACGGAGTTCACCGACGTCTCCGTCTTCGCGATGAACCTCACGACCGCCCTGGGCCTCGGCCTCGCCATCGACTACGCCCTGTTCATCGTCCGCCGCTTCCGCGAGGAACTCTCCGGCGGCGCCGACCCGACGGCCGCCATCGGCACCACCCTGCGCACGGCCGGCCGCACCGTGCTGTTCTCCGCGCTCACGGTCGCGGTCTCGCTGGCCGCGATGCTCGTCTTCCCCCAGTACTTCCTGCGCTCCTTCGCCTACGCCGGCATCGCGGTCGTCCTGCTCGCCGCGGCCGCCGCGCTGATCCTGCTCCCGGCGGCCCTGATCCTGCTCGGCCACCGGGTCGACTCCCTCGACCTGCGCCGCCTGTTCCGGCGCGGGCGGGCGAAGGACGCCGGCCCTGGCCCGGACGCCGGCACGGCCTGGGGGCGCGCGGCGATCCTCGTCATGCGCCGCGCCCCCTTCTTCGCGCTGGGCACGACGGCCGTCCTCGTGCTGCTCGGACTGCCCTTCCTGGGCGTGAAGTTCGGCACCGCCGACGACCGTCAGCTGCCCTCCTCCGCCGAGTCCCACGTCGTGCAGCAGCACCTCAGGGACGGCTTCCCCGGCACCCCCGGCGGCGGCCTGGAGGTCCTCGCCGAGGGCAGGGCCACACAGGCCGAGTACGCCGCCTACAAGGAACGCGTCGCCGCTCTCCCGGAAGTCGCGCGCGTGGACGGTCCGCTGGTGAACGGCGACTCGGCGTACTTCACGGTGCAGCCCGAGGGCGAGGCCGTCGACGACGCCGCCCAGCGGCTGGTGGGCGACCTGCGCGCCACCGGGGCCCCCTTCGACACCAAGGTGACCGGCGCCGCCGCCGTGCTGGTCGACTCCAAGGACGCGATAGGCGGCCGGCTTCCCCTGGCGGCGGTCTTCATCACCGTGGTCACCCTGCTCCTGGTGTTCCTCCTGACCGGCAGCGTGCTGATACCGGTCCAGGCCGTCCTGCTCAACGCGCTCAGCCTGACCGCGATGTTCGGTGCCGTGGTGTGGGTCTTCCAGGACGGCCACCTCTCCGGCCTGCTCGGCTTCACCGGCACCGGCTCCATCGAGACGACCCTGCCGGTCCTGATGTTCTGCGTGGCCTTCGGCCTCTCCATGGACTACGGCGTGTTCCTGCTCTCCCGCATCAAGGAGGAGCACGACCGCAGCGGCGACCACGAGGGGGCGGTCCGGCTGGGCCTGCAGCGCACGGGCGGTCTGATCACGGCGGCGGCGGTCATCCTGGCCGTCGTGATGGTCGCGATCGGCACCTCGCGGGTCACCAACACCAAGATGCTCGGGCTGGGCATCGCCCTCGCGGTCCTGATGGACGCGATGGTCGTCCGCAGCCTGCTGGTGCCGGCCATCATGCGCCTCACCGGCAGGGCCACCTGGTGGGCGCCGGCCCCGCTGCGCAGGTTCCACCAGCGGTTCGGCCTCAGCGAGGGAGAGCCGGCCCCGGCCGGGGACCGGGAGCCGGACCCGGAGCCGGACCTGGAGCCGGACGTGGTGGGAGCGCGCGGCTAGAGGCTCCCGCTCGAACCACGGCGCAGCCGCAGAAGCGGACCCGGCCCGGCGCGATCAGCTTCCGCAGGGCCGGCCCGGTGAGACCGGCCTCCACCCACCCTGCCTTCCTGGGCTCGACCGCTCGACCGCTCGACCGCTCGACCGCTCGACCGCTCGACCCGGCCGTTCGGGCGGGAGCCGCTCGGCCGCTCACCGGGCGCCGTCGCCACCCCGCCACCCGATCGACGGGACCGGGCATTAGCGTTCACGGTGATCGCCCCCGCGCGGCGGGCGGCGGTGACCGGGACGGATGGAAGGAGCCGCGCATGCGGGCTGTGGTGTTCGAGCGGTACGGGGAGCCGGCCGAGGTCCGGGAGGTGCCCGACCCGCGGCCCGCCGACCACGGCGTGGTGGTCCGCGTCGAGGCCACCGGCCTGTGCCGCAGCGACTGGCACGGCTGGATGGGCCACGACCCGGACATCACCCTGCCGCACGTTCCGGGCCACGAACTCGCCGGTGTCGTCGAGGAGGCCGGCGCCCGCGTCACCCGGTGGAGCCGCGGCGACCGGGTGACCGTGCCCTTCGTGTGCGGTTGCGGCAGCTGCCCGTCCTGCGCGGCGGGCGACCACCAGGTCTGCGAGCGCCAGACCCAGCCCGGCTTCACGCACTGGGGCTCCTTCGCCCAGTACGTGGCGCTGGACCACGCCGACGTGAACCTGGTCGCGATCCCCGGCGACCTGTCCTACGCCACCGCCGCCGGCCTCGGCTGCCGGTTCGCCACCGCGTTCCGGGCGGTCGTGCAGCAGGGCCGGGTCGCGGCGGGGGAGTGGGTGGCCGTGCACGGCTGCGGCGGGGTGGGCCTGTCCGCGGTGATGATCGCGGCGGCCTCGGGAGCGCGGGTCATCGCCGTGGACGTCGCTCCGAAGGCCCTGGACCTGGCGCGGACGTTCGGCGCCGCCGCGTGCGTGGACGCGCGGGACACCCCGGACACCGCTGCGGCGGTCCGGGAACTGACCGGCGGCGGGGCGCACCTCTCCCTCGACGCCCTCGGTTCCCCCACCACCTGTGCCGCCTCGGTGAACGGCCTGCGCCGCCGCGGCCGGCACGTCCAGGTCGGCCTGCTGCCCTCGGCGGACGGCACGACCCCCGTCCCCCTGGCCCGCGCCATCGCCCTGGAGCTGGAACTGCTCGGCAGTCACGGCATGGCCGCCCACACCTACCCCCCGATGCTGGAGCTGGTCCGGGCGGGCGTACTCCGGCCCGACCTGCTGGTGACGTCCACGATCGTCCTGGACGCCGTACCGGACGCGTTGGCGGCGATGGGGGCGGCGCCGGCCGCCGGGGCCACGGTCATCGAGCCGTGGCGGTGAGGGCGGCCCACTCCCGGTCCAGGAGCGCCATCAGCACCTCGTCCACCCAGCCCCCGTCCCGCGGCGCGGCCTCCCGCCGTACGCCCTCCACCACGAAGCCGACCTTCTCGTAGACGCGCCGGGCCCGGGCATTGTCGCCGTACAGCTCCAGCTGGATGCGGTGCAGGCCCAGGTGCCCGAAGCCGTGGCCGACGATCAGGCGGGTCGCCTCGGTGCCCAGTCCGCGGCCGCGGCCCCGGGGGCCGATCAGGGTGCGGAAGGTGCAGGTGCGGGTGTGCGCGTCGTACTCGTGGAGGACCACTTCGCCGACCAGTTCGCCGGTGGCCCGGTCGGTGACGGCGAGGTCGAGGCGGTCGGGCTGCGCGGAGCGCGTGGCGTACCAGGAGCGCAGCCGCTCCAGGGTGAGTTCGCCGTTCGCCGGGAAGGTGAAGCGGACGACCTCGGGGTCCCTGATGATCTCCCACATGGTCTCGGCGTCCGCCTCGGTGAACGGCCGCAGCACGGTCGTCTCGCCGGTGAGCCGCGGTTTGAAGGAGAAGCCGGAGAAGCCCGAGAAGCCGGAGAGGTCCATGCACGGCACTGTGCCCCACCCGGAGGTGGGGCACGGAACGGTTTTCCGGTGGGGCGGTCGGTCCCCGCGGAACGGTCCTCCGGGCGGGCGGTCGGTCCCGCACGGTTCGGTTTCCCGTCGGGACGGTCAGCCCCGGCGGCCCCGGTTTCCGGGCCGTGCGGCGACCCAGGTGCGGACGGTGTCGGCGTACCAGTAGGGCTTGCCGCCCTCCACGTGGTCGGGCGGGGGAAGCAGTCCGTGCTTGCGGTAGGACCGCACGGTGTCCGTCTGCACCTTGATGTGTGCCGCGATCTCCTTGTAGGACCAGAGCCTTCGGTCGGTCATGAGACGCACCTCCGTGCGCGTGCGGGCGGCGGCCGGGAGGCCGCCGGGGGGAGCCCGGCGCTGCGCTGGCGATCACCAGGCCTGTGCCCGCTCAACGACGCACGGTGACAGAGGGGAAGCGGCTGTCGACAGCGTGCGACGTGGCGTGAACGTAGCCGCGACATCGGTGACGGGAGGCGGACTTTCGTGACGTGAGTGTCACAAAAGAACCCAAGAGGTGCGAGGGGCGGGAGGGCCGCGCCCGGCCGCCTCCGCCCCGTTCCGCTCTTGCTCCGTCCGCGGCCGCCTACGCCCCGCAGGACCGCAGGAACGCCCGGGTCCGCCGGGCGATGGGCAGCGGCGCGTCCGGCTCGCACGGGTACATGTCCTGCTCCACGATCGCGAACAGGTCGACGTCCAGCTTCTGCGCGGCCTCCAGCACGGGCCCCAGGGCCGGCACCCCCGAGGGCGGCTCGCACATCACCCCGCGCGCGACGGCCGGCCCGAAGGGCACCTCCTGCGCCCGCACCTGCGCGAGGATCTCGGGGTCGACCTGCTTGAGGTGCAGGTACCCGATCCGCTCCCCGTAGGTCTCGATCAGCTTGACGCTGTCGCCGCCGCAGTAGGCGTAGTGCCCGGTGTCGAGGCACAGGGACACCAGGTCCGGGTCGGTGCCGTCCAGGAACCGGACGACGTTCTCCTCGCTGTCGATGTGGGTGTCGGCGTGCGGGTGGACCACGATCTGCAGCCCGTACCGCTCCCGCACGTGCTTGCCGAGCCGCTCGGTCAGCGAGGTGAGGTTGCGCCACTGTTCGGGCGTGAGCGTGTCCGGCTCCAGCACCTCGCCGGTCTTGTCGTCCCGCCAGAAGGAGGGGATGACCACCAGGTGCCGGGCCCCCATGGCCTGCGCGAGCACCGCGTTGTCGGCGACGTGCGCCCAGGTCTTCTCCCACACGGCCTCGCCGTGGTGCAGCCCCGTGAACACCGTGCCGGCCGACACCTTCAGGCCGCGCCTGGCGGTCTCCTCGGTGAGGACGGCGGGATCGGTCGGCAGGTAGCCGTAGGGGCCGAGTTCGATCCACTCGTAGCCGGAGAGCGCGACCTCGTCGAGGAAGCGCTGCCAGGGCACCTGCCGCGGATCGTCCGGGAACCAGACGCCCCAGCTGTCGGGGGCCGAACCGACCCGGATGCGGGAAAGTGAGGGCTGAGGTGACAACGACGTCATGGCCGTCAGCGTGCGGTCTGGCCACAGGGGTGTCAAGAGCTGGTCCGAATGTCTGGACAAAACATTGACAGGGTCCGTCGTGCGGGACTAGAAAGCCGTGGAGAGCCGATACGAAGGGAACTCGATGGCCTACGACCTGATCACCATGGGGCGGATCGGAGTGGACCTCTACCCGTTGCAGACGGGCGTGCCGCTGCCGCAGGTCACGTCCTTCGGGAAGTTCCTGGGCGGCTCCGCCACCAACGTCGCGGTCGCCGCCGCCCGCCTCGGCCGGACCACCGCGGTGATCACCCGCACCGGCGACGACCCCTTCGGCACCTACCTCCACGAGGCCCTGCGCGACTTCGGCGTCGACGACCGCTGGGTGACCCCGGTCCCCGGCCTGCCGACCCCCGTCACCTTCTGCGAGGTCTTCCCCCCGGACGACTTCCCGCTCTACTTCTACCGCCTGCCCAAGGCGCCCGACCTGGAGATCGACGCCCACGACCTCGACCTCGACGCCGTCCGCGAGGCTCGCGTCTTCTGGGTCACCGGCACCGGCCTGAGCGAGGAGCCCAGCCGTACGGCGACGCTGGCCGCCCTCGCCCACCGCGCCAAGGCCGGCACCACCGTCTTCGACCTCGACTGGCGGTCCATGTTCTGGTCCGACCCGGACGCGGCCCGCCCCTTCTACGCCGAGGCCCTGAAGCACACCACCGTCGCCGTGGGCAACCTGGACGAGGTGGAGGTCGCCACCGGGGTGCGCGACCCGCACGACGCCGCCCGCGCCCTCCTCGACGCCGGGGTCGAACTCGCCGTCGTCAAGCAGGGTCCCAAGGGCGTCCTGGCCGTCAGCGGCGCGGGCGAGCGTGCCGAGGTCCCGCCGCTCCCCGTGCACGTCCTCAACGGCCTCGGGGCCGGCGACGCCTTCGGGGGCTCCCTCTGCCACGGCCTGCTCGCGGGCTGGGACCTGGAGAAGACCATGCGCCACGCCAACGCCGCCGGCGCCATCGTCGCCTCCCGCCTGGAGTGCTCCTCCGCCATGCCGACGCCCGCCGAGATCGAGGAAGCGCTCACCGCCGGAGCGGTGCTGTGAGGGCGGGCCGCGGGGCGGCGACCCCGCCGCCGGACACCGGCCCGGCAGCCACGGCCGCGACCGTCCCCGCCCCCACCCCCGCTCCCACGACCGTCGACGTCTCCGAACTGGTCCGCCTGCGCACCCACCGCCCCGAGGCGGTCGCCGAGGCCGCCGCCCGCCGCACCCGCCGCCCGCTCGTCGACACGACCGGCCGGCTGATGATCGTCGCCGCCGACCACCCGGCCCGCGGCGCCCTCGGCGTCGGCGGCCGCAAGCTGGCCATGGCCAACCGCGCCGACCTGCTGGAACGCCTCTGCCTGGCGCTCGGCAGACCCGGCGTGGACGGCGTCCTCGCGACCGCCGACATCCTCGACGACCTGCTCCTTCTCGGCGCCCTCGACGGCAAGGTCGTCATGGGCTCGATGAACCGCGGCGGCCTCCAGGGCGCCCGCTTCGAACTCGACGACCGCTTCACCGGCCACCGCGCCGAGGACATCGAGCGGCTCGGATTCGACGCGGGCAAGCTGCTCCTGCGCATCGACTACGACGACCCGGGCTCGCTCACCACCCTGGAGTCCACCGCCCGCGCGATCGACGACATGGCGGCCCGCCGGCTGCCCCTCTTCGTCGAGCCGTTCATCAGCCGGCGCGCCCCGGACGGAAAGCTGGCCAACGACCTCTCCGCCGAGGCCGTCACCAGGTCGATCGCCATCGCCTCCGGCCTGGGCGGCACCTCCGCCTACACCTGGCTGAAGGTCCCGGTCACCGACGACCCCGACGACATGGCCGAGGTCATGGCGACCTCCACGCTCCCCGCCGTCCTGCTGGGCGGCGAGGTGGGCGACGACCAGGACGGCGCGTACGAGAAGTGGCGCGGCGCGCTGCGGCTCCCCACCGTCCGCGGCCTGGTGGTCGGCCGTTCGCTGCTGTACCCGGCGGACGGCGATGTGGCCGCCGCCGTGGACACCGCCGTAGGACTGCTGTGAGGGCCGCGTCGACCGCGAGCGTCGCGGGGAACGTGAGGGTGGCGGGGAACGTGAGGGTGGCAAGGAGCGTGAGGGCCGCATGAACGACCGGTTGTACATTCCGCACGGCAGCACCGCCGACCCGCGGCACGTGCTCGACATCGGCCCCGAGCGGGCCGGCTGGACGCACAGCAGTCTGCGGATCGTCGAGCTGCCGCCGGGCGGCACCCATGACTTCACCACCGGTGACAGCGAGTGGATCGTGCTTCCGCTGGACGGCGGATGTACCGTGCGCACAGCCGACGAAGAGTTCCAACTCCTGGGCAGGGAAAGCGTGTTCGCGTCGGTCACCGACTTCGCGTACGTTCCCCGCGACGCCCGGGTCCAGATCGCCTCCGGCGCGGGAGGCCGCTTCGCCCTGGCAGGAGCGAAGTGCGAGCGCCAACTCCCCGCCCGCTACGGCCCCGCGCCGGAGGTCCCCGTCGAGGAACGCGGCAGTGGCGACTGCGCCCGCCTGGTGCGCAACTTCGCCTCCGCCGACGCCTTCGACTGCGACAAGCTGATCGCCGTCGAGGTCGTCACCCCCGGCGGCAACTGGTCCTCGTACCCGCCGCACAAGCACGACGAGCACCGGCCGGGCGAGGAGTCGGAGCTGGAGGAGATCTACTACTTCGAGATCGACGGCCCCGACGGCTTCGGCTACCAGCGCGTGTCCCCCTCGCGCGAGGGCGGCTCCGACGTCCTCGCCGAGGTCCGCTCCGGCGACGCCGTCCTGGTCCCCGACGGCTGGCACGGCCCGTCGATCGCCCAGCCCGGCCACGCCATGTACTACCTCAACGTCATGGCCGGACCCGGCGAGACCCGCGAGTGGCGGATCTGCTTCCACCCGGCCCACACCGCGACCACAGGGGGTTACCGATGACCACCAGGCTCACCGTGGCCCAGGCGCTGGTGCGCTTCCTCGCCGCCCAGTACACCGAGCGCGACGGCGTGCGGCGGCGGCTGATCGGCGCTACCTGGGGCATCTTCGGCCACGGCAACGTCGCCGGTCTCGGCCAGGCGCTCGTCGAGTACGCCGACGAGATGCCCTACCACCAGGGCCGCAACGAGCAGTCCATGGTGCACGCGGCCGTCGGCTACGCCCGCCAGTCCAACCGCCTCTCCACGCACGCGGTGACCACCTCCATCGGCCCCGGCGCGACCAACCTGGTCACCGGAGCCGCCCTGGCGACCGTCAACCACCTCCCGGTCCTCCTCCTGCCCGGCGACACCTTCGCGACCCGGGTCGCCGACCCCGTCCTCCAGCAGCTCGAAGTCCCCTACGCGGGCGACGTGTCGGTCAACGACGCGCTGCGCCCGGTGTCGAGGTACTTCGACCGCGTCACCCGCCCCGAGGCCCTGATCCCGGCCGCCCTCCAGGCGATGCGGGTGCTGACGGACCCGGTGGAGACGGGCGCGGTCACCCTCGCGCTGCCCCAGGACGTCCAGGCCGAGGCCCACGACTGGCCCGACGAGTTCTTCGCCGAGCGCACCTGGACCGTACGGCGTCCGGGCGCCGACCCCACCGAACTCGCCGAGGCGGTGACCGCCGTCCGTGCGGCGAAGCGCCCCCTGCTCGTCGCGGGCGGCGGCGTCCACCACAGCCGCGCCGAGGAGGCCCTCGCCGAGTTCGCTGCCGCCACCGGCATCCCGGTCGCCTCCACCCAGGCCGGCAAGGGCTCGCTGCGCCACGACCACCCCCAGGACGTCGGCGGCGTCGGCCACACCGGCACCGCGACGGCGGACGAACTGGCCCGCACCGCCGACCTGGTGATCGGCGTCGGCACCCGCTGGACCGACTTCACCACGGCCTCGAGCACCCTCTTCGGCCACCCCGGCGTCCGCTTCCTCAACCTGAACATCGCGCCCTACGACGGCCACAAGCTCGCCGGGATGCCGCTCGTCGCGGACGCCCGCAGCGGCCTCCAGGAGCTGACCGAGGCCCTCGGCATGCACGGCCACCGCGTCGCGGACGCCTACCTCGCCGAGTACGCCGAGGACAAGGAGCGCTGGGAACAGCGCGTCGACGCCTGCTACGAGGCCGAGGAGCCCGACGTACGCCCGACGCAGCCGCAGGTGCTCGGCGCGCTGGACGCGATCGTCGACGAGTCGGACGTGATCATCAACGCGGCCGGCTCGCTCCCCGGCGACCTGCACAAGCTGTGGCGGACCCGCTCGCGCGACCAGTACCACCTGGAGTACGGCTACTCCTGCATGGGCTACGAGATCCCGGCCGCGATCGGCGTGAAGCTCGCCGCGCCCGACCGGCCGGTGTGGGCGCTGGTCGGCGACGGCACCTACCTGATGATGCCGACGGAGATCGTCACGGCCGTGCAGGAGGGGATCGCGATCAAGATCCTGCTCGTGCAGAACCACGGCTACGCCTCCATCGGCGGTCTGTCCGAGGAGACCGGCGGCGAGCGCTACGGCACCGCCTACCGCTACCGGGCCGACGACGGGACGTTCACCGGCGCCCCGCTCCCCGTCGACCTCGCCGCCAACGTGGCCAGCCTCGGCATGCGCGTCCTGCGCGCGAGGACCGTCCACGACCTGCGCGAGGCCCTCGCCGAGGCGCGCGCCGCCGACACTCCCACTTGTGTCTACGTCGAGACCCGAACGGCAGACACTGTGTCGGGCGCGCCTCCGGCGCAGGCCTGGTGGGATGTACCCGTGGCCGAGACCGCGACCCGAGCGTCCGCGGTGAAGGCCCGTGAGCTGTACGAACGGCACGTCTCGACCCGACGCCGCCATCTGTGAAGGAGTACTCGGTCATGACGAAGATCGTCAACCACTGGATCGGCGGCAAGTCCGTCGAAGGCGCGTCGGGTACGTACGGGCCGGTCACCGACCCGGCGACCGGCGCGGTCACCACCAAGGTCGCGTTCGCGACCGTCGACGAGGTCGACGCCGCCGTGGCCGCCGCCAAGGACGCCTACGTCACCTGGGGACAGTCCTCGCTGGCCAGGCGGACGGAGATCCTCTTCCGCTTCCGCGCCCTGCTCGACGCCAACCGCGACGCGATCGCCGAGCTGATCACCGCCGAGCACGGCAAGGTGCACTCCGACGCGCTCGGCGAGGTCGCCCGCGGCCTGGAGATCGTCGACCTGGCCTGCGGCATCAGCGTCCAGCTGAAGGGCGAGCTGTCCACGCAGGTCGCCAGCCGCGTCGACGTGTCGTCGATCCGGCAGCCGCTGGGCGTCGTCGCCGGCATCACGCCGTTCAACTTCCCGGCCATGGTGCCGATGTGGATGTTCCCGATCGCCATCGCGTGCGGCAACACCTTCGTGCTGAAGCCGAGCGAGAAGGACCCGTCGGCGTCCCTGAAGCTCGCCGAGCTGCTCGCGGAGGCCGGCCTGCCGGACGGCGTCTTCAACGTCGTCCACGGTGACAAGGTCGCCGTCGACCGGCTCCTGGAGCACCCGGACGTCAAGGCCGTCTCCTTCGTCGGCTCGACCCCGATCGCCCGGTACATCCACACCACGGCCTCGGCCAACCACAAGCGCGTCCAGGCCCTGGGCGGCGCCAAGAACCACATGCTGGTCCTCCCGGACGCGGACCTGGACGCGGCGGCGGACGCGGCGGTCAGCGCGGCCTACGGCTCGGCCGGCGAGCGCTGCATGGCCATCTCGGCCGTGGTCGCGGTCGGCGCGGTCGGCGACGAGCTGGTGGCGAAGATCCGCGAGCGCGCCGAGAAGATCAGGATCGGTCCCGGCAACGACCCGTCCTCCGAGATGGGCCCGCTCATCACCAAGGCCCACCGCGACAAGGTGGCGTCGTACGTCGAGGGCGCGGCCGCCGAGGGGGCCGAGGTCGTCCTGGACGGCACCGGCCACACCGTCGAGGGCTTCGAGGACGGCCACTGGATCGGCATCTCGCTGCTCGACAGGGTGCCGACCACCGCGAAGGCCTACCAGGACGAGATCTTCGGCCCCGTCCTGTGCGTCCTGCGCGTGGACACCTACGACGAGGGTGTGGCGCTGATCAACGCGTCGCCCTTCGGCAACGGCACCGCGATCTTCACCCGCGACGGCGGCGCCGCCCGCCGCTTCCAGCTGGAGATCGAGGCCGGCATGGTCGGCGTGAACGTCCCGATCCCGGTCCCCGTCGGCTACCACAGCTTCGGCGGCTGGAAGGACTCCCTCTTCGGCGACCACCACATCTACGGCAACGACGGCACGCACTTCTACACCCGCGGCAAGGTCGTCACCACCCGCTGGCCGGACCCGGCCGACGCCCCGTCGGGCGTCGACCTGGGCTTCCCGCGCAACCACTGACCCGGCGGCACGGTGCCCCGTCCCCTCGCGGGGCGGGGCACCGCCGTGTCACTGCGCCGCGCCGCTCTCCTTGAGAGCCTCGGTGAGGTCGCCGGTCTGCGCGGCCGGCGGGGCCTTCACCGCGGCCGTCTCGCCGAACTTGTCGAAGTCCATGGTGACCTTGATGGTGCCGAACTCCTGGATCATGCGGACCGGAAGGTCCTTCGCACCCACCCAGACCTCCATCGTGAGGGAGGTGGCACCCGAGCCCGTGAGGGTTCCGAAGGCGTCCTTGAACTTGCCCATCTGCTCCTGGCCGACGACGGCCCGGTAGTGGGTCGTGGCCTTCCCGTTCACCGTCTCCGGACCGAGGTCCTCGACGTCGTCGGCGTACTTCAGGCCCTTCATGGACGCCGACGGGCTGCCGTTGCTGCCGCTGAGGGCCTGCGCGCCCTGCTCGCCGAACACGGCCGAGCTGTCGACCTTCATCCACTCCTTGCCCTCCAGGGGGCCGGTGGTCTGCGGGTCGACGTCGTAGTAGTACGCCCCGTCCACGAACAGCATGCGCGTCGTCGGAGCGTCCTGGAGCTGCTGCATCTGCGCGGCGGCGGTGTCCATCTCGACGTCGAACGCGTACCCGTCGCCCCAGGAGTAGGTGCCCTCCATGGTGACCGGGGCGCCGGTGCCCATGTCGGTGGTCATCCGCACCTCGGCCGAGCCGAGCTGCTCGGTCCGGTCCGTCGCGCGCGTGAGCGCCGCCATGATCTGCTCGGAGCTGTCGGCCACCTCGGCGGCCTTGCGCGCGGTGTCCCTGACCGGGTCGGAGCTGCACCCGGTGGCCGCCATCAGTGCCGCCGCCGTGAACCCCACCCAGGCAGCGGTGTACTTGACCTTCATTCGTCCCCACCCCGTTGCTGTGAACCGTCTGTGTCCCAGACTCTAGGGCCTCTCGTTTGGATCATGCCGGGCTCGCGGGGCCTGGCACCGTCCCTCGCCGCGTTGTCGTCGGTTGCCAGGGCTCCGCCATGGCGCCCTCCTCCGCCTTGCGATGAACGGCACCAGGCCCCGCTCCCTGATCCGGCCTGATCCAAACGAAAGACCCTGGCGGCCCCCACCGACACGTCCGGATAGCGGACGGCGGCACGTTTTTTCACCCCCTCCCCTACGGTTCCCGTACGCCCCACCACCCCTTCGGGGCTTGCCTGTCGCTGCGGAATACCTCCATCAACTCACCCATGGTCAACGGATTCCGTAGATGAACACCTATTGACGCAGTGGTTTTCGTCGAGGTTCCATGCAGCGCCGGGAGCGGCCACAACGAGTACCACCCCAGCCGCCGGAGGCGATAGCGCTCCCGACCGAACCTCGCCGCACCAGTCGATCGGAACTCCATGACCGACACGCTCCGCCCCGCCCAGGCCCCCGCCGACGGGACCGCCGTCCCCGACGCCCAGGACGGCCCCCAGAAGCTCAAGCGTTCCATCGGAGTGGTCGGCGGCACCCTGCTGACCCTGTCCTGCGTGACCCCCGCCTCCACCCTGTTCGTCGTCGTGCCCGACCTGTTCGGCTCGCTCGGCACCGCGACCGCCCTCACGATCGCGATCGGCTCCCTCCTCTGCGTCGCGGTGGCGTTCTGCTACTCGGAACTGGGCACCCTCATCCCCAGCGCGGGCGGCGAGTACGCGATGGTCTCCACGATGGCCGGGCGGCTCGCGGGCTGGCTGGTGTTCGTCCTCTCCCTCCTGGTCGTGATGATCGTCCCGCCGGTGATCGCCATGGGCACGGCCGACTACCTGGCCCCCGTCGTCCACCTCGACCCGTCGCTGGCCGGCGCCGCCGTGATGCTGCTCGCCACCCTCGCGGGCCTGCTCGACCTGCGCGCCAACGCCTGGATCACCGGCGTCTTCCTGGTCCTGGAGGTCATCGCGGCGGCCGTCGTCGCGGTGCTGGGCTTCGCGCACAGCGAGCGCGGCGCCGGCAGCCTGGTCTCCCTGGAGGTCGCGGGCGCGGACGGCCACGCCGACACCGTGACGGCCATGCTGATCGTCTCCGGCCTCGCCATCGCCCTCTTCGTCACCCAGGGCTTCTCCACCGCCGTCTACCTCTCCGAGGAACTGGAGAACCCGCGCCGCAACGTCGCCCGCACGGTGCTGGCCACCCTCGCCATCTCCACCGTGATCATCCTCGTCCCGGTCGTCGGCATCACCCTCGGCGCCTCCGACCTCACCGAACTGACCGGCGGCGACATCGGCGCCATGGTGACCGCCTGGTCCAACTCCGCCGTCGGCACCTTCGTCAGCCTCTGCGTGGCCCTCGCCATCGTCAACGCCGGCATCGTCATGGTCATCCAGAACTCCCGCGTCCTGTTCGCCTCCGCCCGCGACCAGGCCTGGCCGCAGCCGGTCAACACCGTCTTCGCCAAGCTCGGCCGCTTCGGCTCCCCGTGGGTGGCCACCCTCGCCGTCGGCGTCCCCGGCGCCCTGCTCTGCTTCGTCGACCTGGACACCCTGTACGGCGTCACCGGCGTCTCCGTGACCGGCATGTACCTGCTCGTCGCGGTCGCCGCACTGCTCTCCCGCCGCGGCCACCACCGCCACACGCACGCCTGGCGCATGCCCCTGTGGCCGGTCGTCCCGGCCCTCCTGATCGCGGTCCTGGCCTACATCCTGACCCAGCAGGAGACCGTCTACCTGCTGTGGACCGGCGGCATCACCGTCGCGGCCAGCCTCTACTGGGCGTTCTACCTCCGGCCCCGTCCCACCACCCGCTGGCTGGTGTCGGTCCCGGACGACGCGCGGGACTGACCCGTACCGCGCCTGCTGTACGCCGGCACCCCGCCGTACACCCACGGGAGGTCGGGGAGTTCGGTCTCCGGTCGACAACTCCCCGACAGTTTCACCCCGTACCGTTGACGCATGGATCTTCGACTGCGCGGACTGCGGCGGCCGCGGCGGATCATCGCCGCCGCGGCCGCCGTCGCCGTGCTCGCCGCCGGCGGCACCTGGACGGCCGTGGCCTCGGACGACACGCCCCCCGTGCACCGCGCCGACCGGGTCATGGCCGTGAACGGCGTGCGCCTGGACACCTCCTGGTTCACCTCCGGCGGCTCCGGCCGCCGCCCCGCCGTCCTGCTCGGACACGGCTTCGGCGGCAGCAAGGAGGACGTCCGCGAGCAGGCGGAGGACCTGGCCGCCGACGGCTACGCGGTACTGACCTGGTCCGCACGCGGCTTCGGCAGGTCCACCGGGAAGATCGGACTGAACGACCCCGAGGGCGAGGTCGCCGACGTCTCCCGGCTGATCGACTGGGTGGCGAAGCAGCCCCAGGTCCGGCTCGACAAGGCCGGCGACCCGCGCGTGGGCCTGGCCGGCGCCTCCTACGGCGGCGCGATCGCCCTGCTGGCCGCCGGACACGACGACCGCGTCGACGCCATCGCCCCCGCGATCACCTACTGGAACCTCGCCGACGCCCTGTTCCCCGGCGGCGTGTTCAAGAAGCTGTGGACCGGCGTCTTCTTCAACAGCGGCGGCGGCTGCGCCGAGTTCGAGCCCGCGCTGTGCGCGATGTACGAGCGGGTCGCCGAGTCCGGCACCCCCGACGCCGCCGCCCGCGCACTCCTCGAGGAGCGCTCCCCGTCCGCCGTCGGCGACCGCATCGAGGCGCCCACCCTGCTGCTCCAGGGACAGACCGACTCCCTCTTCACCCTCGCCCAGTCCGACGCGGCCGCCAGGGCGATCCGCGCGAACGGCGCCCCCGTCGACGTCGACTGGATCGCGGGCGGCCACGACGGCGGCGATCTGGAGGCGAGCCGCGTCCAGGCCCGCGTCACCTCCTGGTTCGACCGTCACCTCAAGGACGACGAGGGCGCCGGCACCGGTCCCGCCTTCCGGATCACCCGCACCGGAGGCGTCGACTCCACCGACGGCGCCGCCCTCCTGCGCGGCGCGAGCGGCGACACCTACCCCGGCCTCACCGGCGGCGCCCGCCCGATCGCCCTCACCGGCCGCGAGCAGTCCTTCGCCAACCCGCCCGGTGCCAGTCCGCCCGCCGTCTCCGCCCTGCCGGGACTCGGCGGCGGCGGCCTCTCCCAGCTGTCCTCCCTCGGCGTCGGCGTCTCCCTCGACTTCCCCGGCCAGTTCGCCGCCTTCACCTCCGCCCCCCTCACCGCGGACCTGCGCGTCACCGGCTCCCCGACGGCCACCGTCCACGTCAGGTCGACCAGCGAGGACGCCGTCCTGTTCGGCAAGGTCTACGACGTCGGCCCGGACGGCCGGCAGCAGGTGCTGCCCTCCCAGCTGGTCGCCCCGATCCGCGTCGAGGGCGCCAAGGCCGGCAAGGACGTGACGCTCACCCTCCCGGCCGTCGACCACGAGGTCGACAAGGGCCACCGCCTGCGCCTGGTCCTGGCCTCCACCGACCTCGGCTACGCCTCCCCGGCCGCCCCGGCGACGTACACCGTCTCCCTGAAGGGCGACCTGAAGGTGCCCACCGCCGCCGGCGTGAGCACCGCGGCCGCCCCGCTGCCGTCCTGGGTGTGGTGGCTGCCCCTCGCGGGCGCGGGCCTCGCCCTGGCCCTGCTGCTCACGGGCCGCCGCCGCACCGCGACCCCGGCCCCCGACCCGGAGCTGGCCGAGGTCCCGCTCCAGATCACCGACCTGAGCAAGAAGTACGCGGGCGGTGACCGCTACAGCGTCCGCGACCTCTCCTTCCGCGTCGAGAAGGGCCAGGTCCTCGGCCTGCTCGGCCCCAACGGCGCCGGCAAGACGACCACCCTGCGCATGCTGATGGGCCTCATCAAGCCGGACGGCGGCGAGATCCGCGTCTTCGGCCACGCCATCCGCCCCGGCGCCCCCGTCCTCTCCCGCGTCGGCGCCTTCGTCGAGGGTGCCGGCTTCCTCCCCCACCTGTCCGGCCGGCAGAACCTGGAGCTGTACTGGCAGGCCACCGGCCGCCCGGCCGAGGACGCCCACCTGGACGAGGCCCTGGAGATCGCCGGCCTCGGCGACGCCCTGGCCCGCGCCGTGCGCACCTACTCGCAGGGCATGCGCCAGCGCCTGGCCATCGCCCAGGCCATGCTCGGCCTGCCCGACCTGCTCATCCTCGACGAACCGACCAACGGCCTGGACCCGCCCCAGATCCGCGAGATGCGCGAGGTGATGATCCGGTACGCCGCCGCGGGCCGCACGGTGATCGTCTCCAGCCACCTGCTGGCGGAGGTCGAACAGACCTGCACCCACCTCGTGGTCATGGACCGCGGCCGGCTCGTCCAGGCGGGCCCGGTCGGCGTGATCGTCGGCTCCGGCGACACCCTCCTCGTCGGCACCGCCCACCCGGTGGAGGAACCGGTCGCGGAGAAGGTGGCCGCGCTGCCCGGCGTCGCCTCGGCCGTCCGCACCGACGACGGACTCCTCGTCCGCCTCGACACCGACGGCAGCGCCCAGCGCCTGGTCGCCGAACTGGTGCGGCTCGACGTGCCCGTCCGGTCGGTCGGCCCGCACCGCCGCCTGGAAGACGCCTTCCTCACCCTGATCGGAGGCTCCGCATGAGCACGACGACCGAGCCGGACCGGCACACCGGACCCACCGCGCCCGTCACCACCGCCACCGCCCCCGCCTCCGGCTACCACGCCGCGCGCACCCTGCCGTTGCGCGTCGAACTGGCCCGCCAGCTCAAGCGCCGCCGCACCCTGGTCATGGGCGCCGTCCTCGCCGCTCTGCCGTTCGTCCTCGCCGTCGCCTTCGCGATCGGCGGCGAACCGGGCGGCGGCGAGGGCGGCGACCGGATCAACCTGATGGACACGGCCACCGCGTCCGGCGCCAACTTCGCCGCGGTCAACCTGTTCGTCTCCGCGGGCTTCCTGCTGGTCATTCCCGTGGCCCTGTTCTGCGGCGACACCGTGGCCTCGGAGGCCGGCTGGTCCTCCCTGCGCTACCTCCTCGCCGCCCCCGTCCCGCGCGCCCGCCTGCTGTGGTCCAAGCTCGTCGTCGGACTCGGCCTGAGCCTGGCCGCGATGGTCCTGCTGCCGCTGGTCGCCCTCGCCGTCGGCACCGCCGCCTACGGCTGGGGCCCCCTGGCGATCCCCACCGGCGGCGCCCTCGACGCGGGCACCGCCGCCCAGCGGCTCGTGGTGATCGTCGGATACGTCTTCGTGTCCCAGCTGGTCACCGCCGGGCTCGCGTTCTGGCTGTCGACGAGGACCGACGCCCCGCTCGGCGCGGTCGGCGGCGCGGTCGGCCTGACCATCGTCGGCAACGTCCTGGACGCCGTCACCGCCCTCGGCGACTGGCGCGACTTCCTGCCCGCGCACTGGCAGTTCGCGTGGGCCGACGCCATCCAGCCCACCCCCGAGTACGCGGGCATGATCCAGGGCACCGTCGTCTCGGTGACGTACGCGCTCGTCCTGTTCGCCCTGGCCTTCCGCGGCTTCGCCCGCAAGGACATCGTCTCGTAGACGTCCGGGGCATCCGGAAGATCACCCACCGGTCTCGACGGCCGCCCGTCGTGCCCTCTTCGAGACCCATCCGCAACACCCCGTGCCGCACGTTCGGGCCCCCGGTGGCGTCACAGTCGCAGAAGCCGACGCCAACGACCGCAGGGGGAACCGCAGATGGAGACGACCCACCGCATCCGGGGACTGCTCGCCGGCACGGCCGCCGCACTGGTGCTGCTCACCGGCTGCAGCGCGAGCGGCCCGCACGGCAGCGCCGACAGCGCCAAGCGCGGCGGGGGCCACCCCGCCCCCGCCGACGCCGACACCGCGCCCCGGGACCAGGAGCGGGAACCCGCCCGGGACCACCTCTCGACCTTCGCCCTGGACGTCGACACCGCCTCCTACGGCTACGCCCGCCGCGCCCTCGCCGACGGCGACAGCCCCGACCCGTCGACGATCCGCCCCGAGGAGTTCGTCAACAACTTCCGGCAGGACTACCCACGCCCGAACGGCAACGGCTTCTCGGTCACCGTCGACGGCGCCCGCACCGGCGAGGACTGGTCCCTCCTGCGCGTCGGCCTCGCCACCCGCGCCACGACCGCCACCGGCGACCGCCCGCCCGCCGCCCTCACCTTCGTGATCGACATCTCCGGCTCGATGGCCGAACCCGGACGCCTCGACCTCGCCAAGGAGTCCCTCGGCACGATGACCGACCGGCTGCGCGACGACGACTCCGTCGCCCTCGTCACCTTCAGCGGCGAGGCCGAGACCGTGCTGCCGATGACCCGCCTCGGCGACCGCCGCGGCCGTGTCCACGACGCCGTCGACAGCCTGGAGCCGACCGACTCCACCAACCTCGGAGCCGGCGTCGAGACCGGCTACGCCACCGCCGTCGAAGGACTGCGCAAGGGCGCCACCAACCGTGTCGTCCTCGTCTCCGACGCCCTCGCCAACACCGGCGACACCGACGCCGACACCATCCTGGAACGCGTCGCGGGCGCCCGCCGAGACCACGGCATCACCCTCTTCGGCGTCGGCGTCGGCAGCGACTACGGCGACGCCCTGATGGAACGCCTCGCCGACCGGGGCGACGGCCACACCACCTACGTCTCGGACGACGCCGACGCCGAGAAGGTCTTCTGCGAGGAACTCCCGCTCCACGTCGACCTGACCGCCCGCGACGCCAAGGCCCAGGTCGCCTTCGACCCGCGCACGGTCGAGGAGTTCCGCCTCGTCGGCTACGACAACCGCCGGGTCGCCGACGACGACTTCCGCGACGACAGCGTCGACGGCGGCGAGGTCGGCCCCGGCCACACGGTCACCGCGCTGTACGCCGTCCGCACCCGGCCCGGCGCCGAGGGCCACCTCGCCACGGCCACCGTCCGCTGGCTCGACCCCGCCACCCGCACCCCGCACGAGTCCTCGGGCCAGGTGGAGACGGACGCCCTGCACGCGGACCTGCCGAGCGCCCCCGCCCGTTTCCAGGTCGCCGCCACCGCCGCCTACTTCGCCGACGCCCTGCGCTCCGGCGACGACCGCTTCGGCACCCTGCCCGACGCCCCGTCCCTCACCGAACTCGGCAGGACGGCCCGCACCCTGGCGAAGCGGACCGAGGACCCGGAGGTCGGCCGCCTCGCCGACACGATCGACCTGGCCCGCCGGGACGGCGGCCGGTAGCCGGACCGGCACGTGGAAGGGGCGGGCACCGGTACCGGTGCCCGCCCCTTCCACGCGTCGGCGTCAGTCCTCGCTGTTCGCGGACAGGACCGACACGTCCTCCAGGAGGTGGGCCAGCGCACCGTCGCGCTTGGTCTGGGTGGAGTTCTCGGCGCACTGCTGCGTCAGGTCGTCCGACAGGATCGGGATGTTCTGGACCGGGACGAGGTTGACGACGGCGACGGGAATGTCGTTCACGGCGATGCACGGCTTGTTGAACGAGCCCTGGATGAGCGCCATCTGCGGGCTCATGCTGCCGTACGTGGCGGAGTTGCCGTAGCTCTGCATCGCGCCGTTGCCGTTCGCCAGCGTGGGGCCGCTGTCGTCGCCGATCGCCAGAGCCTGCGGAGCGGCGGCGGCGGAGACTCCCATGACGGAAGCGGCGATTGCCGTAGTGGCAAGAACCTTCTTGAACACTGGTCTGTCCTTTCTGCGGAAACCCCGTCCACCGGAGCCTCCTGGTCAACTCCGAACAGGCGAACCGGTTTCTCCCGTTCACCCGGTTGGCTCATGTCCACGGGCGGCGAGCGGTCCGTCCCGGACCGATTCCGCGGCTTTGCGGCCAACCGGGTGAACCCCCGCAACCAAAACCCCTGAGCAGGGTTGATCTCGCCGTAGGACAGTGCGTCGCTACGACGAAAGGAACGCGAAGTGCTCAAGAAGGCAATGGTCGCTGCGGCGGCCGCCGCTTCTGTCATCGGTATGTCGGTTGCGGCCGCTCCCCAGGCTCTTGCCACGGGTGACGACTCGGGACCCACCGTGTCCAACGGCAACGGAAGTTCGTCGGCGTTCGGCAACTCGTCCACCAAGGGCGACATGAGCCCCCAGCTCTCGCTGGTCGACGGCTCGCTCAACAAGCCCTGTGCGGCCCTCGACGACATCAACGTCGCCGCCGTCAACCTCGTCCCGATCCAGGATGTCCCGATCCTGTCGGACGACCTGACGCAGCAGTGCTCCGACAACTCCACCCAGAGCAAGCGCGACGGTGCCCTGTCGCACATCCTGGAGGACCTGTCGGTCCTGTCGGCGAACGGCGGCTGAGACCGATTCGTCCCGCGCGCGGCCCGCTGAGTTCGTTGCGGGCCGCGCGTTCGTGTCCGGCGCGGTTGCTCCCGACGGGGGAGTGGAGCGTCTCGGGGTGGGGCATTCGCGTGAATTCGCCGTGTCGCGGGTTCCGTGGTCGCTTCGGTCGTCAATTCCTCGTGTGCAGGCTGTGGTCATGGTGCGGGCCGTCCCCGTTGTGCCCGCTCGGTTCCGACCGTCACCCAGGCGTGACCGCAGAGAAGGGAAAATCATGAAGAAGACCGCTGCTGTCGTCGCAGGTCTGGTTCTGGCCCTCGGCGGGGCTGCCCCCGCTTTCGCCGACTCCGGTGCCAACGGCACGGCCATCGGCTCCGGTGGTGTCCTCTCCGGCAACGTCATCCAGGTGCCGATCCACATTCCGGTCAACGTCTGCGGCAACAGCGTCAACGTCATCGGTCTGCTGAACCCGGCAGCCGGCAACGTCTGCGTCAACGACTGACCGAAAGCGAAAGCCCTGCCGGCCGCCTGGCCGGATCGAGGCCGGCCCCGGACACCGAGTGGTACGTCCAGGGCCGGCTTTTCCCACTTCTTCAAGCAGGAAGACCACGAGATTGCGACAGACCCTGAGCAGGGGAATGGTCGCGGCCGCCGCCGCGACGAGCATTCTGGCCCTGTACGGAGGTTCCGCCCTGGCCGACTCGCACGCGGGCGGCACCGCTAGGAACTCGCCCGGAGCCGTGTCGGGCAACGGCGCTGAGGCCCCGCTGACGGCCCCGGCGAACGCCTGCGGCGACTCGGTCGACGTCGCCGCCGCCCTGACCCCGGCCTTCGGCGACTCCTGTGCGCACACCTCCGGGGACGAGGAGAAGGACCGCTCCCCCGAGGCACCGCCGTCCGGTGACGACGAGCCGGGCCACGCCGGCTCCGAGTCCGGCGGTGCGGAGCCTGGCTACGGCGCTTCCGAGTCCGGCGAGGACCAGTCGGGTTACGGCGGTTCTGAGTCCGGTGATGAGGAGCCTGGTTACGGCGGTTCTGAGTCCGGTGATGAGGAGCCTGGCTACGGTGGCTCCCAGTCCGGCGAGGATCAGTCGGGCTATGGCGGTTCTGAGTCCGGTGAGGGCAAGCCGGGTTACGGCGGTTCTGAGTCCGGCGAGAGCAAGCCGGGTTACGGCGCTTCCGGGTCCGGTGATGCGGAGCCTGGCTACGGCGCTTCTGAGTCCAGCGAGGATCAGTCGGGCTACGGCGGTTCTGAGTCCGGCGAGGACAAGTCGGGCTACGGCGGTTCCCAGTCTGGCGAGAGCAAGCCGGGTTACGGCGCTTCCGGGTCCGGTGATGCGGAGCCTGGCTACGGCGCTTCCGAGTCCAGCGAGGATCAGTCGGGCTACGGCGGTTCTGAGTCCGGCGAGGACAAGTCGGGCTACGGCGGTTCTGAGTCTGGCGAGAGCAAGCCGGGTTACGGCGGTTCTGAGTCCGGTGACGAGGAGCCTGGCTACGGTGGCTCCCAGCCCAGCGAGGACCAGCCGGGTTACGGCGCTTCCGAGTCCGGCAAGGACGAGCAGGGCTACGGCCACTCCCAGCCAGGCGACGACGAGTCCGGTTACGGCGAGTCCGGTTACGGCCCCGAGGAGGACTGCGGGGGCTACGGGGACACCTGCGGCGGCGAGACGACCCCGCCCCCCGGTGGGCACACGTCCCCGCCTCCGGGACATCACACGCCGCCGCCTCCCGGTGAGCACACCCCGCCCCCGCCCGGTGATCACTCCACCCCGCCTCCGCCTTCCGGTGAGCACCCGACTCCGCCGCCCGGCGGGAACCGGCCGGAGCTGCCGCAGACCGGTAGCGGGGCTCTGCTCGCCGCCTCGGGGGTCAGCGCCGTGCTGATCACCGCGGGCGCCCTGCTGTACCGACGGGGCCGCGCCGCCTCCCGTCGCTGACGGCGCCGGGCGCCGGGCGCCTCGCACGCGCCCGGCGCCCGTGCCGGTCCCCGGGCTCGCGGGCCGAGCCCGGCGGCTGCGGCACGGGACGCCACCGACAGGCCGTACGGCCCGGACCCCACCACCGGCGGGTCGTAGGTCAGCGGCTGCTCGCTCTCTCGTCGTCGGCCGGAACGGCCGACGTCCGCGGTGGGTACGGCACCTCGGGGAGGCCGGTCGAGGACGGCGGCGGCGGGCCCTGGCGGACCACGCGGGGCCGGACGCCGGTCGCGCCCGCCGCGCCCGCCGCGCCCGCCGTGCCGGTCCGGCGCAGCCGGCCCAGCAGACGGCGGGTCACGTGGGCGGTCCACAGGTTCCACATGGCCCGGCCGGGAGCGGTGTCGTCCCCGGCGTGCCAGGCGAGTTCGCGGCTGGCGGGGGCGGTCCTGCGCAGGGCGGTCAGCGGCGCGTAGTTCTCCACGACGAAGGTCCGCCCGGGGAGCGCCCGGCCGTCCGGCAGCGGACGGTGCGTCAGGTCGAGGTGCTGGGCGCGCACGACGTCGAGGCCCGCGGTGTCGGTGAAGAGGGGGCGGCGCCGGGCGGTGGCGGGGGATGCAGCCGACCGACGAACCGGGATCTGCGGACGGGACTTCGGGTCGCCTCGGCGACCAGATGGACGTCGATCCCGGCCCTGCCGAGCGAGCACACGGCCCCCAGGGTTCCGTGATGGAAGGGATTCCGGTCGATGCGCAGGAGTACGGCGGGGACGCGGGTGTCGAGCTGCGACACGTCTTCTTCCTTCGGTTGTCTCACCGGTGCGGGCCATCGGGACACCCGAAAGCCGTAACGCCGGTGGCGTGGTTCCTTTTCCTGTGACTTTCATATGACTGCGTGTCAGTCATGCGCTCGCGCACCGGTGACAGCACGAGAGCGGCGACAAGGAGCAGGCATGACCCCACAGCAGCGACGTGCCCGGTCCCGGCGGCCGGCCGTCGTCGTCGCGGCGGCGGTCGCGGTGGCGGCGGCACTGGCGTCCGGTCCCGGATTCGCCGCGGGCGCGGGCGCGGGCGTGGGGGTGGGCGTGGCGCGGGTCGCCGGTTCTCCCGCTCCCACGCCGAGCGTCCCCGTCACCGCCGGACCGGGGACCTCCGCCGGACCGGCACCGGCCACGCCCCCCGTGGGCACCCCGGCACCGACCGCGAGCCCGAGCGTGACGCCGGCCCCGTCCCGGACCCCGGCCGCGACCGGCACTCCGTCGCCGGCGCCGACCGCGAGGTCCGGACCCGCCTTCGGCGCCTACCTCGACTACGGTCCGCTGGGCGTGGCCCGGATGGCCCGGCTCAGCGGCTGGCTCGGCGGCGCCGAGCTGCGCGTCGGCCACACCTACCTGCCGGGCGACCTGTGGAGCAACATCGAGGGCCGGCCCGGCTTCCTCGACGCGTGGGCCCACTGGCGGACCGAGAAGGACGACCGGATGCTCGTCCTCAACGTCCCCATGCTGGAGCGCAACGAGGAGGGCGTGCCCGACGCAGAGGTGCGCCGACTGCTGCGGCAGGGCGCGGAGGGCCGGTTCGACCACCACTTCCGCGCTCTGGCCGAGCGGCTGGTGAAGGCGAACGTGCCGGACACGGTGATCGTGCTCGGCTGGGAGATGAACGGCATCACGTACACCCACCGCTGCGGACCGGACCCGCAGGCCTGGAAGACGTACTGGAAGCGGATCGTCACCACCATGCGGGCCGTGCCGGGCCAGAAGTTCAGGTTCGACTTCACGCCGAACCGTGGCCGGGACGCCGTTCCCTGGACCGAGTGCTATCCGGGGGACGACACCGTCGACATCATCGGAATGGATTCCTACGACCAGCCGAGCGGAATCTCCTTCGACGAGCAGGTGACGGAGCCCTACGGACTCCAGGCACACGTGGACTTCGCCAGGAGCCACGGCAAGCCCGTCTCCTATCCGGAATGGGGCCTCTTCCGCAACGGTGACAACCCCGAGTACATGCGGCGCATGCTCGCCTGGATGGACGAGCACGAACCGCTGTACAACACGGTGACCGACTACTGCCCGCACGGTGTGTGGCAGTGCTCGAAGAACCCCGAGGCGTCGGAGGTCTACCGTGCGGTCCTCTCCGGCCGCACCGACGGACCGGCGACCGGGCCGACGGCCACGGTCCCGCCCGCACCGGCGACCTCCCCGCCCTCGACCGCGCCCACGACCGAGCCGTCCCCGCGGCCCACGGTGGACTGCTCGCCGCTGGACCTCGGCGACTGGGCCGAGTACTGGATGGGCGGCAAGCCGTGCGTGCGCCTGAACGGGTGGCTGCGCGGCTCCTGAGCCGTCCCCGCGGAGCGCCCCCACCGGCGGCAGGTCCACGTCAGGACCGGCCGCCGGCGGCACGTTCCCGCCGGTCCCGCTCGTCGCCCCGGTCCGGATGCCCCCGCCGTTCCTCCCAGCGGCGCACCAGCTCCTTGCCCCGCCGTCGCGCGGCCACGTCCCACACCGCCGCCGACAGCAGCGGGGCGGTGCGCCGGCGGGCCAGCAGCAGCCGCTGGTTGACGACCGGCTCCGGCCGCCAGTGGTGCTTGTACGGCTCGTTGCCGCGCAGCAGGCTCAGGGTGCCGCGCGCCTCGTGCCGGGTGTGCTCCGCGCAGGCGTCGAGCAGCATCACCGCCACGTCCGCCTTGTGTTCGCGCAGCCGCGGGTGGGCGCCGTAGAGGTAGCCGCCGGCCAGGCGGCGCGAGAGCAGGGTGAGGTCGACGGCCACCACGTCGTCGTCGAGGCGGAACTCGGTGACCACCGCGTCCCCGGAGCGCACCATCGGGCCCACCGAGCGCACCAGGTGCTCGCAGAACCGGTCGCGCAGGTGCTCGCCGGTCACCTTGCGGCCCTGCCACTGCAACCGGTGCAGCTCCAGCAGCCGCCGCAGCGCCGAGTCCACCTCGTCGGGGCGGACCACCTCGCGCCGCACGCCGAGCGCGGTCAGCCGGCGCAGCTTGGCGCGCACCCGCTGGGCCTTCGCCGACGGCAGCCGCGCCACCAGCTCGTCCATCGGTACGGCGGGCAGCTCCAGGCACACCGAGTCGCTCACCCGGTGCCGCGGCCCGCTCCAGCGCTCGTAGACCCGCTCGACGGCGCTGCCCGGCCGGACCTCGCGGAAGTCGATCAGCGCGGTGCGGGCGGCCGCGGCGAGCGCCTCGGTGAGCGCGGCGACGGCCGTCTCGCCCCGCTCGTCGTCGACCAGGACGTCCCCGTAGTCGGAGATCGCCCCGCCGAGCGGCACCAGCGCGGGCAGCGGGCGGCGCACGGCCATCAGCGGGGCGACGGCGAGGAGGTCGTCGCCGGAGCGCACCACGAGCAGCCGCAGCCGGCCCCGCCCGCCGTAGGACAGCCACCACGAGTGCAGCCAGGGGTGGCTCTGGAAGGGGGTGGCCGTCGCGCACTGCCGGTACAGGCGCGCCCAGGCGGGGGCCAGGGCGGCGAAGTCCTGCTCGTCGGTGACGACGTCGGTGACGACGTCGGTGGGGTACGCCGGCTTCACAGCGTTCCGTGGGCGTCGGCGGCGGGTGCCGGGCTCGGCACGGCGGCCGGTCTCCCGGGCTCCGGCCTGCTCCCCCTCGGCCGCACCAGCAGGAACAGCCCGCCCAGCAGGCCGCCCGCGCTCGCGCCGACCAGCCCGGTCAGCACGGGGGACGCCGAGGACGGCCCGGCGGGCTCGACCGCGCGCGCGAACGGCTCGAGTTCGACGTGGGTGGTGGCCTTCGCCCCGGCGGCGTGCCGGGTCAGCGCGCGCGACACCGCGTTGGCCATGTCGGCGGCCAGGTCGGCGCGCGAGGAGGTCGCGGTGATCGACACCATCGGCGCGTCGGGCGAGGTCGCCGTGCGCACCGCGCCCTGGAGGGTCCGCACCGGGACGCCCGCCCACACCTGCGCGTCCCCGAGCACCGCGAGCTGGGTGGCGACCCGGCCGTAGGCCTGCGCGAAGCCGAGGGCGGACGCCGGGTCGGACTTCTCCGTGGGGACGGCGACGACGTACGCCGTGGCGCTGTACACGGGTGGCTTCAGGGCCCCGTAGGCGCCGCCGAGGAGACCGCCGGTGAGGGCGCCGACGGCGAGCAGGGACCACGGCGGCAGCGTCCTGGCGCGGCCCAGGGCGCCGGCTCGGCGGTGCGGGCGGGTGGGGTGGTCGGTCATGAGGAAGGCACTCCCTGGGGTGACGGGGCGGACGAGGGGGACGGCAGGGGCCGGCGGGCCGCCGTGGCCGTGTACACGTCCATGAGCCGGGCGGCGCTGCGGGTGATGTCGTAGTGGCGGGCGGCGTCGGGCGCGGTGCGCGGGCCGGGGGCGGCGGCCCGGGTCTCGGCGAGTGCCCGCACGAAGGCCTCGGGGCCGCCGGTGACGCGCCGGGCGGCGGGCGCGGTGTGCGCGGGGAGGTCCTCGATCGCCGGGCAGGACGCGTACAGCACCGGCAGTCCCGAGGCGAGGGCCTCGACGGCGGCCAGGCCGAACGCCTCCTCCGGCGAGGGGGAGACGAGCACGTCCATCGCGCAGGCGAGGGAGGGCAGGTCGGGGCCGGGGCTGCCGTCCGGGACACAGGGCCGTTCGCCGGTGAACAGGACCCGGTCGGCGACGCCGGCCTCGTGCGCGGTGCGGCGCAGCGCGCTCTCCTCGGGGCCGCCGCCGACCAGCAGCAGGTAGTGGTCGGCCGGGAGCGCGGCGAGGGCGGTGACCAGGACGTCGAAGCGTTTGCCCGGGTGCAGGCGTCCGATGCCGCCGATGACCCGGGCGTGGTCGGGCAGGCCCAGGCGGCGGCGGGTGCGGTGGCGCCGGACCGGGTCGAAGCGGAACCGGGCCAGATCGATGCCGTTGGGGACGACCTCGATCCGGTCGGCCCGGACACCCCAGCGCCGCAGGCGTTCGGCGACCGTGGGGGAGACGGCGACCGTGGTGCGGCCCAGCCGCTCGCCTGCCAGGTACAGGGCGCGGACGCCCGGGGTGAGCGGGCGGCCCTCCATCTGGGAGTCCCCCAGGGAGTGTTCGGTGGCGACGACGGCGCGCACCCCGGCGAGCCGGGCGGCGAGGCGGCCGTAGAGGCAGGCGCGGTAGAGGTGGGTGTGGACGAGGTCGTAGCGGCCGGAGCGGACGATCCGGACCAGGCGGGGCAGGGCGGCCAGGTCGCGGTTGCCGGCCATGCCGAGGTGGACGACGCGCACCCCGTCCGCGGTCAGCCCGTCGGCCACCGGTCCCGGGTCGGTCAGCGTCACGACGTCGCAGTCGGCGGGCAGGTGGCGCAGCAGCAGCCGCAGTTGCTGCTCGGCGCCGCCGATCCCGAGCCCCGTGATGACGTGCAGCACCCTCATCGCAGGCCTGCCACGGGACGGCGGCGCAGCCGGTGCAGCCGGTGCTTGAGGAACAGCCGGGCGGCGGTGTCGTTCTGCCCGACGTGGACGCGCGGCAGGGCGTGCGGGCCGGTCAGCGGGCCGGGGTCGATCGCACAGGCGTACGCGTATCCGGCGTCCCGTACGGCGTCCACGGCGCGCCGGTCGACCGTCCCGTACGGGTAGCAGAATCCCGCGACGTCCGTTCCCAGCAGCTCGGCGAGTGCGGCGCGGCTGCCGGCGGTCTCGGCCGCCAGGGTGCGGTCGTCCGCCCGGGTGAGGTCGACGTGGGTCAGGCCGTGCGAGCCGATCTCGACGCCCTCGGCGGCGGCCTCGCGGATGCCGTCGGCGGTCAGCAGCGGTCTGCGCGGGCCGAGCGGGTCCCAGGCGTTGTCGCCGCCGAGCCGGCCGGGCAGCACGAAGAGGGTCGCGGTGCAGCCGTGCCGGCGCAGCACGGGCAGGGCGCCGGTGAGGAAGTCGGCGTAGCCGTCGTCGAAGGTCAGGCCGGCCAGGTCGCGGCCCCCGCCCCGCGCGCGGGCGGCGAGCAGCACGGCCAGCGAGACACCCCGCAGGCCCCATCGCGCCAGCAGGGTCAGGTGCCGGTCCAGCCGCTCGGGCGTGACCGTGATGCGGTACGGGTCGTCGGAGCAGTCGCCCACGGAGTGGTACATCGCCACCCACGGGACGGGGCCGGTTGCGGTGTCAACGGGAACGGACATGCGGGAGCCTTCGGGTCGCGGGACGAACGGATCGGAGTGCGGAGGCGATGCCCTGGGCGCCCAGCGCCCAGCCCAGCAGGACGAAGACGGCGGTCACGGTGAGCGACCCGGCGGCCAGCCCCGCCGCGGGGCCGTCGAAACGGCTCCCGGCGAAGGCGCCGGCGGGGGCCGCGGCCAGAGCGGCCAGTACCGGCCGGCTCAACTCGTTGACGACGCCCGGGACATGGAGCGGGACGCCGCGCGGCACGCGGTGCGCGCCCCGCCGCGGGCGTGAGCCGGCCGGCCCGCCCGCGGTGCCGGCCAGCAGCACCAGGGCGGTGACGGTGATGCCGGCCGCGTTGGCGGCGGCGATCCCGTACACCCCCCAGGGCGCCACGCACAGCGCGCCCAGCCCGGAGGTCGTGAGGATCCCGACGGCCATCGCGCCGGCCGGGTACCAGGAGGCGCGGCCCGTCGAGAAGTAGGAGCGGGCCAGCACCCCGACCAGCGTCTGGCCGAGCAGCCCGAGCGCGTACACCCGCATCACGCCCGCCGTCGCCGCCGTGTCCCCCGCGGTGAACGCGCCCCGCTGGAAGAACAGTTCGATCATCTGCGGCGCACAGGCGACGACCCCCGCCGTGCCGAGCAGCACCACGCACGCGGCCAGCGCCAGGTCCTGCTGCACCCGGTCGCGGGCCCGCTCGGTGTCACCCTCGGCCAGTGCCCGCGCGACCACCGGGAAGGTGACCGTGCACACCATCAACGACAGGATCATGGGCATCTGCGCGACCTTCTGCGCGTAGTTCAGGTGCGAGATCGCCCCCGACGGCAGCTGCGAGGCGAGGAACCGCTCGACCAGGACCTGCGACTGCCGGCACAGCGCGAACAGCAGCACGGTCGCCACCACGGCCCCGCCCAGCGGCCGCGGCTCCTCGGCGACGTCGCCCACCGGCCGCGCCCCGCGCCTGCGCAACTGCTGCCACAGCGAGGGAAGTTGCACGGCCACCATCAGAAAGCCGCCGACCGCGACCCCGGCCGCCGCCGACCGCACCCCCCAGCGTTCGCCGAGCACGAACATCCCCGTGACGATCCCGGTGTTGTACGCCACGTAGATCGCCGCCGGCGCCACGAACCGCCGGTGCGCGCGCAGGGCCGCGCTGCAGTACCCGGCGAGCCCGAAGCTCACCACGCAGGTCGCGGTGAGCCGGGTGCAGCCGACGGCGAGCCCGGGGTCGGGCAGGCCGGGCGCGAGGACTCCGACCAACTGCGGGGCGAGCGCCGCCACGAGGACGCCGACCGCCACGAACGCCAGCGACAGCCGCGGGAGCGTCCCGGCCACCAGGGCGCGCACCGGGTCGCCGCCGCCCCCCTGGGCGCGCCGGGCCAGGGCCAGGCTGAACGCCGGGATCAGCGCGAACGCCAGCCCGTCCTCGATGAGCAGCGTGGCCGCGAACTCCGGCACCGTCCACGCGACGAGGAAGGCGTCCGTGTCCCGGCCCGCCCCGAACAGCCGGGCCAGCGCCTGGTCGCGGACCAGTCCGAGCAGCGACCCGGCCACCGACAGGAGGGCGGTGACCAGGGCGGCACGGGCCAGGAACCCACCGGACGCCCGCGATTCCCGTGACTCCCGCGATTCCTGTGACTCCCCTGATTCCCGCGGCTTTCGCGATTCCAGGGGCGACCTTCCGGCCGTCTCCCCGGGCCGCGCCACGGGCCGCGCCGGCGGTACGGCCGTGCCGTCGGCCCCGTCGCCGTCCGTCCGCGGGGACCGGGAAGGCGTCACCGTCATCGCCCGAGCGCCTCCTCGCGCCCACCGCTCCCGGGCGTCCGCGCGCGCCCCTCGTGCCCAGTCCGCCCTTCGGCCCCGCGGTCCTGCCCGCCCCCGGCCAGCGCCCACCAGGCCGCGAGCCCCAGCACCACCGCCGTCAGCACCGTCGAGGGCCCGCCGATGTCGGCGTACAGGAAGTCGGTGAGCTGCCAGACGAGCAGGCCGCAGGCGACGAGGGCGCAGTCGAGGCCGTCCGCGCGACGGGCCCGGACCAGTCCCCGCAGCGCGCACACCAGCAGGGCCAGCCAGCTGCCCGCCAGCGCGAGCAGCCCGATCAGGCCCTGCTCACCCAGGACCAGCAGGTACATGTTGTGCGGGGACAGCAGCGGCTGCTTGCGGAAGCCGGCGCCGGCGCCCTCGGTGTCGCTGCCGGCGGACAGCGCCAGCGAGGCGTGTGCGTCCCGGTGCTCGGGGAAACCCTTCAACCCGACCCCGGTCAGCGGGTGTTCGCGCCACATGTCGGCCGCCGCCGACCACATCGTGTACCGGTCGGTGACCGACTGGTCGGGGGCGTCCGCGACCTGCGTGATGCTGCTGACGCGCTCCTGGAGCATCGCCGTACCGACGCCGAGGCCACCGACCAGGACCACGCCCGCCGCCACCGCCACCGCGCCGGCCTTCACCGCCCGCCGCGGCCCGGCCAGCACCAGCTGCGCCGAGCAGGTCACCGCCGTCGCGATCCACGCGCCCCGGCTGAAGGACAGCGCGAGCGGCAGCAGCAGTCCGAGGGCGCAGGCGGTGGCGACGGCCCGCTGCCGCGCCGGGGACCGGCCCAGGGCGAGGCCGACCGCGCAGACCAGCCCGAAGGACACGACCGTCGCCATGCCCATCACGTCCTGCGCCCCGAAGGTGCCGACGGCCCGGATCTCCTCGCCCTGGTAGGAGGCGCCCGTCCCGGTGACGTACTGGTGCACGCCGACCGCGCCCTGCCAGCCCGCGAGAGCCACGAACGACCAGGCCAGCAGCCGGAAATCGGACCGGTCGCGGATCAGCAGCAGCACCGCCGCCGGGACCAGGACGAACACCTGGAGATAGCGGCCGAGGCCACCGATCCCCGCGCCCGGCGAGGACGCCCCCATCGCGGCGAGCGCGAGCCCGGCCACCGGCAGCCCCAGCACCACGGCCGCCGTACGGGACAGCGGGCGCCGCCGCTGCCGCAGCAGCCGCACCGCGCAGAACAGCACGACGAGCGCGGAGAACGCGTCGGCCGGTCCCGCGCCGCCCTCGCCGCCGGGGGAGACCGGCAGCGCGAGCAGGGCCACCACGGCGACGACGGGCAGCACCGGCGACAGCGTCCGGGCACGGGGCGGGGGCGGGGCGAGGGTCATCGGACGGTTTCAGCTCCCGGTCGGTCGCACGAGGGCGGCCGCGGTGCGCAGCAGGATGCAGACGTCCTGCCACAGCGACCAGTTGTCGATGTAGGCGTTGTCGAACCGGGCCCGGTCCTCGATGGAGGTGTCACCGCGCAGCCCGTGGACCTGGGCGAGGCCGGTGATGCCGGTCCGCATCCGGTGCCGGGCCGCGTAACCGGGATAGGTCTGGCTGAACTGGGCGACGAAATAGGGGCGTTCGGGGCGCGGACCGACCAGGCTCATGTCGCCCCGCAGCACGTTCCACAGCTGGAGCAGTTCGTCCAGCGAGGTCTCGCGCAGGAAGCGGCAGAACGGACTCATCCGCACCTCTCCCGCCACGCTCCACCTGGTCGCCGACTCGTGCTCGTCCACCGGGCGGTGGGTGCGGAACTTCAGCAGGGTGAACGGGCGGCCGTCCCGGCCGATGCGCTCCTGCCGGAACACCACGCCCGGCCCGCCGGTCAGCCGCAGCACCGCCGCGAACACCAGCAGCAGCGGGCTGACCAGCACCAGCAGCGTCCCCGACACCGCGATGTCCAGCAGTCGCTTGCGGAGGCCGCCGCCGCGCCCGCCGCCCATGGCCAGCCGCCGGCAGGGGAACCCGGCGAGCTGTTCGCGGGTCGCGTACGACGGGGTGTCGGCGTCGACCTCCCACACGGTGCAGCCCGACTCGGCGAGCGCCCGCAGCAGGGGACCCTGCGCGGTGCGCACCGAGGGGTGCACGCACAGCACCTCGCGGACACCGTTCTGGATGAGGGCCCGCTGCACCTCCTGGCCGGTGGTCAGCACCGGGAGCCCGTCGGTCCCGTCGGGACGGCCGGGGTGTTCGGCGACGATACCGACCGGCCGTACCCCGTAGCGGGGGTGGCGCAGGACGGCGGCGGCCACCCGCTGCGCGGTGGCCACCGGCCCGACGACCAGGGCGGCGCGCGGCCGGTGCAGCAGCGCCCGGCGGCGCCGCAGATGGACGACGGCCCGACCGGCGCAGCCGGCCAGGGCCTGCGCGGCGAACCCGAGGGCCAGCGTCCGCGCGGACAGCGTGTGCGCCGGGGCGTACGCCGCCACGAGCGCCCCCAGCGTGAGCCAGGCCACCGCGATCCGCCCGCACACGGCGGGCAGCTCGTCCAGGATCCCGGTCACAGGCCGGGAGCGGTGGGGGCGCGGCAGTATCGTCGCCGCCACCAGTACGGCGACGAGCAGCGGGCGGCGCTGCGCCCCGGCCAGGGCCAGGGCGCCCGCCAGTGCGGCGAGGCCGTCGGCGAGCAACAGGGGCAGCGGCGAGAGCGGCCGGGTGGCGGGCCGCCGGGCCGGGAACCGGAATCCCGCCGCGCTCTCACGCCGCGGCATGACCGAGACGTGGGCGAACCCGGGCTGCGCGCCGGGCGGGGGGACGGTGCTTTCCGCAGTCGGCGGAGGGACGGTGCTTTCCGCAGTCACGAGTGGATGGACTCCCTGCACTCGGTGGGCACGACCCGCGCCGGGTGACCGGCGGCGGACGGCTGCCGGCCGAGGAGGCCGCGGTACACGTCCGCGACCTGCTCGACCGTGCGCCGCACGTCGTGCGTGGACAGGACGTAACGGCGCCCCTGATGGCCGAGGGACTCCCGCAGCAGCGGGTCGAGCAGCAGACCGGTGACCGCGCGGGCCAGCGCGGCGGCGTCCTGCGGGGCGACCAGACAGCGGGGCGCGAGCGCGGCCGGCAGGCTCTCGCGGGCACCGTCCACATCGGTCACCACCACCGGCCGCCCGCAGGCCAGCGCCTCCAGCGGGGCCAGCGCCATGCCCTCCCAGCGCGAGGGCAGCACCACCAGGTCGGCCCCCTGGTACCAGGGGGCCGAGTCGGCGACGGGCCCCGCGAACAGCACCGACTCCGGGGCGCGGGAGCGCAGCGCGTCGCGGTCCGGACCGTCGCCGACCAGGGCGAGCCGGGCCCCCGGCACCCTGGCCGCGACGGCGTCCCACGCGTCCAGCAGCACGTCCTGCCCCTTCTGCCGGCACAGCCGCCCCACGCACACCACGAGCGGGGCGGCCGGGTCGGTGCCCGGCAGGAGCGCGGCGCGCACGGTGCCGGCGGGGGCCGGGTGGAAGCGCCGCGGATCGATGCCGTTGGGGACGACCGCCCACCGCCCGGCGATGCCGGCCCGCACTCCGGTCGCCCGCTCCGCCTCGCTCACGCACACCAGCCGGTCGGCCCAGCGCGCCCCGAACCGCTCCCACCGGAGGGCCAGCGCGGCGGTGGCCCCGCCGACCGCCTCGAACGACCATGCGTGCGGCTGGAACACGGTCGGGATCCGCCCCCGTACGGCGAGCCGCCCGGCGAGTCCGGCCTTGGCGCTGTGCGCGTGCACCAGGTCGGGCCGCACCGCGTCGAGCACCCGTGCGAGCCGCCGCACCTCACCGGGCAGCGAGGGCCCCGGCGCCCGCGACGCCTCCCACCCCCGCACGTCCGCGCCCAGGGACCGCAGGTCCTCGGCGAGGGAACCGGCGGGGCAGGCGACGGCGACGCTCAGTCCGGCGGCGAGCTGGGCGCGCGCCAGGTCCGTCACGACGCGGGCGACCCCGCCGTCCACGGGTTGGGTGAGGTGCAGGACCCGCGGTCCGACGTCGGGTTCTGGCTGGTGCATCGCGCGGTTTCCTCGCTCACGGTGGCGCTCGGGAAGGGCGGGAACGCGCCTACTGCTTCCGTGTGCCGACGGTGACGAAGAGCCCGCCGGCCCACGCCGCGTCCCGCTGGGAAACGAGCCGGGAGGCCGGCTGGTCACCGCCGCGCCGCAAACCCGCTCGCCGATCGAACACATCGGAGTCCTGACCGGGCGTGTGGGCGTACGCCGGGACACGCGCCGCCGGAGCCGCCCCCGGCTCGCTGATCGTGGATTTCGACGCATCGTCGGATGAGCCGACCGGGCCGGACGACGCCGGGACACCCCGCGAGCCGGTCGAGAGCATGAACGAATCACCCGAACGGCCGCGGTCCCCGTCGTTGCCGCCCGCGAGGCGCTCGGCCTCCGGGGCGGCCTGTGCGGGAGCGGCCGGGGCACCGGCCGGGGCCCGGCGGGAGGCGAGGGCGACGACTCCCACCGTCGCGCGGCGCGGCAGCGGACCCAGGAGATGGCACATGACCGGCGTGCCCTTTCAGGAAAGGTGCGAGGGGGTGGGCGACAGGCGTGCGGGGGCGAGCCGTCACTCTAGTCAGCAACGTGATGAATCAGGAGAAGTCGGTCACCTGTGTCGGAGTCGTGAAGGCCGGCGCGGCGACGCTTCACCCGTTCGGAGGCAAAACTCCGGGCGATGTCACGCGTTGACACACCGCCGGGCACCCCCGCCCGGGTGTATGTGTCAAAACCCCAAGGAGCACCTCTCCATGTCGCGTATCGCGAAGGGCCTGGTCCTGACCTCCGTTGCCGCCGCGGCCGTCGCCGGCGCCTCCGGCATCGCCGCCGCCGACAGTGGCGCCGAAGCGGTCGCCGCGCACTCCCCGGGCGTGCTGTCGGGCAACGTCGTCCAGCTTCCCGTCCACATCCCGGTCAACGTCTGCGGCAACACCGTCGACGTGATCGGCCTGCTGAACCCGGCGTTCGGCAACGCCTGCGTCAACAGCTGACGTCACCTCGACCGAGGTCGCGACGCGTACGGCGTCACACGGCCGCCCTTCCGCCAGAAGGGCGGCCGTTCGCGTCGTCCGCACCGCCCTGTGCGCCACCCTCGTCCTCGGCTTCCCCGCCCCCTGACGGCCGCTCCTCCTTCTGGCGCCCCGGCGTTCGGGTGGGCCCGCGCCGGGGCGCGGAATTCTTCCGCGTCCGGGGTTTCCGCCGTCGCCGCACATCGTTAGGCACGGCGACACAATCCCCCTGGTGACCCGAGTCGCCGGGGCGCCGAAGAAAGGTCCCCGATGAAGTCCCTGAAGGCTGCCGCCGTCGTTGCCGGATCCCTGGTGATCGCGGGTGCCGCCGCACCGGCATTCGCGAACGACACCGCCGACCTCACCCCCACCAGCCTCAACGGCGCCGTCAACACGCTCACCAAGGGCCCCATCGACGTGATGCCGCTGAAGCACCGGTCGAACGCGCTCGACACGGAGAACCAGAACTCCCCCCTCAGCACGGTCAAGGGCGCGACCACCGCGCTCAACGCCCCCGGTTCGCTCCTCGGCGGCCTGCCCCTGCGGGGCTGACGTACCGCCCGCAGACCTTGCCGACGGCCGGTCCCGGCACGAACGGGACCGGCCGTCCGCGCTGTTCGAGACGAGCCGCCCGCACCGTCCCCCGTTCGTGTGGAGCACGCGCCCGATGTCCTCCGCCCGGGTGACAACCGCCGGGGCGGACCCCGGGAACGCCTTAGGGTCGCGCGGTGACCTCAACCTCCAGCACGATCCGCCCCTTTCCCGCCGCCGACCTCGGGACCCTCGTCATGATGCCGTGGAGCGGCGAGGCCGCGGACGGCCGTGCGATGCCCTACCTCCTCGCCTGTTCCCTCGGCAACGGTCCCGGCGGCCCCGAGGGCGCGACGGCCGCTGTCGAGCGGCTGCTGGACTACAGCGGCCTGCCGGTCGGCGACATCACCGACGGCACCCAGAGGCCGAGCCTGCCCGTCAGCATGCTGGTCGTGGCCGGCCAGGCCGTCGTGACCATGCCGTGGCTCAAGACCCAGTGCACGGTGCGGCCGGAGTGGCTCGAAGCGGTGGCCGAGCGCGGCTTCGCCTACCTCCTCTTCACCACCCGCCCCTGGTCCGGTGACATGCCCGGTGCGACGGTCCCGCCCGAGGCGCTGAACGCGTTCGCGGGCGACGAGGAGACCTTGAAGGCGGCCGCGCACATCATCCTGCCCGCCCGGAGCCTGCGCGCCTGACGCCGCGGACCGCCGGCCCCCGCGGCCGCCGCCCGGACGGTACGACGGCTGCCGGTCCGCACGGGCGCGGGGACGCACGAACGCAGCGGGCGCACGAACGCGGCGGGCGCGGCGGCCCTCCCCGGGGAACAGCCCGCACGCCCACACGCCCGCCACCGGATCGACGGACGGTCCGGCCGTCCCGCGGTCGCACCACTGCGGCATCCGGGTGATTCGTGAACTGGTGCCGTTTTCCGGCTCGTTACCCGGTACGCAGGCCACCGCCCCGTCCAGAACTCCGAAAGGGCCCGTACCGAGATGAAGTCGACCACCCGAGGAACCCTCGCCGCCGTGCTCACCTGTGTGGCGGCCGCGGCCGGCGCCGCGACCCCCGCCGCCGCGGTCGGCACGGTCCCCGTCCCCGTCCCGCTGGACGGCGTGGAGAAGTCCCTCCACGTGGAACTGCCCCGGGTCGGCGGCGAGGCCCCGCTGCCGTTGCCGGGCGCCCCCGAAGGCCCGCGGTACGTCGAGGGCCGCCTCCTCCCGGAGCGGGTGGTCCCGCGACTGCCGGTCTCCGCCGGGCTTCCCGGACTGGACACGCGCACGCCGCTGCCCGAGGTCCTCGGCGACGGGTTCCACCACGTCGGCGTCGACGCCCCCGCCTCCGACCTGCGCGCCCTCGGCCCCGGCCTGGCCCTGGACGCCCCGCTCACCGCCCCCGACCCCGACCGGTTCGGCCTGCCGGGTCTCCAACTGCCGCAGGCCGGCGTGCTCACCCCGGTCCTGCAGACGACGCCGGGCGCCGACCTCGGACTCGGCCAGGGCCTGTAGCCGGCCCGCCCGGCCCCCTGAGCAAGCACACCCGACCACACGCCCGGACCCCGCCGTCCGGGCCTGTCGTCCTTCCCGGTCCGCACGGTGACCCCGCGGGCCGCCGGGCGGTTACCGCTGGTGGACAACAGAACCGGACGAGGAGCACACATGGTCGTCAGCGTGGACGGAACCGCCGCCGTGACCACGGCCCCGGCACAGCCGCCGAGACGCACGACACGCAGGGACGCGCTGCGCGGACTGTTCGCCGCCGCCGCGGCCCTCGCGCTCACCCCGCTCGTCGCCGCCTCGCGGCCCGCCCGCCGCCGGGACGGCCCCGGGCCCGCGGAAGCCGCCTTCGACGAGACCTACCTCGGGCGCCACCTGCTCGGCCGGCTCGTCCCGCCGGCCGACGCGGCCGACGCGGCCGACGCGGCCGGCGCCGGGCGCTGGGAGATCACCGTCGACGGCCGCCCGCTGCACCTCATGCGCCGCGCCGACGGCACCTGGCTGAGCATGGTCGACCACTACCGCTCGTACGCCAGTCCGCTGGACGCGGCCCGCGCCGCCGTCGACGAACTGGGCCCCGGACAGATGCTGCGGGCCGCCGCCACCGGCCGTCACACACACCTGGGGGGACACCATGGCCTACATCCGTAAGGACGTCAGCACGCTCACCGCCGACGAGCGCCGGCGCTTCGTCAGAGCCCTGCTGAAGCTGAAACGCCGGGGCGAGTACGACGAGTTCGTGCGCATGCACATCGACCACTACGTCTCCGACGGCGAGGGCGGCCTGCGGACGGCCCACATGGCGCCGTCCTTCCTGCCCTGGCACCGCCGGTTCCTGCTGGACCTGGAGAACGCGCTGCGTCGCGTCGATCCCTCGGTGACGGTGCCGTACTGGGACTGGACGCGGGACCGCACGGCGACCTCCGTGCCCTGGACCGCGGACCTCCTCGGCGGCAACGGGCGGCGCTCCGACCGCCAGGTGACGACGGGGCCGTTCGCCTACGCGACGGGCAACTGGACGATCAGGGAGAACGTCACCGACGTCGAGTTCCTCACCCGCGACCTCGGCCGGGCCCGCGACCCGATCGGACTGCCGACGAAGGCCGACGTCGAGCGGGCGCTGAAGGACCCGGTCTACGACGTCCCGCCCTGGGACTCGACGGTCACCCGCGGCTTCCGCAACAAGCTGGAGGGCTGGGGGACCGGCCGGGGCAGCACCGCCTGGCGCAACCACAACCGGGTGCACCGGTGGGTGGGCGGGGCCATGGTCGGCGGGGCGTCCGTCAACGACCCGGTGTTCTGGCTGCACCACGCCTTCATCGACCTGCTGTGGACCCGCTGGCAGCGACGGCACCGCGAACACCGCTATCTGCCCGCCCGGCCACCGCTGCCGGGCAGTGCCCAGCACGACCGGGTCGTCGCCCGGTACCAGCCGCTGCCCCCGTGGGACGTCACCCCCGACCAGCTGGAGGACGCGGGACGGATCTACCGGTACGCCTGAGCCCGCCTCGCCGACGAGCGCCGGCGCCGGCGGAGGCGCGGGAGTGCGGAGGGCGGGCTGGCGGGCTGGCGGGCTGGCGGGCGGCCCGGGACGGCGTTCCGGAGAAACCGGAAGGAACCGCGGGGAAGCGCGAAGAAAGGCGGGAAAAGGCGGGGAAGGCGGGAAAGAGGAGAGCCCCGGCGCTCGAGGTACCGGGGCTCTCCCGCGGGGTGCCGCGGGACGACGTCAGCCGCCGTAGCCACCGGCGTCGCCACCGTTGTGGTGCTCGCCGCCCTTGTCGTCGCCGCCCTTGTGCTCACCCTC
Source organism: Streptomyces sp. NPDC017202 (assembly GCF_044331705.1). Classification (NCBI taxonomy): domain Bacteria; kingdom Bacillati; phylum Actinomycetota; class Actinomycetes; order Kitasatosporales; family Streptomycetaceae; genus Streptomyces; species Streptomyces sp. NPDC017202. The sequence continues at coordinate 774,448 of NZ_JBIRNP010000001.1, read as the reverse complement.
GTCGTGGCCGCTGACGTTGGCGCAGGTGTTGCCGAAGGCCGGGTTGAGCAGGCCGACGACGTTGACGGTGTTGCCGCACAGGTTGACCGGCACGTGGACCGGGGCCTGGACGACGTTGCCGGACAGGACGCCCGGCGAGCCCACGGCCGCGCCCTGCGCGCCCGCGTCCGCCATGGCCAGGCCGGCTCCGCTGACCATCACGGCGCCGGCGCCGACGGCGACAGCGGCTGCCTTCGCGATGCGAGACATCACGTTCTCCTTAGTGATTCGGTTCGCACGGCAGCAGATCGCGCCACCGCACTCCCCGTTCAACGCCGGCTCCCCGGGCAGGTCACGGCGGCACCCGCCGGATCACCCTTGTCGCGCACACGCGGGAGCGCGCGCCTCAGACGGCGCCCCGGTGCGCGGTCACGAAGTCCGTCAGGGTGGCGATGGACTGGAGGCTGTCCAGGCTGAGGTCGAGCGCGGCGACGTCGACACCGAACCGGGCGTCGACCGCGCCCAGCAGCGCCACCCCGGCCAGCGAGGTCAGGCCGATCTCCGGGCCGAACAGGTCGGTGTCGGCGGGGAGCCCGGCGACCAGGGCGGCGTCCAGGCGGGCGGCCTCCGCGATCATCGAGCGGAGTTCCCGCTCCACCGCCGCGCGGTCCGTGGAGGAGGTGTGGGCGTCCGTCACGCGTCGGCGTCCTTTCGGGGGGAGACATGCAGCCAGGCGGGAGGTTTCGGCAGGTCGCCGCCCTCCAGGGAGCGGGCCAGCACCGCCCCGTCGTCGCGGTCGCCGTCGTCCTCGGTACGGCGCAGACCCGCCTGGCGGAGCAGGATCCGCATCTCCAGGTTGGCGTCCGTCGGCCGCAGCGTCACCCGGAACTCCCCGGCACCGGATTCCCGCGCCCGCTCCATCAGCCAGAACAGGAACGCCGCGGCGGCACCCCGGCCGGCGACCCGGCAGGAGAGCGCCAGCAGCGGCACCGACCAGGAGCCGGGGGCGGCCCGGTCGACGAGGGCGGCGCCGATGATGCCGTACTCCCCGAAACGGTCGGACATACGGGCGGTGTACAGCTCGTGCCCGTCCGCGGCGGCCAGCGCGCGCAGCCGGTCGGGGGTCAGGCCGGAGGAGTTCAGACGGTGGGTGCGCGCGGCGAGTTCCAGCGCCCGAGGGACCTCGTCCAGGGCGGCCGGGCCCACCGTGAGGCGCATGTCGCACCAGCGCAGGAACTCCTCCCGGGTGCCCTGGAAGCGCTCGCCCTCGGTCCGGCGGGTCTCCTCGGTGCGGTAGCGGCGGACCCGCTCCCGCGACTCGGGGGTGACCTCGCGGTCCTCGAAGGCGGCGAGCAGCGCGGGGACTTCGCCGGGGGCGAGGGTGCGCACGCCCGGCAGCAGTGCCTCCACCTCGGCGCGCTCGTAGGGGGAGTCGTCGACCAGGACCAGTGCCTCCACGGCGATCCCGAGATCCTTCGCGATCCGGCGCAGCGACTCGCTCTTGTCCTGCCAGGACACCTGCGGGGCCAGGAAGCGCTCCCTCACTTCCGGCACGGCACTCATCCGGTCGAGGACGGCGGGCGCGCTGCGGCTCGCGACGCTGCTGAGCACGCCGCGGGCCGCCAGCGCGTCGATCGCGGCCAGCATCTCGGCCCGGGGGACGGGCAGTTCGTCGGTGGGGGTCTCCACCGCGACCTCGTCCCACAGGGTGCCGTCCAGGTCCCAGACGACGCACTTGATCCGGTCGGGGTCGTAACCGGTCGGGTCGGGCGTCCCCGGCGCACCGGTCATCGGGGGTCCTCCTGCGGAAGGCGCAGCTTCATCGTCAGGGTGGCGGGGTCGAAGCCGAACTTGCGGTAGACCGTGCGCATCGGGACGTTGCCGACGTGGACGCGGCCGACGACCTCCGTGATGCCGTTCGCCAGGCAGAACTCCAGGCCCTCGGTGAGGAGGAGTTCGGCCACGTCGGCGCGGTTGTCCAGGGGCGCGACCGCGAGGGACCGGAAGTTGGCGTAGCGGTCGCCGGTCATCTGGTTCTGGTTGATGCTCACCCAGCACCAGCCGACCACCTCCCCGTCCGGCCGGTGGGCGACGATCATGCCCTCCCTGGACTTCTCCATGGAACGGCCCACGCGGGAGGCGTGCCGGGCGGGGTCGTCCACGGCGTCCTCGCCGAAGGAGATGCGGGCGATCTCGGCCTCGAACTCACCGATGGCCGGCAGGTCGCCCTCGTCGGCCTGACGGGTGAGGCAGGGCCGCGCCCGCTGCTCGAGGGCGGCGCGGGCCGCGGGGTCGGGACGGTGCCAGCCGGGGTGCTGGGGGTGGGAGGGGGCGGGGGCGGGCACCTGTGCCGGCGCCTGTGCTTGTGCCTGTGTCTGTGCCTGAGCTTGGGTCGGTGCTGGTGCTGGTGCTGGTGCTGGTGCTGGTGCCTGCGCCGGTGCGGTGGCGGGTGCCGGTGGTGCGGTGGGTGCCGTGGTTCCGGGTTCGTCCGCCGGGACCAGGCGGCCGGGGCGGAAGGGGCCCTCGCCGCACCGGGGGCAGCCGTCGGCGCGCAGGGCGGCGACCGACGTCCAGCGGGCACCGGGCCCGACACGGAGCTTCGTGCCGCAGGCCACGCACTCGTACTCGCGCTGCCGGGTCCGCTTGTCGCCCGTGTAGAGGGGACCCTCGTAGGCACCCTGCCGGGAGGCCGTCGAGGTGGTGGTCAGCAGGTGCTGGAAGAAGCCGACCCCGCCGAGGATGCCGCTGCCCTCGTACTCGTTGAAATTGCGGATGTAGCCGTTGGTGACCAGGCCGAGCGCCATGATCTCGCGCTGCACCTCGAGCATCTCGTCCGGGCTCTTGCCGCCGAAGGAGAAGAAGATGCTGTGCGCGGGGCCGGGGCGCAGGCCCTCCACGGCGCGCGACAGGAACAGCCGGGCGCCCTCCGGGGTGTACGGCGGGTCGGTCATCGCCACGTCGAAGCCGCCGTGCAGTTCGGCGGGGAGCGGCTCGCGCAGGTCGTGCTCGACCGTCTCGACGCGGGTGCCCAGGCCCGCGGACACCTTCCGGACGTAGGCGAGGATCTCGGGGGAGATGTCGACGACGGTCACACGCTCGACGATCGGGGCGCCGAGGACGTCCCCGACGACGGCGACCGCCAGCGAGACGAGGTCGTCGTCCCCGATCAGCAGCAGGGATCCGCCGGGCAGCGCGCCCGCCGCGAGCAGCGCGAGGACGCGGCGCACCTTGGTCTCGGGCGTGCAGTGGGACTGGTCGATCGCCATGTCGGCGGCGGGACCGGACTCCATCAGGGCGCGCAGTCGTCGTACGGCCTCGTCCAGGACGGACGGGATCACCAGCTCACGGCCTTCGCAGGTGCCGCAGGTCGCGTCGAGCGTGAGGTCCATGCCCAGCTCGGCCACCAGGTCCAGGCCGGCCGGGGTCAGCCGGGAGGGGCGCTCCTTGGTGAGCAGATCGCGGCGGCGCAGTTCGTTCCCCAGCGCGGCCACGATCGGGACGGGCAGGCCGGTGGCCCGGCTGATGTCCTTCGTGGAGGCGGGGGCCAGGCGGCGCAGGGCTCGCAGCACGGAGCGCACTCCGGGCGGGCCCTCCTGAAGCCTGACGGCGTCCGCGACTTCCGTGAGCACTCGATCGGCGGGGATGCTCCGGCGGTGTCGAGGCGCGTTTTTCACAAAGCTGCTCCGGGCGGGCTGATGGAATCCAGGACTGTCGAGTATACGGGCTGGCACGCCGTCGACCGGACCCGGCCGCGACGCTGGTGATGCGGAAAAGGAAAAGAGAAAGGGGAAAGCTCTTTTCCGGGCGTCCGAAGGATTCTTTAGTCGGTATTCGGAGGGTGATGAGGGGGGAGGCGTCGCAGTCCTTGACAGCGTGCGCGCGCGAGCCGTAGAGCGACCCGGATGCTAGGCTGGGCCTCATCGAGCGCCGGTTTTCGGTCTCGGTACCTTCCCCTTCGGACGCGCGGACCAGCGCACCTCTACGTGAAAGGAGACGGGGGCAGCGGATCGCGACCCCCGGTTCCCCATGACCAACTCCGCAAGCCTCGCCACCGAGGGCATAAACGTCGATGATTTGTGCTCCTACGCCGTAGACGTGTGGGTGAGCGACCACAGCATCCTGACCGACGAGGAGCGACTCCTCCAGGTGCTGCGTACGGCCGCCGAAAAAGGAAACGCGCAGGTGCTCGGTGAATCCTCGCACGTTTTCCCCAATGGTGCGGTCACCGCGATTCTGCTGCTTTCGGCCTCCCATCTGAGCATTCACACCTGGCCGGAATTCAGCCTGGCCAACGTCGATCTGCTGGCCTATGGCCGACTGAACGGCGAGCGGATGATGCAGAGTGTGGAACTCGGTCTTTCGCCGACGAAGATCAATGTCACGCGTATGCTGCGTGCGGTGCACTGACTCGGGCACGACGTGATCCGTGACGCCGTGATTCCGATTCCGCGATGCTTCGCTTTTCCGTGTGCATCGATTTCACGGCGCACCGATTTCCCGCCGTACTGACGTCACCGCCACCCCGAGAAGGAGCCGACGAACGCGTCGAACCGGTCCCGGTGGATGGGGGGCGGCGAGCCGGGCACCGTACGCACCTCGAAGCCCCGCCGCACGAGTCCGCCCGCGCCCGCGCGCTCACGAGCGTGCTCGGGCCCGGCACCTGGACCAGCGGAGGGGGCTACGGCCTTCTCCGGGCCGTGGACGGACCTGTGAACTGGTGAACCGGCGGGCCTGCGGGCCTGCGGGCCTGCGGAAAGAGCTGAGGAGCCGTGGCAGTGACAGCGGCAGCGGCAGCACCGGAGCGCGAGGTGCTGGTGTGGTGGGCCCGTACGGGCGACGCCCGGCCCGAGCTCCTCGGCCTGCTCGACGCCGTCGAGCGGGCCCGCCACGAAGCCACCGTCCGGCCGGGCGACAAAGCGCGCTTCCTTGTCGGGTGCGCGCTCAGCCGTGTCGCCCTCGGCGGGCTTCTCGGCGTGCCTCCCGCCGACGTCCCCCTGCGCCGTGTGTGCCCGCGCTGCGGCGGGCCGCACGGCAAGGTGGGGCTGACGGTGCCGGAGCGCTCGCCGTACGCGGACGTCGACTTCTCCGTCACCCACAGCGGGGAGGTGGTCGGGGTCGCGGTCTGCCGGGGGGCCGCCGTGGGGCTCGACGCGGAGGACGACGGCATCGACCTCGACGTGGACGCGGCGGCGCGCACCGCCCTCGGCGAGGGCGAACGGAGGGCTCTGCGCGCCCGCCCGCCGGCCGCGCGCCGCGCCGCCTTCCTGCGCACCTGGACCCGCAAGGAGGCCGTACTGAAGGCGCTCGGCGTGGGACTCCATGTGCCCTTGCGCGAGCTGGAGCTGTCCGCACCGGACGCCGCACCGGCCGTCCTCGGCTGGCCCGGGCGGCTCGGCCGGCTCGGCCGACGTCCCGAGGTGAGCCTGACGGACCTGACGGTCGCGGGGACGCACCCGGCGGCCGTCGCGGTGCTGGCAGGGGGCGGCGTGCGGGTGGCCGTACAGGCGGATCCCGTCCTCTGACGCAGGTCCTTCTCTGACGCCGGTCCTCCGGCGGCGGTCCGCCCCGGGCGGGCCTCAAGGATGAAGCAGGACGAGTGTGAGGGTGGGCAGGAACGTGCCGGCGCCGCTGAGCGGCCAGTGGTTCTGAGCGGACAGTGAGGTCCGGCGGGCGAGGGCACTGTCGGCCGCCCACCACAGCAGCACGTGGAGACCGACCACGGGCGCGATGATCACCAGCCGGAGGGCCGTGCCGTCGTTCCCGTCGGTTCCGGGTCGTACCGGCTCGCCGCCAGGAACCACAGCAGCCAGATCGGCACCACCCCGGAGTGCCGAGCAGCAGGTTGGCACTTCGGGGCCGTCGGCCACCGTCCGATCATCTTTCCGCCCTCTGCCCTCTGCCCTCCGCCCTCCGCCTTCCCCGTGAGCGACCGCGGGGACAGTACAGCGCGGGTCGGCGAGGCTTCGTCGCGTCCGGTGAAACGCGCCGCGAACAGCGAGAAGCCCTTCCCGAGGGGAGGGTGGAGAGCGGGCGCCCCCGGCAGGACTCGAACCTGCGGCCAAGCGCTTGGAAGGCGCCTGGCGAGATCACCGGCACATGTCCTCTGACCTGGCGTTCTCCGGTTGACAACTGCGGGCGCGCGGCGCCCGCGCGGCGCCTTCGACACGCATTCGGCAGAGGGGCGGGCAACACGTGTCGGCTGAAGCCGCACGCCCGGGGTATCCGCCTGAACATGCTTGCTCTGACTGCGTACCGCTCGTACCACGGCGCAACGACCGTGTGGGCTTTCGTGGTTGCCATTCTCATCGTGCTGGTGGCGGGTTGGTACATCCGACGCCGAAGGTAGGCGTGACACCCGCAGACCTGCTTGCCCGGGCCCCGCAGGCAGCTACGGACGGTTGATCGGGATCTCGTGGACGATCTCGCAGTGAGCGGCGGGCACCACGATGTCCGCCGTCTCCACGGGCCGCCCCTGGTCGCTGCAGTACGTCCGTCGGGGCCCGGGGGCAAGCCCTGCTACCTGAGCACGGATGACAAGGGTGACTACATGTCCCGCCTGGCGGACAACATCGAAGCGGACCGACTCGACACGTTCGCGATCCTGTTGGAGCAAGCCTCGGACACCCTCGACGACCAGGACGCGGACCCGGAGGACCTACGCCGGTTGACCGGGGAACTGACCGGGACTCTCCGGGACGTGCTCCGCATCGCCACCAGCCGCGGTCATTTTTTTGGGAGTGAGCGAACCGCACCGCTCCTGAAACAGCGGCCGCAGGCAACGCCCGCCGCCGACGACCCTCCGTTTCAACCGGGGAGGGGAGCTCGAATATGACTCGGCTCCCCTCCCCGCCGCGTTACGCCGGCCACCGCTGAGACTGCGGGCACCCCAGGGCTTCGGCGCAGTCGGCGGGCGTCTGTTTCGTGACCACTCGCGGTGAGGGGAGCGCGAGCGGACGGTTCCTGTCTCATGTCCGTTGCGCCTCGGTGGCCTGCGTCTCCGCGCACCGTCGGGCGGAGCCGGCCGACGGTGCCGGGGGATGATCCCCTGCGTGGCTGAAGAGACAGGTGCAGATGCGGACGACGCTCGTGCACGGGATGAGCGGCGGGGCTGGGCGTTCTGGCTGACAGCAGATGATCCGGCTGCGAGGAGTGCGGCACGCGCCGGCCGTCGTCCTCGACCTGACCGCGTGCGCGATGGCGGACCGACAGCGCACCCCGCGCTATGGCGACCTGGCGCGACCTCGCGGTCGGCGCCCTGCGACTGAACGGCGCGAAGAACATCGCCTCCGGCCGTCGCCGCACTGCGCGTGACGCCCGCCGACCCCTCACGCTCCCCGGCCTCGCCCGAGCACGAAGTGGACGTCACTCGACCGCGCCGAAGCCCTGAGGGCTGTCGCAGAACAACTTCAGGTTTTGATCTTGGTCGGGCGGGCTGTCTCGCGAGGTCATCGAGTGGAACGATGCTTCGGCGTTCGTGAGTTGTTTTCCGACGACTCCCTGGGCCGCTCAGGGATCGACCGGGGCCGACGCATGCGTTCTCGGTGTTCTCTCAGGCCGAGAAAGAGAGGTGACGCCGCCTCAGATGGTCGGGGTGTCGTCAACGATCGGCCTGTGAACCTCGACGACCGGCTTCCACCCCGCGGAGAACTCGATGAAGTCCGCACGGGTGGGGTAGGTGTCGATCGCGCGACGGTCACGCTTGGGGCTGTCGCCCCCCTTGCGCCCCCGGGGAATCTGCTCCTCGAAGATGTCGACCTTCACGTCGGGAACCTCCTTGAGGCCCTGGCGCCAGATCTGCACGACGTCGGCGCCGAACGCCTGCCGGGCCGCAGCGTAAAGGGCCGTGAGGGCCCCCTTGTCCCCACCAGGGACGAAAAGTGCCAGGTCCAGCACGACACCGGCGGACTGGAGGACCTCGATGGTCACCGAGCCGTTCTCGTCGGCCAAGTAGATTCCGGCATCATTCTCGTCGTCGGGAAGGCAGGAGACCTCTTCCTGGAATACGGTCCTCGCCGTGATCGAGCCGCCCTCGAAATTCTCACCGGACTTGGTCAGAAAAGCAGGCACATAGCAGTCGGGAAGCTTGAGTTCTGCCGTGTCGGCGGAAACGAAGATCCTGTCCTTCACGCCGAGCTTCGTCACCTCTTCCAGCGAGAGGCGGCGAGCGGCGATCTTCTCCGTGTTCACGATTTCCCTTTCAGGTTGCACTTTCCCTCCGGACGAGGACGCTACCACGAAACCCTGAGGTCAACTGCCCAGTAATCCTTGGGTAAATGGCCTCCGACGGGCTGCACGGGAGGATACCGAAGCGAGTGCCACTCGGTCGGGAACGTACATCCGCCAGGTAGTGTCCCTCGTCGTGCTGTTGGGGATCAACTGGCGGTTGCGTTTCAGTGCGTTGGGTAGCGCGGAGGAACTAAAAGAGAGCTTACAGTAGATATCGCCCATATCGCCTTCAGGGGGGCGGCGAGGTAAGGCGATCCATTCGTCGCGCATCTCGAAGGACGCAGCGGAAACCAACCGGAAGTCGCGTACTGTCGCGCCCTCTTCGGTCAGGACTTCGGCGTAGTCGGCTGACGCCCGGTTGCTGACGTCTCGTCATGTTGGGCGGGGTTCGGTACACGGCAGGCAGGGACGTCCGCGATCATGGAGTTCTCTACGCTCTGTGACCTTGGACTGTCCGTGCCTGCCAACGCATCACCTCTGGTCCCCCCTTGCTTTTGAACAGCTCAGACCGCATCCGGAAGTGTCCGGGAGCGATCTTCCGGATCTGCCGGAACGCCTCGCACAGGTCCCGGAGCCGTGGGATCCACCGGGATCCACGGGGATCCATGGGGAGTACGGCACCCTCTCGTCACGCTCCTGGCACTGACGGCCTGCGCGGTCCTCGCCGGGGCGCGATCCCTGCTCGCGGTGAGTCAATGGGTGGCCGACGCACCGCCGGCCCTGCTCGAACGGCTCGGCACGGCCGTCGACTCGCTGCTCCCGAAACGGTCCTGGCCCGCGGAATCCATGATCCGGCGACCGCTCGCCGGAATCGACGAGGACGCCCTGGACCGGGCGGTCGGAGCCTGGCTCGCGAACCGGCAGACCAGGAGACAAGGGCTGCGAGGGCTCGCGGTCGACGGGAAGTCGCTGCGGGGTGCGGCCCGCGCGAAGGGACGGAAGATCCACCTCCTGGCCGCCCGCGACCACGTGAACGCACTGGTCCTGGCCCAGATGGACGTCGGTGAGAAGACCGACGAGATCACCCGCTTCCGGCCTCTGCTCGACACCCTCGAGGATCTGGCCGGCACAGTCGTCACCAGCGACGCGAGGCACACCCAGCATGACCACGCCGTCCACCTGCTCGACCGGCAGGCCCACTACATCGTGATCGCCAAGCGCAACACGAAGAAGCTCCGCCGGCAGCTCAAGTCCCTTCCCTGGACGCAGATCCCACTGCAGGACAGGACCCGTGCGACTGGTCACGGCCGCCGGGAGATCCGCCGGCTGAAGGTGTGCACGGTCAACAACCTGCTCTTCCCCGGCGCCCGCGAGGCCGTCCAGATCGTCCGCCGCCGCGTCCACCGCAAGACCGGGAAGATCAGCCTCAAGACCGTCTACGCGGTCACCAGCCTCACCGCCGAGCAGGCCGGCCCGGCTCGGCTCGCCCGACTGATCCGAGGGCGCTGGACCATCGAGGCCCTGCACCACGTCAGGGACGTCACCTTCGCCGAGGACGCCTCCCAGCTGCGGACCGGAAACACCCCCAGAGCGATGGCCACCTGCAGAAACCTCGCGATCGGAGCTCTCCGCCTGACCGGCGCCCGCAACATCGCCTCCGGCCTCCGACGGCCTGAACCTCAGCCGACGACAGTCAGCCACGACGGCGGGTGCGCCGACCGATCAGGCGCGCGTGTGCCTCGCTGTACCCTTACCGGCCTCAGCCACGCTATCGGGGTTTGTCGTTCACCAGAGCAAGCCGCGACGGTCGGTCCGTGAACGGCGGCGGGAGCTCTCGGCTTGGGAAGCTGTCTATGAGACACGTACGCGAAGGGTGCACAAGGGGGCGATCCGGCCACGTCACGGCCACAGGCACGATTGATCGTTCCGTCATCCTGCGGTAGCAATGCCGGATGATACGCGGCGACAAGGTCGGGCTGCGGGCCCGGCACGAAACTGACATTCCAGTGCTCCACGCGGTGCTTTACGACGACGTGGCAACCCGGTCGCGCCAGGATCCTCGGCCCTGGTATCCGCTACCGCCAGGGTCTGCCCACTCTCCCTATGTGGTCGCTGAACCGTCGGACGAGGCAGCACCCTTTTCGGTGGTGGAACTCGATTCGCAGGAACTGGTAGGCGCCGCCTCGCTGTGGGGCATCGACGCTCACAACAGGACGGCGCACCTGGGGATCTCCGTGCTCCCTGAATTCCGCGGTCGTGGGTTTAGCTCGGACATCGTCCGTGTGCTGTGTGAGTACGGGTTCGCGGTACGCGGACTGCAGCGACTTCAGGTGGAGACCATGGCGGACAACGCGCCGATGATCGCGGCGGCGAAGAGAGCGGGGTTCACGATCGAGGGCACGTTACGGCGCTCGGCCTGGGTATATGGAGCATTCGTCGACCAGGTGATCCTCGGCCTCCTCGCTCATGAGTGGACTCCCTGAGGGTGAAGAGGTTGGAGGCCGGGCGACTGATTGCCGAAGAAGCGACGGGCCGGTTCTCTGATCTGGGGTCGTGAAGTCGATCAACACGGGGCCCCCAGTGACCCGATGAGACCTGTGACCGCTGCGTACATGAGGTTGAACGTGAGATTGACCGCCCCAGCCACGAGGTGTTCTGAACCTTGTGCACTTGTGTGCCTACCCCTTGGGCGGGAGCGGACGGCCGGCGGTGCCGAGCGGGGCGGAGCTCGGCGGCAACAGCCGTAAGGACACCGCCAAGACCCTGACGGCGGTCACCATCGCGCTGCTGCGTGCCCAGCCGACCCAGTTGGCCCCGGTGGCCGTGCGGACCGCGCTGCGCGAGTGGGCGTTCAACGCGTCCCGCCGCGCGGACGCCCCGCGGGACGTGGTGACCATCCTCAGGTGGGTGGAGCGCAACTCCCTGCCGGTCTCGGCCTGGGAGGAGCCGGAGAGGGTGGATGAGGTCCTGCGAGCGGTCGACACGTGCCTCGACGGCAAGCAGGCTGCGGCCTGGTCCAGGAAGCGCCATCGCCGGATCCTCAACGTCGTCATGAAGCACGCGATCCGGCGGCGTGTCCTGCGGACCACCCCCCTCCCCAAGGGGAAGGAGTCGACGGCCGTCACCAGGACCAGCGACGCCGTGGACAAGCGGTCCTTGATGAACGCGGACCAGGCGGCGGAGCTCCTCGACTGGATCCGGCGCCGGCCGCGCGGGGGACCGCGACTCCACGCCTTCTTCGCCACGCTGTACTACTGCGCCCTCCGACCGGAGGAAGCCGTAGCCATGCGGGTGCAGGACGTGACGCTGCCCGGTCCCGACGCCGGGGACCAGTGGTGTGAGCTGTTGATCCACACGGCGACCCCGGAGGTCGGCAGGCAGTGGACCGACACCGAGGAGATCCACGAGGAACGCGACCTGAAGGGCTGCGGGCCGAGGGCGAGACGCGCGCCGTGCCGGGGCATCCCGCCCTGACGCGCATCCTGCGGCAGCACATCGAGGACGAGCGGCTCAAGCCCGGGGATCTCCTCTTTCAGGGGGAGACGGGCGGTGTCCTCGCGGATTCGGTCACCCGCCGGGCGTGGCGCGGTGCGCGCAAGGCCGTCCTGCCCCCGCACGTCTTGGAGTCGCCCACCGGCAGGCGGGTGTACGACAACCGGCACACGCGCCTCACGAAGTGGCTCGACGACGGTATCCCGCCCGCCCAGGTGGCCGAATGGACCGGGAACAGCGTGCCGGTGCTGCCGGCCACCTACGCCCGGTGCGTCGAGGGGCGGCTGCCCGACCTGAAACGGCCCCTGGAGGCCGCGGAGGACCTCCCCGAGCCGCCCGGCGCGGACTGAGGTTCCTCGCCGAGAGCTCCGCCGAGAACTGCACCGAGGACTGCACCGAGAACTTCGACACGTATTCGACACAGCCACCCGCGAAAACCCGGTGGCACCCGGACGGCCCCGGACCCTCCTCATGATCATCGGAGGAGTGTCCGGGGCTTCATCACGCCCGGATGGACGTACTCTGACCAGCAAAAATGCCCTCCCGGAGGGAGGGCGGAGACTTGCGCCCCCGGCAGGACTCGAACCTGCGGCCAAGCGCTTAGAAGGCGCCTGCTCTATCCACTGAGCTACGGGGGCCGGTTGTGGTGGCCTCGTACCCGGTGCCCGGGTGCGGGCCGATCCGTGACGCTGCCGGGGACAAGGATAGGGCTCCCGATTCCTTGTCCTGCGTGCTTCGCCTCCGTGGCTCGATGTGGAGGTTCAGTGAAGCGGTCCTGATAATCGCAGGCAGGTACGAATCGTGCACCGCTTTTGGCGCCTGGAGCGCCGGGTGTTGTGCACTCGTTATGCCTGCGCTGCGCCTCTGTCCCGGTCGTACCTTCCGTCCCTTGTGTCCCATCGGCGCGCAGGCATGTCCATATGCTTCATAAATCCCCCGAAATTAGGCATTCTTCGCATGTGGTGACCTTGGACGTACGGCCTCAGCTGCTCAACGCACTCTCCGCCCTGCGCGAACGTGTCGCCGCCGCACGCTTCCCGCTGCCCCTGGCGGGGGCGCCACGCGCGCGTGCCAACCGCGACGAACTCCTCGCCCAGCTCGACGACTATCTGGTGCCCCGGCTGAGACAGCCCGAAGCGCCCTTGCTGGCCGTCGTGGGCGGGTCCACCGGCGCCGGCAAGTCGACCCTCGTCAACTCCCTGGTGGGGCGAAGAGTCAGCGAGGCGGGAGTGCTGCGGCCGACGACCCGGACGCCGGTACTGGTGTGCCATCCGGAGGACCATCACTGGTTCAGCGGAATGCGGGTGCTCCCCGACCTCACGCGCGTGTGGGTGCCCCATCAGGAGCCCGCGGACGACCTGTTGCTGCCCGGCGAGGACGGCAGACGCCTGCTGCGCATCGAGACCGCGGAGACCCTTCCGCCCGGTCTCGCCCTCCTGGACGCGCCCGACGTCGACTCCCTGGTCGCCGACAACCGTGTCCTGGCAGCCGAACTCATCTGCGCCGCCGACATCTGGGTCATGGTCACCACGGCCGCACGGTACGCCGATGCCGTGCCCTGGCATCTCCTGCGCACCGCCAAGGAGTACAACGCGACGCTCGTGAGCGTCCTCGACCGCGTACCCCACCAGGTCGTCTCCGAGGTGTCCCGCCAGTACGGCGCCCTGCTCACCAAGGCAGGCCTGGGTCACGTACCGCGCTTCACCGTGCCCGAACTGCCCGAGTCCGCCTGGGGCGGAGGGCTGCTTCCGGCCACAGCGGTGGCACCGTTGCGCACCTGGCTCATCCATCACGCACAGGACCGGGCCGCCCGCCGCGACGTGATGGCCCGCACGGCGTACGGCGTCCTCGACTCGCTCAACTCCCGGATGCCCGAACTGGCCGGTGCCGCGGCCGCGCAGTACGCGGCCGCACTGCGGCTCACCTCGGCCGTCGACGGGGCGTACGACAGCGAATACGCGCGCGTGCGAGGCCGATTGCAGAGCGGTGCCGTGCTCGCGGGTGACGCCCTCAAGCGCTGGCGGGCCTTCCCGCTGGACTGCACCGCCGGGGAACTGCTCGACGCCCTCGTGGAGAGCCTGGCCGCGCTCCTGCTGTGCGCCGTCACCGCGGCCGACGAGCGGGTCGACGAGGCCTGGCGCCTCGAACCGGCCGCGGGTGCCCCCGAACTGCTCGACCGCGACACCTCCCTGGAGACCGCCGAACATCGCATCGGCATGGCCGTACGGCGCTGGCGGCGCGAGTTGGAGGAGTACGCCGAGGACGAAGTGCGCCACCTCGAACGCGGCGCCGCACCCGACCCCGAATTCGTCGCAGCCCTCGTCGCCACCGTCCTGCTGGGCGGCCGCAGGGCCCGCTCGGCGGGCGAGGGGCTCGCCGAGCGGATCGGCGCCCACGGCGCGCTGCGGCTGCGCGACCGGGGCGGGCGGCTGCTCACCGAACACCTCGACCGTGTCATGCACAACGAACGCGAGCGCCGGCTCGCCCCGCTCGACGGACTCGACGTCCACGTCGAACCCCAGGCCGAACTCATCGCCGCGCTGTCCGTACTGCAGAAGGAGAGGTGACCGGTGACCGCCGTCACGAACCAGGACCACACCGACCACACCGAACACACGGGCCGCACGGATCACATGAACCACATGGACCACACAGATGACACGGATCACGTGGAACTCACCGAGAGTGAGGGGCGTGAGGGGCGGTCGACGCAGGCGGGATGCGAGGGGGGCGGGGGCCCGTCGCGAGCCGGGGGAGGGGCGCGGGAGCGGGAGCGGCAGCCCGAGCGGGGCGAGGGAGACGGCGCCTCGTCCTCGGGCGGTCGGGAGGACCCCCGGGACCCCCAGGGCACCCAGGACGAACAGGTGGGCGAAGGGCGGTCTGCCCCAGGCGCGGCAGAGGGAGAGCGCTCCGCCGAGGCGGCGGGAGAGGACCCCTCCGCAGGTGCGGCCGAGGGAGCCGTGTCCGAGGACGGGAGCGAAGGAGGTCCTCCCGCGAAGGCGGTGGGGGACGGCTCCTCGACGCCCGCCGAGGCGGACGACCGTCCGGCGCGAGCGCACGAGACCGACGAGTCCGCGGGCGGCCGGTCCAGGGCCGAAGCCGTCCCTCACACGCGCGTGCGCGGCAGAGTGCCGGCCGAGGGCAGCCCCGCGCGTGGTGGCAAGGACAGCACCGCGCGCGCGGGCGAGGACAGCCACGCGCGCGTGCCGGACGGCGAACGCTCCCGGCGCTCGCCCGGCACCGACCGTCCCGCACACCCGCCGGAGACCGAGGCCCCCGTACGCGGCCAGGACAGCCGGGGAGGGGACCGTGGCGCCCATCCCCCGCAGGAGGGCCCCGGTCCCGGTGAACCCTGGGGCGACGGTCTCATCGCGCGTCGCGTGAGCGAGGCCACCGCCGCCGAGCAGGCCGCCGCCGCCCTGGAGGTCCGGTCCGGCAGCTCCCAGGCCGCCGCGGCCCCCCTGGCCTACGACGGCCACCTGCGCTCCCGGCTCGACGCGCTGCGGGAACTGGTGGGACTCTCCCGCGCGCGGCTCGACAACAGGACGCTCTCCGAGGCGGGCCGGGTTCTCGACGAGGCGGCTGCCCGGCGCCGGCTCTCCGGACAGCACACCGTGGTCGCCATCGCCGGGGCCACCGGCAGCGGCAAGTCCCAGTTGTTCAACGCCCTCGCCGGGGTGAACATCTCGGAGACGGGCGTACGGCGGCCCACCACCGCCGCCCCCATCGCGTGCAGTTGGAGCGACGGCGCGGCGACCCTGATCGACCGGCTCGGCATCCCCGGCCGGCTGCGCCGCCGCCCGGTGCAGAGCGCGGACGCGGAGGCCCAGCTGCGCGGACTCGTCCTGGTGGACCTGCCCGACCACGACTCGGCCGCCGTGCAGCACCGTGAGCAGGTCGACCGGGTCCTGGCCCTCGTGGACGCCGTCATCTGGGTCGTCGACCCGGAGAAGTACGCCGACGCCGTGCTCCACGAGCGCTACCTGCGGCCCATGGCGGGACACGCGGAGGTCATGTTCGTCGTCCTGAACCAGATCGACCGACTGCCGGGCGAGGCCGCCGAGATGGTCCTCGACGACCTGCGGCGGCTGCTGGACGAGGACGGCGTCGCCCTCGGCGAGTACGGCGAACCGGGCGCGACCGTCCTCGCGCTGTCCGCGCTGACCGGCGACGGCATCGGGGAACTGCGCGAACTGCTCGGTCAGTTCGTCGCGGAGCGCGGTGCAGCGGCGCGGCGCATCTCGGCCGATGTCGACGCCGCCGGTTGGCAGCTGCGGCCCGTCTACGCGACGACGCGGCGCACCGGCCTGAGCGAGGAGGCCCGGGACGACTTCGCCGCCCGCCTCGCGGACGCGGTGGGCGCCACGGCCGCGGGCGAGGCCGCCGAACGCGCCTGGCTGCGCAACGCCAACCGCGCGTGCGGGACGCCGTGGCTGAGGCTGTGGCGGTGGTACCAGGACCGCGGTGATCCCCCCACCGGCAGCGTCCGGGTCCGCTCGCAGGCCGACGAGGAGGCCACCGCGCGGCAGCGCGTGGAGCAGGCGGTGCGCACGGTGTCGGAACGGGCCTCGGCGGGGCTGCCCGCGCCGTGGGCGCAGGCGGTGCGGGAGGCCGCCGTACGCGGCGCGCAGGGGCTGTCCGAGGCGCTGGACGAGCTGACCGCGCGGGCCGGAGTGCCGCAGGGGCGCCCGCCGCGGCCGGGCTGGTGGCCGGTGGCCGTGCTGGCGCAGGCGTCCATGACGGTCCTGCAGGTCCTCGGCGGACTGTGGCTGGTCGGCCAGATCGCCGGGGTCATGTCGCCGAACCTGGGAGTGCCGGTGCTGCTGATGGTGGCCGGCATCATCGGCGGCCCGCTGGTGGAGTGGAGCTGCCGGATCGCGGCCCGCGGCCCCGCACGCAGATACGGCCAGGACGCGGAACGGCGCCTGCGGGAGGCCGCCGCCGGGTGCGGCAGGGCGAGGGTCCTGGACCCCGTGGCCGCCGAGCTGCTGCGGTACCGGGAGGTGCGGGAGCAGTACGGCAGGGTGATGGGCGCACAGGCGCTGACCAGGTGAGAAGGGGACGTGCGGACGCGGGCCGGGGCGTCGGTCCGGGGACGGTGCGACGCGGATCCCCCGTCCGGGTGACGGCTTTTTCCACAGGCGGGTGGTGATCCACAGCGCTCGGCGGGCTCGGCCCGGCGGAGGCAGTCTGGTTTCGCGGCGATCGTGGCGAAGCGGTCGTGGCGACGGCGGCGGTGAGCGGCTCGGGGCGTACGCCTCGCGGCCGCCGCCGCCCCGGCAGACGCAGCCGTACGGGACGGGCCCGTACGCGTATCCGCCCGGTGGCGACGCCAGGGCGAGGGAGGGGTCCTCGATGAACGAGACGATGGTCTGCGCGGTGGGGAACGTGGCGACGCAGCCGGTGTACCGGGAACTGTCGGCGGGACCGTCGGCGCGGTTCCGGCTGGCGGTGACCTCGCGTTACTGGGACCGGGAGAAGAACACCTGGGCCGACGGCCACACCAACTTCTTCACGGTGTGGGCCAACCGGCAGCTGGCGGCGAACGTGGCCGCGTCGCTGAACGTGGGTGAGGCGGTGATCGTGCAGGGCCGGCTGAAGGTGCGCGCGGAAGCGCGCGAGGGACAGAACTGGACGTCGGCCGACCTCGACGCCGTGGCGATCGGACACGACCTCGCCCGCGGCACCTCGGCCTTCCGCCGCGCGGCCAGGCCCGAGCCGGCCGCCGCGGCCGGCGCACCCGCGCAGCCGGAACCCGACTGGCAGACCCCTGCGGGGCAGTCTCCGGCGGAGCCGGAATCACCGCGGCGACGCGAGCCGGCAGCCGTGACCTGATGTCAGGGAGTGTGCCGGTCCGGCCGATCGGCGGCTTATCGGCGGATATGGCCCTGCGTGGTGGGTTGATTTGTCGATAAGCCCTGCTCGGTCGCGATCTTGGGGATAACGATTCCGAGTCGGATCACCCATCGGACGACCTGACCGGGAAGGCCGGTACGCCCGCCTCTCTAGGATGCCGAACGTGGCTCACGGGGCTTCTGATTCTGCTGGTGGGACCCGTCCCCCCACGTCAACGGGTCCTGCTGGAAGGGAAATTACGTGATTTCTTCGTTCTCCGCGCCGCTCGGGCGCGGACGGGGCGCGGTGCGCCTCGCGGCGGGGACGCTCGTGTCCGGGCTCGTCGCCGCCGGGGTCCTCGCCGCCGCGGGCCCGGCCGCCGCCGAGACCGCGGCGCAGACCCAGGGCGGAGCGACGGCGACGATAGGCGGCCTCAAGACGTACGGGGCCGCCGTGCTGCACGACGAGAGCGGGGACCAGGAGGTCTCGGCCGGCCTGTTCGAGATGTCCGTCGAGGGCGGCGGCACCCTCCAGACCTACTGCGTCGACCTCCACAACCCCACGCAGAAGGACGCCAAGTACCAGGAGACTCCCTGGAGCGGCACCTCACTGGCCGTCAACAAGGACGCCGGCCGCATCCGCTGGATCCTGCAGAACTCCTACCCCCAGGTCAACAACCTGGCGACACTGGCCAAGAAGGCCGGTATCGCCGGGGGCCTCACCGAGCAGGACGCGGCGGCCGGCACCCAGGTGGCGATCTGGCGCTACTCGGACGGCGCGGACGTCGAAGCCGTCGACCCGCAGGCCGAACGGCTCGCGGACCACCTCCAGAAAGCCGCCCGCGCCGTGGCGGAACCCCAGGCCTCACTGACCCTTGACGGTGCCGCGGTCTCCGGACGTCCCGGCGAACTGCTCGGCCCGGTCACCGTCCGGACCGGCGCGAGCGCCGTGACGGTGTCACCGCCGCTGGACTCGGCCACCACCGGCGTCCGGATCGTCGGCAAGGACGGCAAGCCCGTCACCTCCGCGCAGGACGGCAGCGAGCTGTTCTTCGACGTGCCCGCCGACACCGCGGCCGGCGCCGCGGAGCTGACCGTCCAGGCCTCCACCACCGTCCCCGTCGGCCGCGCCTTCACCTCCGAGAGTCGCAGCCAGACCCAGATCCTGGCCGGCTCCAGCGAGTCGACCGTCTCCGCGACGGCGTCCGCGACCTGGGCCGGGGCCGGCGCCGTACCGGCCCTTTCCGCGGCGAAGAACTGCACGAGGAACGGCGTCGATCTCACCGCGGCCAACCAGGGCGACCAGGCCTTCACCTTCGAACTGATGGGTGTGCGACACAGCATCCCCGCCGGCACGTCCCGGACGGTGACGATCCCCCTCCAGGAGGATCAGGCCTACGACTTCACCCTCACGGGCCCGCAGGGCACCCAGAGCCGCTTCACCGGCGTCCTCGACTGTCGCACCAGAGCCGCCGAGTCCGGCCTGGCCGCCCAGACGCTCACCGAACCGAGTCCGGCCACGGTGGGCGGCACCGCGCCCTCGGGCACCGACCTCGCCCAGACGGGTGGCTCCGACGTCACCCCCCTGATCGCGGGCACCGCGATCGGCCTGGTCGTCATCGGCGGCACCGTCCTGGTCCTCGTGGGCCGCAAGGAGAACGACGCGCGGGGCTGACCGGCACCCACCACGACACCCACGGCCCCCTCGGGGGCCCGCCGGCGGACGAGGCTCCAGCTGGAGCTGACCCGCGACGATGTGTTCCGGGCCGTCCCCGGGCCCTCCGGCGTGCCCCGGAGTCACCCGACGACGACCGGCCGGGCCGGGCCGGGCCGGGACGGGGACGACAGCCGACCGGGACGCGGCGGACACCACCGGCCACGGTGAAACCGCAGGTCAGAGCCTCTCGCCGGATTGGGTTTCCCCCGGGGGTAGCCGTCCGGCAACCCGAAGAGGTCAGCAGGGCCCGCCGCTGGACCCGCGACATCCTGCGCGGCTCCCCTTTGGCGGACGACGCCGAACTCATCGTGAGCGAGCTGAGCGCGAACGCGATCCTCCACACGGCCAGCGGCCGGGCCTTCGGCAGTTTCCACCTGGCTGTGGCCGTCTCGGCGCAGGTGGTCGCCGTGTCGGTGACGGACGACGGAGGCACCGGCACGGCCCCGAAGGCCGAGCACGACCAGGAGCAGGACGCCGAACACGGCCGGGGCCTGGGCATGGTCAGCGCGATCGCCCACCGGGTCGTCGTCCACGGCAGCGACCACGGCCACACCGTCACCGCGGAACTGTTCACCGACACCCGGTCAGGAGGTCACCCGTGCTGACGAAGGAACTCCGACGCGGCTACTGGTGCGAGTGCTGGACGGAAGACCTCGGCGAAGGGGAAGCGCCGGCGCTACGGGCATCCTTCGACGCCTACTCGGCGCCCCAGGCGGACCGTTGGGTGGCGGTCACCCTCCGCACGATCTCACCGGCCCTCGACGCGGACGCCTCGAACGAGGCATGGCACTGGCTGCACGACGGCCGCATCGAGACCCGACGAGCCCTGCTGAACTCCGAGCCCTGCACGGTCTCGGTGACCCACGCCGGCACCCGCATCACGTGGACGATCCGCCCAGTGTTCTACCTGCCACTCGCACACCGCGATCAGGGTGAACTGCCTCTCTGTGAGCATGACTTCAAGGCGGCTCGCTCCGCTCCCCGGGCGCGGCCCGGCCCCCGGCTGGGCCTGCGCTCCTGTCTCCGCCCCGCTCCAGCCCGGTCGGCGCCCGTGCCGCGTGCTCAGCGATCAGCCATCTACCGGCAGAGAAGGGAGTGCGTCGTGGCCGGGGGCGGTCGGCTCCGCGGCTTTGAGGATGAAGCCACGTGCATGAAACAGCCTGTCGACCCATGAGCGGTAGATCGAAGCCCAGCCCAGACCGAGGGGTGCCGAGCCACCAGTTCCCACGCGGCAGCCGCCACTGCGCCGGAAGCGTCAACTTCGTTGGCGCTGATTCATCCTGAGTGCGGGTGAGCACAGGGGGCATAACAGGGTTTTTCCGGCCATGACAGGAGTGCGCAGAGAGAGCGACGGGGCCTGTGTTGTGGGAGTGGCATGCCGGAGACCGCCCGGGTGACGAGAGGGCGATCGTTGTCCCGGGGTAGGTCTCGCAAACTTGCCTCGCTGGATTGGCCTGCCCCACCCGGACATCACTTTACGTATCCACGTGAAGGCGCTGAGCTGCCGATTGCTTCGGCTCCGTCACGGCCCGCAGATGCGGCCGGTCGGCGGTGCCATTCCAGCAGCGTCAACGCAAGGGAAAGAAACCACGGCTACACCTTCCGCTGCTCCGCTCCGAGTTGTCCTGACCAACGGCAGCTTCGAGCAGCCCACGGTGACCGGTGTGGAGATCCTGCCGGACGCCTCCCAGACGCAGGCGACCAAGTGGGTCCCGGGCTGGCTCACCACCGCCTCCGACCACAAGATCGAGCTGTGGCATTCGGGCTTCAACGGCGTGCCGGCAGCCGACGGCGCCCAGTTCGCCGAGCTCAACGCGAACGAGGTCTCCACGCTCTACCAGGACCTGCCGACCACGCCCGGTACGAAGCTGTACTGGCGGCTGCACCACCGCGGCCGCCAGGGGCAGGACACCATGGCGCTGGACATCGGCGCGCCGGGCTCCACGGCGGAGCAGAGGCGCTTCACCGACGGCAACACCGCCTGGGGTTACTACACCGGCACCTACACCGTCCCGGCAGGCCAGACGTTGACACGCTTCGCCTTCCGTTCCATCTCCGCCGCCGGCGGCAACCGCGGTGTCGGCAACTTCCTGGACGGCATCTTCTTCGGCACAGCTCCCTACGTGGAACTCGCCAAGACCGCCATCCCCGCCGGGCCGCTGGAGGTGGGCGACGTCGTCACCTACCGCATCACCGCCAGGAACGAGGGCGGCGGCGCGGCCGAGAACCTCATCCTGAGCGACGTCGTCCCGCAGGGCACGACGTATCTGCCCGGTTCCCTGCGGATCGTCGACGGCCCGAACGCCGGGACGAAGAGCGATGCCCAGGGTGACGACCAGGCATACCACGATGCCGCGGCGAACAAGGTCGTCTTCCATCTCGGCAACGGTGCCACCGCCGTGGACGGGGGCAGCCTTCCCAACACCGAGACCGTGCCGGCAGGGACCACGGTGGAGTACCGGGCCGTCATCGACCGGGCCAGCGGCGGCAAGCAGATCAGCAACACCGCAACCGCCTCCTACGACAACCGGCTCGGCGATACGCCGGAACCCCTGACGTCCACCTCCAACGAACAGGTCACACAGGTCAAGCCGGCCGCCGACCTGACCATGACGAAGGCAGCCGACGTCACCACTGTCACCGTCGGCCAGACCGTGACCTACCGCATCACCGTCCACAACACCGGTCCGAACGACGCCACCGGCGTCACCGTCACCGACCAGCTCCCCGACAACCTCACCTTCCTGTCCGCCGACGGCACACCCGGAAACTACGACCCGGCCACCGGGCAGTGGACCGTGGGAGACCTGGCCGACGGCGCCACCGCCACCCTCGTACTGCGGGCCAAGGCCGACAAGGCCGGCCTGACCAGCAACACCGCCACCGCCACCAGTAACGAAAAGGACCCCGACACCACCAACAACACCGACGCAGTCACCGTCTGCATCGAACCCGCCCCCTCCTGCTGCGACCCCTGCTCCACCCAGAAGTAACGCCCTGGACAAGCGCGCCACCCCGTGGTCGCCGGCAGGCCATCGCGGGGTGCTCTGGTGGAGACCCCGATAGCGTGGCTGAGGCCGGTGGGGGTGCGGCGAGGCACACGCGTGCCTGGTCGGTCGGCGCACCCGCCGTCGTGGCCGGCTGTCGTCGGCCGAGGTTCGGGCCGGCCGCACCGAGGGGGCCGTCGTCGGTCGACCGGCCGTCCGCGATGATCGACCCTGGGCCGTCTCTGGGCCGTCTCTGGGCCGTCCGAGGTTCGCCGAGGGCACTCGACGGCGACCGTCAGTGACAGACCTTCCGCAGCCGCCAGTAGTGAAACCGCAGGTCAGAGGCTCCCGGTCAATCGGGTTTCCCCCCAGGGGTAGCCGTCCGGCAAGATGGGGTGTATCTGCCCACTGCCAGAATTCAAGCTGCCGGACGGTTTCTCTTGGCTGAGTACATCTACACCATGCGCAAGACGCGCAAGGCGCACGGCGACAAGGTCATCCTTGACGACGTGACGCTGAGCTTCCTGCCCGGCGCGAAGATCGGTGTGGTCGGTCCGAACGGTGCCGGTAAGTCCACCGTTCTCAAGATCATGGCCGGGCTGGAGCAGCCGTCCAACGGCGACGCGTTCCTGTCGCCCGGCTACTCCGTCGGGATGCTGCTGCAGGAGCCGCCGCTCGACGAGTCCAAGACGGTCCTGGAGAACGTGCAGGACGGCGCCGCCGAGATCATGGGCAAGCTCAAGCGCTTCAACGAGGTCGCCGAGCTGATGGCGACCGACTACTCGGACGCGCTCATGGAGGAGATGGGCAAGCTCCAGGACGACCTGGACCACGCCAACGCGTGGGACCTGGACGCCCAGTTGGAGCAGGCCATGGACGCCCTGGGCTGCCCGCCCGGCGACTGGCCGGTCACCAACCTCTCCGGTGGCGAGAAGCGCCGCGTCGCGCTGTGCAAGCTGCTGATCGAGGCCCCCGACCTGCTGCTGCTCGACGAGCCCACCAACCACCTGGACGCCGAGTCCGTCCAGTGGCTGGAGCAGCACCTCGCGAAGTACGCGGGCACCGTCGTCGCCGTCACCCACGACAGGTACTTCCTGGACAACGTGGCCGGCTGGATCCTCGAGCTGGACCGCGGCCGCGCCATCGGCTACGAGGGCAACTACTCCACCTACCTGGAGTCCAAGGCCTCCCGCCTCAAGGTCGAGGGCCAGAAGGACGCCAAGCGCGCCAAGCGCCTCAAGGAGGAGCTGGAGTGGGTGCGGTCGAACGCCAAGGGGCGTCAGGCCAAGTCCAAGGCGCGTCTGGCGCGCTACGAGGAGATGGCCGCCGAGGCCGACAAGATGCGGAAGCTGGACTTCGAGGAGATCCAGATCCCGCCGGGCCCGCGGCTGGGCAACGTCGTCGTCGAGGTCGACAACCTCAGCAAGGCCTTCGGCGAGAAGGTCCTCATCGACGACCTCTCCTTCACGCTGCCGCGTAACGGCATCGTCGGTGTCATCGGCCCGAACGGCGCCGGCAAGACCACCCTCTTCAAGATGATCCAGGGCCTGGAGGAGCCGGACTCCGGCTCGATCAGGGTCGGCGACACCGTCAAGATCTCGTACGTCGACCAGAGCCGCGAGAGCATCGACCCGAAGAAGTCGCTGTGGGCCGTCGTCTCGGACGAGCTGGACTACATCAACGTCGGCCAGGTCGAGATGCCCTCGCGGGCCTACGTCTCCGCCTTCGGCTTCAAGGGCCCGGACCAGCAGAAGCCGGCCGGCGTCCTGTCCGGCGGTGAGCGCAACCGCCTGAACCTCGCGCTCACCCTCAAGCAGGGCGGCAACCTGCTGCTCCTCGACGAGCCGACCAACGACCTCGACGTCGAGACCCTGTCCTCCCTCGAGAACGCGCTGCTCGAATTCCCGGGTGCGGCCGTGGTCGTCTCCCACGACCGGTGGTTCCTGGACCGGGTCGCCACGCACATCCTCGCCTACGAGGGTGACTCCAAGTGGTTCTGGTTCGAGGGCAACTACGAGTCGTACGAGAAGAACAAGATCGAGCGGCTCGGTCCGGACGCGGCCCGTCCGCACCGCGCCACCTACAAGAAGCTGACCCGGGGCTGATCCTTCTTGCGGCACATCTACCGCTGCCCGCTGCGCTGGGCGGACATGGACGCGTACGGCCACGTCAACAACGTGGTGTTCCTCCGTTACCTGGAGGAAGCCCGCATCGACTTCCTGTTCCGCCCGGAGAAGGACTTCCAGCAGGGGTCCGTGGTGGCACGCCACGAGATCGACTACAAGCGGCAGCTCGTCCACCGGCACCGGCCCGTGGACATCGAGCTGTGGATCACGCAGATACGCGCCGCGTCCTTCACCATCGCCTACGAGGTGAAGGACGGCGACCAGGTCTACGTCAGCGCGTCGACGGTGATCGTGCCGTTCGACTTCGCGGCGCAGCGGCCTCGCCGGATCACCGACGAGGAGCGTGAGTTCCTCGAGGAGTACCGGGACGACGACAAGGAGGCCGTCGCCGCATGACGGTGCTCCACCTCGCCGACGAGGGGGAGGCGGCGGATCTCGCGGCCTTCCTCTCCCGGCTGCTCCACTACGACCGCGCGGCGGCGGTCCGGCTCCAGGCGGCCGGTACCGCGCTGGCCGTCTTCGGACGGCCGCCGTCCTTCGAGGTCCTCGCGGTCCGGGCGGTCCGGCTGGCGAAGCCGTACGAGAACGGCCTCGACGTCACGCTGGACGTGACCGTGTCCGCGGGGGAGCTGCTGGAGGGCCTCGACGAGACGGCGGCCACGGCCGCCGTGCCCGCCGAGGTGACCGGGCCGCCCTGGGCGGGCGTGCTGCCGCCCCGCGGCGGCTGGGAGCCGCTGGCGGGCCTTCCGGAGCCGGACGGGTTGCGCGCGATGGTCGGCGCGGCGGTCGCGGAGTTCCGCCGTCGTACCGAGGAGCTGCCGGCCGAGCGCCGTACGCGCGCCGAACTCGACCGGATCGGGCGGGAGATCTGGTCCCGGACGGTCGGGGACACCGGCCTGCCCGTGCGCGCGGTGCACGCGGCCCAGTCGCTGGGCTTCCTGCGGCCGGCCACCGCGGCCCGGGACACCGGGCTCTACTCCTCGGGGTCGTGGCTGCGGCTGCGGACGCCGTACGGCTCGATCGCGGTACGGCGGGCGGGGTTCGGCGGCCTGGGCCTCAGCGTGCGCTGAGCGGCCGTACGCCCCGGCCCCGGCCCCCGCACGCCGGCCCCCGTGCGCCGGTCAGTCCGCGGTGTTCACCATGGACGCCGCCGCGTACGTCAGGTAGTTCCACAGCGTCTGCTCGTGCTCCTCGGACAGCCCCAGCTCGTCCACCGCGTCCCGCATGTGCCTGAGCCAGGCGTCGTGCGCGGCCCGGTCCACGGTGAAGGGCGCGTGCCGCATCCGCAGCCGGGGGTGGCCGCGGTTCTCGCTGTACGTCGTGGGGCCGCCCCAGTACTGGATCAGGAACAGCGTGAGCCGCTCCTCGGCCGGGCCCAGGTCCTCCTCGGGGTACATGGGCCGCAGGAGCGGGTCCTCGGCCACTCCCTCGTAGAAACGGTGGACCAGTCGGCGGAAGGTGTCCTCCCCGCCGACCTGCTCGTAGAAGGTCTGCTCCTGAAGCGTGCCGCGCCGGATCTCTTTCACGTCCCCCATGGTCTCAGACCCGGGGAGCGGGTGGTCCAGGCCCGGGGCCTTCCGGCACGGGGCCCTTGCACACCGAGTCTCCGGGCCGGCGGGCGCGGGCACTCGCCCCGCGGGCTCCCGCGTCGCACAGTGGACGTATGGCAACGCGTGTGCTCGGCAAGGAGCTGGAGGAGCTCGCCGCCTCCGAGCGGGCGGCGTTGGTGCGGGAGATCGAGGCGAGCGGGGCCTTCGCCGCCGATCCGGCCTGGCGGGAGGCCTTCGCCGTCGTCCCCCGCCATCTCTTCGTGCCGTACTACTACGCCGGCGGCGCGGCCGGGTACGAGCGGCGCTGGGGGGAGAGTGCCGATCCACGGGCCCGCGAGCGGTGGGTGCGCGGCGCGTACGAGGACGTACCGCTGGCCACCCGGCTGCGGGACGGCGACCTGGTCTCCTCGAGCAGCCAGCCCTCGTTGATGGCCGAGATGCTGGCCGAGCTGCGGGTCCGGGAGGGGGACCGGGTGCTGGAGATCGGTGCCGGCACGGGATACAACGCGGCGCTGCTGTCGTACCGGCTCGGGGACGAGCGGGTCACCACCGTGGACCTCGATCCGGAGATCGCCGAGTCCGCCCGGCGGCACCTCGCCGAGGCCGGCTACCGGCCGACCGTCGTCACCGGCGACGGCGCCCGCGGGGTTCCCGAACGCGCGCCCTTCGACCGGATCGTCGCGACCTGCGAGCTGGCGTCGGTGCCACGGGCCTGGGTCGCCCAGTGCCGTCCCGGCGGCCGCATCCTGACCCCGCTGGCCACCGGGCTGCTCGCGCTGACGGTGGGAGGGACCGGGCAGGCCGAGGGGAACTTCCTGCACACCCCCGCCTACTTCGTCCCGCTGCGCGGCACCGAGCGGCCCGCGCCGGAGCCGGTCGCCCTCGGCGGGGTGCCGCCGAGGGTCAGGGAGGACGAGCTGTTCCGCTTCCTGCTGGCCCTCACCCGGGAGACCCTCGACCCCCAGGAGGCGTACGCGCTGTGGGAGCGCGAGGACAGGCCCGGACGGCACCGGTACGGCGTCACCGTGGGCGGCGGGCGGATGTGGGCGTGGCTGGACGACCCGGAGGGACCGTACGCCTGGCCCCTGCCGGGATCGTCGGGCCCCAGCCTCGTCGCGACCTGATCCTCTGGGGACCTGGCCCTCTCGGGGCCGGCCCCGAGAGGGCCAGGTCGCCGGGACTCAGCCCCGTCGGACCGTGATCGTGGTCCACGCGCCGACGTGGACGCGGTCGCCGTCCTGGAGGGGGACGGGCACGAAGGGCTGGATCGGCTCGTCGGAGCCGTTGACCGTCGTGCCGTTCGTCGAGTTCTGGTCGACGACGGCCCAGCCGCCGTCGGGCTGCTGCACCAGCACCGCGTGCTGGTGCGAGACCCCCGGGTCCTCCGGCGGCACCGACAG
Organism: Streptomyces sp. NPDC017202; assembly: GCF_044331705.1. Classification (NCBI taxonomy): domain Bacteria; kingdom Bacillati; phylum Actinomycetota; class Actinomycetes; order Kitasatosporales; family Streptomycetaceae; genus Streptomyces; species Streptomyces sp. NPDC017202. The sequence continues at coordinate 747,197 of NZ_JBIRNP010000001.1, read as the reverse complement.
GTCGATGTCGGGGGTCTCACCGGTGGAGTGCCGGCGGCGGCCGATGGTGATCTGGTTGCCGTCGAGCGTGCGCTGCTGCTCGGGGGAGTAGGCGGGCAGGTTCAGGCCCGCGGCCTCCGGTCCCGAGCGGTGCATCATCGCCATGAAGTACTCGCGGTCCGGGCCTATCGTCGCCGTCCAGGTCTCCGGCTGCTGCGGGAAGGCCTGGGCGGGCGGGGCCTGGTGGCCGCCGGGCTGGGGGTAGCCGTAGCCGCCGCCCTGGTCGCCGCCGGGACCGGTGTGGGACGGCGGGGGGAGCACCCAGTCGTCGTCACCGCCGCCGAAGGCCGGGCCGGACGGCTGCTGCGTCCGGCCGGTCCCCTGCGGGTAACCGGCCGGGGCCTGCGAGCCGCCGGGCGGCTGGAAAGCCTGCGGGGCGCGTCCCCCGGGGCCACCAGGACCGCCGTGACCACCAGGACCGCCGTGACCCCCCGGGCCGCCGTGACCACCAGGACCGCTGTGACCCCCCGGGCCGCCGGGGCCACCAGGACCGCCGCGACCACCAGGGCCGCCGGGACCGCCCTGGCCGCCAGGACCGCCGGGCTGCGGCGAACCGCCGTAGCCGCCGCCCTGGCCGCCGGGCTCGCGTGCGAAGGGGTCGGAGGACGGGTTCGCGGGGCCGGGGCGGCGCCCGAAGGGGTCGCCGGGGGCACCCGACGGGTCACGCCCGTAGGCGCCCGCGGGCGATCCGCCGCCGGGGCCGTCGGCCGGGCCGCCCGGCGTGCCGCCAGGACCCTGCCCGTGTCCCTGCCCCGGTCCCTGCCCCTGGGGCCCGCCGGGCGGACCACCGAACGGCCGACCGCCGCCGGGGTTGCCGGGACCACCCGGTCCACCGGGACCGCCCTGGCCGCCCTGCTCGTGACCGAAGGGCCGGCCGCCCCCCTGGCCCGGAGGCCGCGAGGGGTCGCCGCCGAACGGCGGGCCCGGCGGGATCGGCTCGGCGGGACGGTTCACCTGGGACGGACGGGAGCTCTGGTAGTCGAACGCGTCGCTCCCGCCGAAGGACGGGGGCGGCGGCTGGAACCGCGCGTCCGGACCCGCTCCGGGACCGCCGGGCCCACCCGGTCCACCGGGACCGCCGGGTCTGCCGAGTCCGCCGGGACCCCCCGGTCCACCGGGCCCACCAGGCCCACTCGGGCCGGGTCCGCCGGGACCCGGTGTGCGCGGGGCGGCGGGCGTGTACGAGGTCGCCGTGTTGGTCAGGAAGTTCCACCGGCATTCCTCGCAGAACGGCGCGCCGCCCTCACGAGGAGTCCGGCACTGCGGGCACAGCTCCGGCTCGGCGTTCGGCACCGCGGACAGGTGCCGGTTGTCGGGACGGCCGCCGGCGCCCGGCGGGGGCGGCGGGAAGCCGTAGCCCCCGCCGGCCGGGGGCGGCGGGGGAGGGGGCGGAGGTACGGCACCGGCCATGCGGTGACCGCAGACCTCGCACCAGTCGTCGGAACCCGACTGGTGTCCGTTCGGGCAGGTCGGCATGTCGGCGCGTCCCCCTTTCCTTCGGTGTTCCTCTAGCGTCCGCTAGGTCACTTCTTTACACGAACAGTCTTCGTGGACCTGGTCTCGAGGGTCATCTCGTCTGCCTCCGCGACCTTCGCCTTCAATCGCACAGTACCTGTCGGCGCGTCGACCACGTCCACCACCTTCGCAAGCAGTTTCGCAGTATCCGCGTTCCCGGACGCGCTCGCGAGCTGAACGGCCCGGCCCAGTTTGGCCGTTGCTCCATCCATATCGCCCGCTTTGCGAAGATCCAGCCCCTGCTGGATGGCCTGGGCCAGTTCGGCCTGCCCGGTGTAGTGGGCGACCTGCGGGTTGATCGAGGTGGAGGCCGTCATGTCGTCGGTCCACACGGCCCGTACGAGGCCCTGCGCGCCCAGGTTCCGCACCGTGTCCCCGGGTTCCGGGATCACCAGGGAGACGCGCGCGGCCAGCATCTCCTGGCCGATGCCGGCCGCCGGGACCTCGACGCACACGTGGTAGTCGCGCGACTCGTCGCCCCAGGAACCGGTGGGGTAGTCGCCGGAACGCGGGCCCGACTCGGTGCGCCTGCCGGTCAGTTCCGCGACCGTCGGCGCGACCTGCTTGACGAACCGGACGGCCGCGCCGGCCGGGGTCCACAGCCGCAGGGCGACGTCCGCGACCTCCTTGCCCATGGCCGTCTCCATCATCCGCGTGAAGTCGGCGGCCAGCCCGGCCGGGTCGGCGACGATGTCGGCGGTACCGAGCAGGGCGGAGGCGACCGCTGTGACTTCTTTCACTTCCCAGTCGGTGCCCACACCGCGCGCGTCACAGGTGAAGCGGCCCGCGCAGGAGTCCAGCGCGGCCTTGAGGTCCTCGGACGACTCGTGTTCGTTGCGACCGTCGGTGAGCAGGATGCCGTGCCGGATGGCGACGTCGGCGGTGGACAGCAGCCGGTCGGCCAGCCGCAGCCAGGTGCCGATGGCCGTGCCGCCGCCCGCGCTGAGCCGGCGCAGCGCCTGCTTGGCCTGCTCGCGGGTGGCGGGGTCGGCCACCGCGAGGCGTCCGCCGCCCGGATAGACCTCCGTGGCCACGTGCGTGCCGCCGATCACCGAGAAGTGCACGCCGTCGCGGAGCGTGTCGACGGCGGCGGCGGTCGCGTCGCGCGCGTTGCGCATCTTGGTCGGCGGGTAGTCCATCGAACCCGAGCAGTCCACCATGATCACCACGGCGGCCGACGGGCCCGCGCCCGGCGCGTACAGGTGTGGTGCCGTGACCCCGGTGCCGACGCTGCCGACGGTGCCGCCGCCGGTGGCGGTCACCGTCACGATCGCGTTGACCTCGCGGCCGCCCTCCGGCAGGTAGGCGTTCTGGTAGACGTCCACCGCGAACCGCGGCACGTTCGACTTCGAGAAATTGGCCATGCTTTTTCCCTCCCCCTCGGAAACTCCCACGGCGCGCGGGGCGACGACGCGGGCGGACCGGTCCCCTCCGGTCCGCCACCGCCTCCCCGTGCACCCGTCGGCCCGCGCCCGCGGGCCCGGCCGGCGCTCTGTCCGTGCGTGGCCTCAGACCGATCCTGCCCCCTGCGCGGGAGCGGGGAACGGCACGACGGCCACTGTTACGTTGTCGTGGCCCCCGCCGTCCAGGGCGTGGCCGACGAGCACCCGGGCGGCGTGCAGCGGGCGGGCGGCGGCGTCCGCGGGGAGCGCCTCGGCCATCTCCCCCGCCCCTTCGGCGTAGTTCCACAGGCCGTCGGTGCACACGATCACCACGCCCGGCCGGTCGGGCTTGAACGCGGCGGTGTGCGGCTCCAGTTCGTAGGCGTCGGCGCCGAGCCAGCCGGTGATCGCGTGGGCGCGCTCGTCGGCGTAGGCCTCGGCCTCGTTCATCAGACCCGCGGAGACCATCTGGGCGGCCCAGGAGTCGTCCTCGGTGAGCCGGGCGGGCGGTGCGCCGCGGTCCTCCGGGACCCAGTAGACGCGGCTGTCGCCGACCCAGCCGACGACCAGCAGGCCCGCGGTGACGACCGCGCCGACGAGGGTGCAGGCGGGCGCGTTCTGGTGCGGGGCGTGCTCGCGGGCCGTGGCCGGCTCCTCGGCGAGCGCGTCGACCGCGTGTGAGGCGGCCACGATCGCCTCGTGCATGGCCTGTTGCGGGTGCGTGCCCTGCGGCAGGGCCGCCAGCAGGGTCCGTCCGGCGGCCTGTGCCGCGGCGTGCGAGGCGTCGTCGGGGCGGGTCGCGGAGGAGACGCCGTCGCAGACGATCGCCACCAGCGCGGGGCCGCCGTCGGGCAGCGTCGTGCTGCCGACGGTGAAGGAGTCCTCGTTGCGGTGGTGGCGCAGGCCGCGGTCGCTGACGGCGGCGACCGGGCCCGACTCCTGCTCCATGTGGTCGCGTTCACGCGGCTGGGCGTGCCCGCAGTTCTCGCAGTACCCGTCGTCGTCCACCCGGCCCGCCCGGCAGGCCACGCACACCTTGGCGACGGCCAGCCGCGGGTCGGGCGCCTGGAGGGGGTATTCCTCCGGCTCGGAGGGCCGGTCGAACCGGACTCCGGGGGCGGGGACCGCGGGGTCGGGAGCCGCGGCGGCGGTCGGCGCCACCGGCCCGCCCGCCGGCACACGAGCCGCCGCGACGGGCGCGGCGACGGGTGCGGGCGGGGCGGCCGGCGGCTGCGGGACCGCCGACGGCGGCGCACCGGCCGGGAGCGGCGGCGCACCGGCCGTACCCGGCGGCGGACCGTCGGCGCCCCGCGCGGCCGGCACCTCCGCCGCGCTCATGGTGAGCGTCGGGGTGTCCTGCGGCCGTGCCGGCACGGCGGACAGGTCGTACCCGCACGCACCGCAGAAACGGTCACCCGCGTCGATCGGCTCCGCGCAGCTCGGGCACGTGGGCAGGGAGGCCTGCCCGGGGATCTGGGACATCAACTACACCCACGTCCGGGGGCGGTAACGATTGGCACGTTCCACCAGGTCGATCCTCTCCTCAGCGCCGGTCGCCAGCCGGGCCAGCATGCGGTACGAGCGCTCCAGTCCGAAGCGCAGCCCCCGCTCGTCCAGGTCGCTGCCGAGCAGCGCCCCCCGGTCGCCGGGGCCGGTGCTGCCCCGGCCACCGGAGAGTATCCAGTCCAGCGCGCAGCCGAGGACTTCGGTGGACAGCTGCTCCCGGCGCGTCGGATCCAGTCCGTAGGCGTCCAGGGCCTCGACCTGCGCCGCGGCGGCGGCGAGGTCCTCCTGGAAGGGGACGTCGGCGGCGGCCGCCGTCCGCTGCCGCAGCCGGGCGCGGACGGCCGCGACGCGGGCGGCGGTGTAGTGGATGGAGGACTCCGGCACCGACTCCAGCGTCCGTACGGCGCTTCGGCGGTCGCCCGCCGCGAGCTGGACGCGTGCCAGGCCGAACGCGGCGCTCACGAAGCTCGGGTCGGTCGACCACACGAGGCGGTAGTACTCGGCGGCGTTGTCCAGCTGGCCCAGCACCTCCGCGCACAGGCCGAGCGCCAGCTTCGGTGCCGGCTCGCCGGGGAAGGCGTCGTAGATCGCGTCGAAGGCGAGCGCGGCGCCCGCCCGGTCGCCGGTGACCAGCGAGGCCACGCCCCGGTACCAGACGACCCGCCAGTCGTCGGGCCGTTCGCCCTCCAGGTCGGCCAGCGACCTCAGGGCGGCCTCGAAGTCGCCGTTCTCCAGCCGGGCGCGGATCTCCCGCAGCCGGCTCTCCACGGACGGGGCCGGCGCGGCCGCGAGGGCGGTGATCAGCTCGGCGGGCGCGGAGGCCAGCAGACCGGTGAGGAAACCGGCGTTGGGGTCGGAGGGGTCGACGTGCGGGACCGGCAGGGCGAGTCCGGCGGCGGGCGCGGGGACGGGCCTGACCAGCCCCGTCGCGGCACCGCCGTCCCCGGCAGGGGCGGTACCGGCAGGCCCGGCCCCGGACGGGGCGGTGCCGGGCAGGCGGGGCGAGGGCACGAGCCCGGCCGCGCCGGTCCCGCCCGCCGGCGCGCCGCCCGGGCCGGCCGCCCGGCCCGGGCCCCGCCGTGACGCGACGGCCCGGGACCCCAGCCGTGACACCTCCGCGTCCAGCTTCGGGAACAACTCCGCGTCCGTGACCCGTACTTCGGGGCCGAACAGGGTGGACAGCGCGGGCCGGGCCCGCCCCGACTGGAGCGAGACGACCTCGCGCAGCACACCGGTCAGCTGCTCGGCCATCTCCTGGGCGGAGGAGAACCGGCGGGCCGGGTCGGGGTCGGTGGCGCGGACCAGGAACCGGTAGAAGGACTCGTACCGGTGGAAGACCTCGATGGAGTCGGGGTCGGGCAGGGAGTCCACGAAGGCCGTGGTGTAGCCCTGGAAGTCGAAGGTGAGCACCGCCAGGGTGCGGCCGACCGTGTAGAGGTCGCTCGCCACCGACGGGCCGGCCTCCGCCACCTCCGGGGCCTGGTAGCCGACCGTGCCGTAGATGGCCGACTCGTCGTCGTCCGTCCTGCGCACGGCGCCCATGTCGATGAGCTTGAGCTGGTCCTCGGTCTGGATGGCGTTGTCGACCTTGAAGTCGCAGTACAGCAGGTTGCGGCTGTGCAGGTGGCCGAGGGCTTCCAGGGCCTCGATGCCGAAGGCGCAGGCCTGCTCCACCGGCAGCGGGTCGCGCCTGCCGTCCGGGGTGCGGCGGGCGTTGGCGATCTCCTTGAGGGACTTGCCGCCGACGTACTCCATGACGATGTAGCCGTCCAGCGATCCGGTCCGCTGGTCGAGGTGTTCGACGAAGTTGTAGATCCGCACGATGTTGGCGTGCTCGATCTCGGCGAGGAAGCGCCGCTCGGAGATCGCCGCCGCCATCGCGTCCTGGTCGCCGGTGTCCAGCAGGCCCTTGAGGACCACCCAGCGGTCGGAGACCGCCCGGTCGACGGCGAGGTAGACCCAGCCGAGGCCGCCGTGCGCCAGACAGCCCGCCACCTCGTACTGGCCGTGCACGACGTCTCCGGCCCCCAGCTTGGGGACGAAGGAGTACGGGTGGCCGCACTTGGTGCAGAAGCCCTCCGTGCGGCCCTCGCGCGCACCGCGCGCCCGGCCCACCGGCGCGCCGCAGTCGGCGCGCGAGCAGAACCGCTTGCGCTCGGGCACCTCCGGGTTGTCGAGGACCATCGCGCGCGGGTCGGGGCGCGGCACCTGCGGCACCGCGACCAGTCCCGCCCCGAGGCGGGCCCGCCCGGACGAACCGGCTGTGGAACCGGAGCCGCGCACCGATACCGAGCGGCCGCCGGCCGCGCCCGACAGCGACCGCGAGAGCCGTCCGGACACCGAGCGGCGCGACTTCGACGACTGCGAGGAGGTGCGCGCACTGCGCGCGCTGGGGCGTGAACCGCCACTGCCCGTCGAGCCCCTGCCGCTGCGGGTCACGCCGGTCGGGGGTGAACCGACCAGGCCCGTCCCGGCGGGGGGACCCCCGGACGCGACGACGGGAGCCAGACCGCAGGCGTCGCAGTACAGCTCGCCCCCGCCCACGTCCTCGTACGAGCCCTCGCAGCCCGGTCGCTGGCACGTCTGCCCTGCCTGACTCATGACCTCTGCTCCCCCCTGTGGTCCTCGGGGCCGCCCTGCTCGGGCACGCGCGGCGCGGCCAGCAGTTCGGCGGCCGCCTGCTGGTAGCGCAGGACCGCCTGTTCGGCGACGCGCAGATCGCAGGGCGCGCTCCACAGCATCCGCCGGGCCGCGTCGTAGCGCTCGATGAGGAACGGGTCCTCGGCGAGCCCGTGCCGGGCGACCTTCGCCTTGTACGCGTCGAGCCGGCCGCGCAGTTCCGCGCGGACCGCGAGCGGCGCGGTGACCGCGGTCAACGACTCGCGGGCACGCAGCAGTTCGTCCTCCGCCTTGCGCTCCAGGGACTCCAGGAGCGGGGACAGGCGGTGCCACTGGGCGTGCCGGCGGTACTCGGCCGCCGTCGCCAACTGCTCCTGGAGCGCGGTCGGCGGGCCGCTGACGACCGGTACCTCGGTGGCGGCGATCTTCGCGAGCACCTCGCCGCGCGCGGTGCGCGCCTCGGCGAGGGTCCGGTCCGCGCGGCTGAGCACGTCCCGCAGCCGCACCAGCCGCTGCTCGGCGTCCTGGCGGACCGTCAGTACGGCGTCGATCTCCCGGCGCACGTCCTCCAGGGCGCGCGCCTCGCGGTCGTACACCGTGGTGTCGGGGCGGCCGCCGCCCGGCGCCGAACTGCCCTGCGCGGGAACCCAGAACGCCAGCGGGTCGGAGATCACCCGCTCGCGCAGCGAGGTCAGGGTGCGGGTGATGCGCTCCAGGTCGTCGCCCGCCGGATGCTCACCGGGGCGCACGCCCACGGAGTGCGCGAGCTGCCGGGTGCGCTGGAGTTCCGCGGCCAGGAGGTCTATCCGGGCGGGCAGCGCGGACCACACCGCGTCGGCGGTGACGACCAGGTCCAGCGAGGACGCGTACAGCTCGTTCATCCGGTCGACGAGGCCGGCCAGCGAGAAGCTCTCGCTGAGCCTGCCGGTGCCGGTCAGGGTCGGCGCGTTCGCCGTGGCGGCGGCCGGGCCGGCGACCGTGACGGACTCGCCGCGCAGCAGCTCCGTCAGCTCCACCAGGTCCTCACGGCTGGACCAGCGGCGCCGCGAGCGGATGTCCCGCGCGGAGCGCAACGCGTCGGTGTACGCGTCGAAGTACGTCCACAGCAGCGTGATCGACGCCTCCGCGGACGCCCAGCGCTCCTCGGTGACGCCGGTCAGCGCGGCGCCTTCGAGGAGTCTGCGGCCCGCGTGGTCCTGGAGGGCAAGGAGCGAGGTCTCGATCGCCTCGTGCTCCGCGCCGAGCCGCGCCAGCGCACGGTCGACCTCGTCCCGGTCCATCACCGGCCCGGGGGGTCCCGTGACGCCCATCGATCACCTCTCGTCGCTGTGTCCGTCTCCTGCTCGGTCCGCCGTCCGCCGTCCGTCCCGTCAACTCGTGCGCAGATACTGCGGCGCGGGCGGCATCGACGTCGACGAATCGGTACCCAGTGTCGCCGACAGCCAGTCGGCGTACGACCGCTGCCAGCCGTCCGCCCGGTACGCCACCAGGATCTGGTTGACGCGGCGCACCAGGTCGTCCGCGTCCTTGTTCATCGCCACGCCGTAGTACTCGGTCGTGAACGCGGCGCCCTTGAGTTCCACCGTCGGGTCCTGCGCGGCCTGGCTCGCCGCCAGGGCCCCGTCGGTGACGACGGCGTCGACCTCGCCGAGCTGCAGCCGCACCAGGCAGTCCAGTTGGTTGGGGACGGTGGTGGAGACGTCGGCGGTCGCGGGCAGCTTCCCGGCCTTCACGTCGTCGGTCAGCCGGGTGTTGGCGGTCGAACCGGCCGCCGTGCAGATCCGCTTCTTCGCCAGCGTGCCGTTGTAGCCCGTGACGGCCGACACCTTGGGGGCGAGCACCTGCTGGCCCGTCCTGAAGTACGGCGCGGAGAACGCGACGTCCTCGATCCGGTCGCAGGTGATCGTCATGGTGCGGACCACCATGTCGACCCGGCCCTCCTGGATGGCCGGGATGCGCTGGTTGGTCGGTATCGCCTTGAACTGGACGGCGTCGCGGTCGCCCAGGACGTCCTCGGCGATCCGCCGCACCAGGTCGATGTCGAAGCCCTCCAGCGCGGCGCCCGCGGTGTTGGGGTCGCGGTAGCCCCAGCGGTAGCTGTTCTGGTCGACACCGACGACCAGCTTGCGCTTCTCGCCCGTACGGGCCTTGATCGCGGCGATCGTCGGACCGTCCGCGGCCGACGGCGCCAGCGTCTGCTTCTCGGGCGCCCGGCACGTCGAGTCCGCCGCCGGGCTGCCCTCGGCGACGCCGGGGCCGCCGGTGCCGGTGCTGCCGTCGCCCCTCGACTGGGTCCAGGGCAGCAGCAGCACGAACGCCAGGGCGAGGACGCAGACGACCGCCATCGCGCCCACCCCGCCCCAGCCCCGCAGACCGGCCCGTATCCGTCGAGCACGCATCGTCACGCCCCCTCTCACCGGTACTCCGACAGCCTGCGGCCGATGCCGAGCACCGCGCCGGCCGCCGCCAGGACGGCGAGGCCGGCCGCGCCCAGCGGCATCCCGCCCATCGCGTCCAGGCCGTCACCGGCCGCCTGCCTGAACTCGTGCTGCTCGTGGTCGAGCGCGGTCGCCAGGCTGGCGTCGACGCCGTCGAAGCACGCGCCGGTCGCGCCCTTCGCGCCGATCACCAGGGCCAGTGCCTGCTCGTAGTTGCCGTTGTCGTCCTGGGCGCGGGCGGCGGCGTGGCGCTTCTTCCACTCCGCCATGTTGCCCTCCGCCGTCGCGACCGGCTTCTCGCCGGCCCGGTCGTCGGCGAGCTTCGCCGCCGCCGCGAGGCCCTTGCCGAGGGCGGCCATCTCCTCGGTGAAGTCGTGGTCGTAGGCGTCGACCGTCGTGTCGCCGGCCTTCACGGTCTCGGCGCCGCGGGCCACCAGGGTGAGGTTCTCGTTGCCGCGCGCCTTCAGCGAGGCGATACGGGCGTCGTGCAGGACGTCGAGGGAGCGCACGCCGTGGTCGTAGGAGTCGTTCAGCCCCGCGCGGGCCACGCTGTGACCGACGACCAGCCACAGCAGCACGGCGGCGGAGGCCGCGGACGCCGCGACCAGACCGTGGTTCAGCACCCGGTTCGTACGGCGGTAGTTGCGGTGCTGCGCCCAGGCGAGGGCGGCCAGCGCGAGGACGCCGAGGGCGATCGCCGCCCACGGGTACGGCTTCGCCGCCGCGTAGTCGTCCTGGAGGCGCTGGTTCTCCTTCTGGTAGAGGTCCTCGGCGGCCGGGAGCATCTCGTCCTGCATCTTCTGGTTGGCGTAGCGCAGGTACGCGCCGCCCACCGGGAAGCCCTGCCGGTTGTAGGTGCGGGCGCGTTCGACGAGGCCCTTGTACTCCGGGAGCAGGGTGTTGAGCTTCGTGATCGCCGCGGTGGAGGGGGAACCGGCGTCGGAGTTGTTCGCCGCGGTGACGAGCTTCGCGGCGGCCGTGTCGATGTCGTCCTCGTAGCGCTCGCGCGACTCGGCGGTCTCCTGGCCGCCCGCCAGGAAGCCGCTGGACGCGGCCGTGTTGGCGTCGGCGAGCGAACGGTAGATGTCCGCCGCGGCCGAACTGAGCGGCTGGCTCTTGTGCAGCACGTCGTCGGCGGCGGCCGCGCGGTCGCTCGTCTGCCAGGCGGTGACGGCGCCGAAGGCGACGACGAGGAGGGCGAGGACGGCGCCGATGACACGGAGCCTGCCCGGCTCGGTGGTCGCGGCGGAGCGCAACCGGTCGACACCCTCGGCGAATGCCGTCCGGCGGCCGGGCGGTGCCGCCGTGCCGGTTGTCGGCGCGTTTGCCACGTTTCCTGACCTCCCCCATGGTCAACTGTCCGCGCCAGTATCGCCGCTCGGCGCGGTGCGGTGCACCGGGCGCCGCCGGATCCTGACCGGATCGCGGCTCACCCCTGCCCGTGAACACGTCCTGGGTGTGTGTTCGGTTCCGGGGCCGGGCGGGGCGGGACCGTGGGCGGGTGCGGGTGCGGGTCGTTCGTGGCCGGCCGCGCGGTTCCCCGTCCCCCGGGCGGAGCCGCAGCAGTCGCCACCGTCAGTCCTCGAAGTGGGCGCGGAGCCTCGCCTGTGCGGCGAGGTCCGCTTCCAGACGGTCCAGGCCCAGCAGCGCGGCGCCCAGTACCGGGCGCTGCCGTACCACTCTCGGGACCGCCTTCGGCGCTCTGGCGGCCAGCAGTGCGCCGATGCCGTCGTCGAGCCGGCGGTGGCCCGCCGTGAGGACTCCGCCGCCCAGGAGCACCGGGGTCTCCTCCGTCAGGAGGTCCAGGCGGGCCAGGGCGACCGCGGCCATACCGACGACCTCCGCCGCCAGGCGGTCGACGATCGCGCGGGCCACCGCGTCACCGCCGGAGGCCGTCGCGAACAGGACCGGGGTCAGCTCGTGGCGGCGGGATACCGGGACGCGCTCCAGGTGGAGCGACTCGACGAGGGCGTACGTCGTGGGGAGGCCGAAGTGGGCCGGGAGGGTGTGGGCCAGGGCGGTGGCGGGACCCCGGCCGTCCTCGGCCCGGGCCGCGTGCCACACGGCCTCCTCCGCGAGGGCCCACCCGCCGCCCCAGTCACCGGAGATCCGGCCGAGCGCCGGGAAGCGGGCGGTGCGGCCGTCGGGGCGCAGACCGACGCAGTTGATGCCGGCGCCGCAGACGACGGCCACACCCCGCGGCTCGGCGACGCCCGCCCGCAGGATCGCGAAGGTGTCGTTGCGGACCTCGACGGTTCCGCCCCAGGCCCGCTCGTGCAGCGCCGCCGCCAACCGCTCCTCCTCGACGGGCAGGTCGGCGCCTGCGAGGCAGGCCGAGACGTGGGCCACCGAGGTGACGCCCGCCGCGGCGTACGCGCGCGTCACGGTGTCCGCGAGGGCGTCCACGGCGGGACCCATCCCCACCGCGGACGGCCGGAAGCCGCCGCCGCGGGCCGTGGCGAGCACCTCCCCGTCGGCCGCCACGACCGCCACGTCGGTCTTGCTGTTGCCCGCGTCGACGGCGAGGACACGTGCGGTCAGGCCCACGCGAGGTACTCCCGGTTGTGTGCGAGGAGTGCCTCGGTCAGCGTCTCGGCGTACGCGTACTGGCCGATCAGGGGATGGGCGAGGAGGGCCCGGAGGACGCGGTCGCGGCCGCCGCGCAGCGCCGCGTCCAGGGCGAGGTCCTCGTAGGCGGTGACGCTCGCCGTCAGGCCCGCGTACAGCGGGTCCACCGGCGTCACCGGCAGCGGGGAGGCACCCTCGGGGCCGACCGCGGCCTGGACCTCGATCACCGCGTCGTCGGGCAGGAAGGGCAGCGTGCCGTCGTTGCGGGTGTTCACCACCTGGTGGGTGCTGCCGGAGCCGGTGAGCAGCGCGGCCGCCAGGTCCACGGCCGCCTCGGAGTAGTGGGCGCCGCCCCGTCTCGCGAGCAGCGCCGGTTTCTCCTCCAGCGCCGGATCGCCGTACATCTCCAGCAACTCGCGCTCCATGGCCGCCACTTCGGCGGCCCGCGAGGGCTTGGTGCGCAGTTCGCGCACGACCTCGTCGTGGGCGTAGTAGTAGCGCAGGTAGTACGACGGGACCACGCCGAGCCGGTCCAGCAGGGGGCGCGGCAGACGCAGGTCGGCGGCGATCGCGTCGCCGTGGCCGGTCAGCAGTGCGGGCAGGACGTCCTCGCCCCCGGGGCCGCCGAGGCGCACCCCCGTCTCCCAGGTGAGGTGGTTGAGGCCCACGTGGTCGAGGTGGACCTCGGACGCGGCGACCCCCAGCAGGCCGGCGAACCTGCGCTGGAGGCCGATGGCCACGTTGCACAGCCCGACCGCCCGGTGCCCGGCCCGCAGCAGGGCGCGGGTGACGATGCCGACCGGGTTGGTGAAGTCGATGATCCAGGCGCGCGGGTTGGCGCGGCGGACCCGCTCGGCGATGTCGAGGACCACGGGGACCGTGCGCAGCGCCTTGGCCAGGCCGCCGGCGCCGGTCGTCTCCTGGCCGACGCAGCCGCACTCCAGGGGCCAGGTCTCGTCCTGTGCGCGGGCGGCCTGTCCGCCGACGCGGAGCTGGAGCAGGACCGCGTCGGCGCCGTCGACGCCCGCGTCCAGGTCGGCGGTGGTGACGATGCGGCCGGGATGGCCCTGCCGGGCGAAGATGCGCCGGGCGAGCCCGCCGACCGGCTCCAGCCGCTCGGCCGCCGGGTCGACGAGGACCAGTTCCTCGATCGGCAGGATGCCCCGCAGGCGGGCGAAGCCGTCGATCAGTTCGGGCGTGTAGGTCGAGCCTCCGCCGACCACGGTGAGTTTCATACTCGGCTAACCCTTCGCTCCGGTCGGGGTGACGCCCTCGACGGACGCGGCGGTCGGGGCGGTCGGGGCGGTCGGGGCGGTCGGGGCGAAAGCCACTTCCCGGGGCGCTTTCCGGGCCGCTTCGGGGCTGCGTGCGGGCATGACGGGCCTCCTGGGGACGGGTGCGGCGACGAGGATGGCGAGGGCGGCGAGGAGAGTGGGTACGGGGTCGGTCAGCGCGAGGTGTCGAACACCTCGTCGCGGGTGGCCGCCAGCGCGCTCTCCAGCGCGCCGCGCAGCACCGGCCGTTCGGTGACCTCGCCGACGACGAGCTTCGGCCGGGACGCGGCCAGTTCCTCCAGCTCGGCCTGGACGAGGCCGCGCAGCGCCTCGCCGCCGGCGGTCAGACAGGCGCCGCTGAGGACGACGAGTTCGGGGTCGAGGACGGAGACGAGGGAGGCGAGACCGGTCGCGAGCCGGGTCGCGTAGACGCCCAGCAGTTCGCGCAGCGGGCCGTCGTCCTCGGCGGCGGCCCGTGCGACGAGGGCGGCGGCGGTCTCGGCGTACGGGCCCGGGGGAATGCCGGTGACGCCCAGCCCGCGGGCCAGCTCCGGCAGGGCCTGGGAACCGGCGAGTTCCTGGTAGCCGCCGCTGTTGGCCCTGGTGACCTGCCGGACCAGGGGTGCGCCCGGCACGGGCAGGAAGCCGACCTCGCCCGCGCCGCCGGTCCAGCCGCGGTGCAGCCGGCCGCCGAGGACGAGGGCGGCGCCGAGGCCCCCCTCGTTCCACAGCAGCACGAAGTCCTCGTGCCCGCGGGCCGCGCCGAGCCGCTGTTCGGCCACGGCCACCAGGTTGACGTCGTTCTCGTACTCCACCGGCATCGGCAGGGCCGCCGCGAGCTCGTCGAGCAGCGTGGGCGAGTGCCAGCCCGGCAGGTGGGAGGCGTAGCGCAGCCGGCCGGTGGTGGGGTCGAAGGCGCCCGGCGTGGCGACGACCAGCCGCCGCACGTCGTCCCGGGCGAGCCCGGCGGCCTTCACCGCCCCGTCGAGCGCCTCGGTGACCTGCCCTACGACGGCCCCCACGCCCCTTCTGCCCGGCGTCGGCACCTCGTGCGTGCCCACCGTGCGGCCGGTGAGGTCGGCGACGGCGGCCAGGACGCGCTCGGGGGTGACGTCGAGGCCGGCGGCGTGCCCGGCGGCCGGGTTCACCTCGTACAGCTGGGCGCCCGGTCCCGGCCGTCCCCGCGTGGTGCCGGTGGCCAGGACCAGCCCCGCCGCCTCCAGACGGGCCAGGAGCTGGGAGGCGGTCGGCTTGGACAGGCCGGTGAGCTTGCCGATCCGGGTGCGGGACAGCGGGCCGTGGGCCAGCAGCAGGTCCAGGGCGGCGCGGTCGTTCATGGCGCGCAGGACGCGCGGCGTGCCCGGCGTTCCGGCGGTCCCTGCCACGGGGTCTGCACCTGCCTCTCTCGGCCGCCCGGCTTTTCAGTGATCCCGGAGGGAAGTCCGTCGAGGGTCCGCCGAAGGCCCGGCGCCCCTCGCACCGATCACTGTTAGGAAAGTTTCCTGTTCGATGCAGGGAAGGTAAGCCCGGCGTCCGGAAGGCGTCAAGGGGCGGGCGGTGGCACGGAAACACGAGGAAGAAGAAGGGAGCGCCGCGCCCGGGCCGGGACGCCGGAACGCCCGCCCCCCGACGGGGACGGGCGTTCCGTGGGCCGTGCGCTACTTCGGCGCTCCCGGCGGCGCCAGGGGCGTCAGCGGGGAGGCGGCCGCCGCCTGCGGCGAGCCCGGGTTGGAGTACGCCGACGGGGCGGCGACGGCGGCCGTCGGGTCGTTGTCCGGGTCCTGCTCCGGCGGGACCGTGGCACCGCCGACGATACGGATGTCCGCCGCGTCGAACGCGCGCTTGATGCGCCAGCGCAGCTCGCGCTCGACGGTCAGGGACTTGCCGGGCATCGTCTTCGCGGAGACGCGGACCACCATCGAGTCGATCAGGACGCTGTCCAGGCCGAGCACCTCGATCGGGCTCCACAGGAGCTCGTTCCAGGGCTCCTCCTTGTTCATCTTCTCGGCGACCTCGACGAGGGTGGCCCGGACGCGGTCCAGGTCCTCGGACGCCTTGACCGTGACGTCCACCCCGGCCGTCGCCCAGCCCTGCGAGAGGTTGCCGATCCGCTTGACCTCGCCGTTGCGGACGTACCAGATCTCACCGCTGTCGCCGCGCAGTTTGGTCACGCGCAGCCCGACCTCGATGACCTCGCCGGAGGCGACGCCCGCGTCGATCTTGTCGCCGACGCCGTACTGGTCCTCGAGGATCATGAACACGCCGGACAGGAAGTCCGTCACCAGGTTGCGGGCGCCGAAACCGATGGCCACACCCGCGACACCGGCGGAGGCCAGCAGCGGGGCCAGGTTGATCTCGAAGGCGCCGAGGACCATCAGGGCGGCGGTGCCGAGGATGAGGAAGCTCGCCACCGACCGCAGCACCGAGCCGATCGCCTGCGACCGCTGCCGGCGCCGCTCGACGTTGACCAGCAGACCGCCCAGCGCCGTGCCGTCGGCCGCCTGCACCGTGCGGTTCATCCGGTCGATGAACTTGGTGATGGCCCGCCGCACCACCATGCGCAGCACCGCGGCGATCACCAGGATCAGCAGGACCCGCAGGCCGATCGCGAGCCAGGTCGACCAGTTCTCCTCGACCCAGCTGGCGGCGTTCGTCGCGCTCTCCTGGGCGTCCTGGAGACTTGGGACGGTCACGGCGGTCGGCGACTCCGACGGGGTCGGCGACGGCGACGAACCGGCGGCCCTCAGGACGGCGGACAAGGACACGGCAGGTACCTCCAGGTGCGGCACTGCTCCCTCCGGCGCGGCGGTCAAGGTGGTCCAGGTCACGAAAAGGTCACCGCAGGGGCAGGGGCACCACACTAACGGGGCATTGTGTGTGCTTCGGCGGGATGTCCGGAGGAGGGACCGTGTCCGCCCGCGCTTGAACAGGTCGGGGTGCGGGGGATGTATCCAGGTGTGGTCGAAAACACTCCCAGCCCGTTACCGGGACATGGTGGCGCGTCCACCAGGCAAGAGGGGAGACTGACCTCAGATCGTCCCGGCGCGAGCCACGCGCCGCCGACGCCCAAGGAGGCATCCGTGCCGCATGTCCTGGTCCTGAACGCGTCGTACGAGCCGCTCGGCGTCGTACCGCTCCGCCGCGCGCTCGTCCTCGTCCTGGAGAACAAGGCTGTCTCCCTGGAGGAGTCCGGCGCCTTTCTGCACAGCGCGACCGTCACCGTCCCCGCACCCAGCGTGGTCCGGCTCAAGCGATTCGTCCGGGTTCCCTACCGGGGGCCCGTTCCGCTCACCCGACGGGCGCTCTTCGCCCGCGACGGGGGCCGGTGCATGTACTGCGGTGGCGTCGCGACCAGCGTCGACCACGTCATCCCGCGCAGCCGCGGGGGCAAGCACGTCTGGGACAACGTCGTGGCGTCCTGCCGGCGCTGCAACCACGTCAAGGCCGACCGCCATCTCGTCGAGATCGGCTGGCGGCTGCGGCACAAACCCGCCCCGCCCACCGGTCTGGCCTGGCGCATCATCGGGACCGGCCACCGGGATCCGCGCTGGCTGCCGTACCTGCAACCGTACGGCGCGGACGACGCCCTGGCCCGGATCGACGGCATCTCCGCCTGACCGATCCGGGCTTTTGCATGCCCCGTGGCACCGATGCGCCACGGGGCCCTGCGGGCCGGGCTCCGCGCCGGTCAGCGCGGTGCGGCCGCCGGGCGGGCGCCGCGCGCCGCGAACAGGGCCGTGCCCAGTACGAACGCCGTGCCGGCCGCCGCCCACGACCACGGCCGGTCGCCCGGCTGCACCGGCCAGGCCCACACCGTGACCGCCCGGCCGGCCACGCCGGCCGACGCCGGGATCACCGCGCCGACGTGGCCGAGGACCGGCAGCCAGCTCAGGCGGGCGCCCAGCACGGCCGCCGCGGCGGCCGTGACGCCGGTGCAGCCCAGCAGGTTGCGGAGCAGGGGAGCGGGGCCGAGGGCCGGACCGGCGTCGAGGACGGTGAGCGCCAGCAGCGCGCCCGCGAGCGCGGCCGGGCCGAGCAGATGGGCCAGCCGGCGGGGCCACCACGGGCGTACCGCCGTCCGGTCCAGCTCGTCGAAGGGGGTGGAAAGGCTCACGCCGATCACCGCGGCGGCCAGCGCCGGGACCACGGCGACCAGGACCCGCACCCGAGCCGGATCGGGGGCGGCGGCGCCCGTCCGCAGCGCCGCCCACCCGGCGAGGGCGACCGTCCCGGCGAGCACGGCCGGGGCCCAGGACAGGCCGCGGGAACGGGCGTACAGCAGGGCTCCGGTCACAGCGCGGGCACCTCGTCCGGATCGCAGTCGCCCGCCGTGGCGAAGTACTCCGTCAGCCAGGCGCGGCGCTCGTCCGCGGCCATCGACGCGAGGCGCGCACGGGCGGCCCGTCGCTCGCGCAGTCCGGCGCGGGCGGCCTCGTCGCCGTGGGCGTCCAGCGCGTCGAAGTGCTCCCGCGCGGGCTTCGGCGCGAGGAGGTTCTCCACGGCGTCGTCCGCGCGGCTCACCCGCGGGTCCGACGGCCCCTCGCAGTCGCCACGGTCCTGGAGCGCCGCCACGGCCTCCCACGCGTACTGCTCCGGATCGGTCAGTTCGCCCCGTACGAAGGACCGGCCCATCGGCGTCAGCAGGGGCAGCTCCGCCTCCCCGGGGCGGGGCGCCCCCGGCCGGTCCTCGAACCGGACCGGCAGGTTCCGTACGCCTTCCAGTCGGCCGGTGACACCCGAGAGAGCGGTCCTGACCTGCGGCAACAGGTCCTTGTAGCGGGCGTTCACACAGATCTGCGGCGTGGTCGAGGTGTCGCAGACCTGGCGGTCGCCGACCGGATCGGTGTGCCACAGCCCGGCACCGCCCTGTACCAGCAGCGCGCCCGCCGCCGTCGCCGCCGCGAGCGGCAGCAGGGCCGTCCACCGGCGCCGCGCCGCGTACGCCAGGACGGCGGCCGCCGCGAGGCCGGCCGCCCACACCGCCGCGGCCACGGGCTGCCACACCACCGGAACCAGGTCCTCCGGGACGGGGAGCGCCGGGTTCAGCCGACGGCCGGCGCCGGTGCCCGCCCGCGACGCCAGACCCAGTGCGACGTACCCGCCCACCGCCAGCAGCGGCGCAGCCGGCCGCAGCGGGACCAGCCGCCCCACCACCTGGCCGGCCACCGCGGCGGCCGCCACCGCCACCGCGTCCGCCGGCAGCAACTCCAGACCCGGCCCGTCCCCCCGGGCGTACGGCCAGGTCGCCAGCAGTGCCCCGGCCGCCGCCGTCACGTACCCGGCCGTCGTCCACCCGGCCACCGGCAGCGCCGACGCGAGGAACCGCGCCAGCGGCCCGCGCGCGGCCGTCCCCCACAACTCCTGCGTACGGTGCCGGCGCTCCCGTCCGCCCTGCCGGCAGCCCGCCGCCGCTGCCAGCGGCAGGACCACCAGCAGGACGCCGTGCAGTGCGGCGCGGGTCTCCGCCCAGCCGCCCTGCCAGCGGTCCGCCACCGCGGCCGGCAGCCCGGCGGCCGTCACGAGGACCGCCAGTCCCGCCCAGGGGGCGAACCCGCGCAGCGTCTCGCCGCGCAACGGGTGCACGCGGACCGCCGCGCGCCCCGGCGCCGTGACCGTGCGGCTCATCGCGCCGCCCCTTCCCGGGACGCGGGGCGGGCGCGGTGGGCCCGCAGCGCCGCCGTGTAGCCGCGCTCGATCGGGTTGTCGCCGACTCCGCCGCCGGTGCCGTCCTCGCCCAGCGCGCTCAGTGACCCGGGGGTGCCGCGGTAGGCGACCCGGCCCGCGTCGAGCAGGGTGACCTCCGTGCAGGCGGCGGCCACGTCCTCCACCAGGTGCGTCGAGACGATCACCGTGGCGGAGGCTCCCAGCCCGCGCAGCAGCGCCCGGAACTCCACCCGCTGCTCGGGGTCCAGGCCCGCGGTGGGCTCGTCCAGGAGCAGCACGTCGGGATCGTTGACGAGGGCCTGCGCGATGCCGAGCCGGCGGACCATGCCACCGGACAGCGTCCGCACCTTCGTGTCGATGCGGTCGCCGAGGCCGACCCGTTCGACGGCCCTCTCGACGGCGGCCGGGGTGTCGGCGACGGGCAACTCCTTCAGCCAGGCCACGTACGCGACGAACTCGCGGACCGTGAAACCCGGGTAGTACCCGAACTCCTGCGGGAGGTAGCCCAGCCGACGGCGGACCGGGCCGCGCCGCCCGGCCTCGCCGAGGTCCTCGCCGAGGATCTCCACCCGTCCCTCGGCGGGCGGCGCGACCGTGGCCAGCACCCGGATCAGGGAGGTCTTCCCGGCGCCGTTCGGCCCGAGCAGGCCGTGCACCCCCCGGTCCAGGGCGAGGTCCACCCCGTCGAGGGCGACGGTTCGGCGGTGCCGGACACGCAGCCCGGTCACTTCTATCGTGCTCAAGGGGTCTCCATCGGGCGGACGGGCAGAGGTGTGCCGGTCGGTGAGTGGGGGTGGGTGGGTGTCTGGCGGTGGGGGTGGGGGGAGGAGGAGGCCGGCCGGCGGGTGGGGACGTGCCGGGGTGGCCGGTCCGTGACGAGATGGCCGGTCCGTGAGTGGACGGGCGTCAGGGCGTCCGGTCGTAGACGGAACGCCGGGCGGCCAGCGCGGCGGCGGAGAGCACCGCCGCGGCCGCCCACGCGCCCTGGGCGAGCGGGCCGTCGAGGACGACGGTGAGCTGTTCGGCCAGCCGCGTCAGCCGGGCCGACGGGGCGCCGGACGGCGAGGCCAGCGCCGGTGCGAGCACCGCGCACAGCCAGCCCCCGCCGGTCACCGCCGCGCCGGGCCGGGGACCGACGTACCCGGCCAGGGCCAGCGAGGCCAGCGTCAGCGCGAGCCCCGGCAGCAGCCAGGCCGCCGCGCCCGGCGCACCCGGGCCGGGCAGCAGCAGCCCGGCCAGCGTCAGCACCGGCAGGCAGACCAGCAGTACGGCGGCCGTCCGGGTCAGCAGCAGCCGCAGCCCGCCGCCGGGCGAGGCCGCGGCGATCTCGTGCACCGGGTCGGCGTGCGGCCCGTACGACAGGGCCACCCCGAGGACCGGCACGACCGGTGCGAGGGCCAGCAGCAACGGCCGCGCCCCGGTCACCCCGGCCCCGTACGCCAACGCGACCGCCCCCAGCGCCACGACCACCACGGCGACGGACCAGGCCCCCCGCACGGCGGGGCCCGCAGCCCACAGGACGCGGGCGAGGCGGGGGACGCGGACCGGCGCGGGTCCGGCGCCCGCCGCCCGGCGGGAGGAGCGGCCGGTGCGGCGCGCGGCGAAGCCGCCGTCGGTGCGCGACGACCAGAGGCGGGCGCGGGGGGAGGGGGCGGCGGGGGCGGGCCGTGCGGGAGCGGGCGGCGGTGACGCGGCCCCGCTCGCCGGTGCCGGTGCCGGTGCTGCGGGTGCGGGTGCGGGTGCCGGTGCGGGCGCCACTGCCACTGCCGGTGCGGGGTTCGAGGCCTCTCGAAGCAACGCCCCCCGTACCTGCTCCAGAACGGCTCCCGCGGCGCCCTCCCGTACCGCGCGGGACACGCGGGTCGCGCAGGCCGTGCAGTGCTCCAGATGTCTCTCCAGGGACCAGGCGTCGGACTCCGGGAGGGTGCCGTCGGCGTAGCGGGCGGCCAGGGCGTCGGTCGCGTGCCGTCGGGTGGGGTTGTTCATGCCGGGCCTCCCGCCGGAGTCGGGTGCAACTGGGCTAGCGCCGCGCGCAGTTCGGCACGGGCGCGCATGGCGCGGGTCTTGACGGTGCCCTCGGGGATGCCGAGCAGCCGGGCGGCCTCGCGGGTGGTGAGCCCGTCGACGACGGTGGCGCGCAGCACCTCCCGCAGCTCGGGCGGGATCCGGTCGAGGGCGGTGCCGACGTCGCCGAACTCCAGCCCCGCCAGCACCCGCTCCTCCGCGGACGGCAGGGCCGCCGCCGGTGCCCGCTCCACCCGCTCGGTGTCCATCGGCGCCGTCTCGATCCGCGCGGAGCGCTCCTGTGCCCGCCGCGCGTCGACCAGCCGCCGGGCGGCGATGGTCCACAGCCAGCCGCCGGCCTCCCCGCCGCCGTGTCCGGCCGCCGACCGCCACACGGTCACGAACGTGTCCTGCACCACCTCCCGCACCACCTCGGGATCGGCGCAGCGCCGGGTGAGCCGCGCGTGCAGCCAGCCGGCGTGCCGGTCGTACAGGGTGGCCAGGGCCTGGGCGTCCCCGTCGGCGACGGACCGCAGCAGCGCGGCGTCCGTGCCGACCTCACCGTGGCCCCTCATGGGGCGGAACAGTCTCACACCCTGTCTGTCGGCCGGCCCGGCGCCGACGGTTCACGCCGGAACCCGGACGGCGCGCGGTCTGCCGTAATCGCCCCGCATTGGGGAGAATGTCAGGGTGAGGAATGTGACGAGACGCGTGTCGCCCCATACGGGGACGTCTGCCGCCGCGCCCGCTGGGTAGGGCTTTTGCGGTAACCAGCGAACACCGCCGGACACCGTCGGGCCCTGCCGGACACCGTCCGACGCTGTCGAGCGCCGTACGACGACGCCGCGCACCCCCTACGACGGCGCCGTCCCCGAACGAGGAGGCCACCGTGGTCGCACCGGCACACCAACTGCTCCCGGACCGCTCCAAACGCCCGGCGGCGCCGTCCGCCTACACCGAGGAACCCCACCTGTACGCGTGCAGCGCGGAGGGCGCCCGTACCGAGGCCCCGCTGACCAGCGAACCCCCGCTGCCCGACGCCGAGCCCCTCACCAGCGAACCGCCGCTCGCCGCCGCGGACTCCGACTTCACGAGGCCGTAGATGACCGCACCCCTCGGAGAGGACCTCACCCGGCTCGCCGCGCTGCACGGCGTCGCCGTCTCCTACCGGCCCTCCCCGGACCGCACGGTCACCGCCTCCGCCACCGCCGTCACCCGCGCCCTGGCCGCCCTCGGCGTGGACGCGGGCACCCCGCAGGCGACCAGTGCCGCGCTGGCCGACCGGGAACGCGAACTGGCCGAACGGCTGCTGCCGCCGACCGTGGTCCGCTGGAGCGGCGACGCCGAGCCGGAGGCCCTCGCCGCCCTTCCCGAGGGCACCCGCCTGCTGGTCGAGACCGAGCAGGGCGAGACCCACGCCTGCCTCGACCGGCTCCCGCCGGGCGTCCACACGATGATCGCGACCGCGCCCGACGGCCGTACCGCCCGCGCCCACCTGGTCGTGGCCCCGCCCCGGCTGCCCACGCCCGCCGGACGCTCGTACGGCCTCCTCGTCCAGCTCTACTCCCTGCTGTCCGACCGCTCCTGGGGCATGGGCGACCTCGGGGACCTCGCCGAGCTGGCCGACTGGGCCGGACGGGCGCTCGGCGCCGGATTCGTGCAGGTCAACCCGCTGCACGCGGCCGTCCCCGGCACCCCCACCGACCCCTCCCCGTACCGGCCCTCCTCCCGCCGCTTCCCCGACCCGGTGCACCTGCGGATCGAGGACGTCCCCGAGTTCGCGTACGCCACCGACCCCGAGCGGCTGCGGGAGCTGCGAGGACTGCGGGAGAGCGCCGCGCGGCTGCGGGAGACCGTCCTCGACAAGGGGGCGCTGATCGACCGGGACGCCGTCTGGGAGCTGAAACGGAAGGCACTGGAGCTGATCGCCGCCGTACCGCTCGGACCGGGCCGGCGCGCCGCCTACTGCGACTTCCTCGCCCGCGAGGGGCAGTCCCTGGAGGACCACGCCACCTGGTGCGCGCTGGCCGAGGTGCACGGCTCCGACTGGCACCGGTGGCCCCGGGAGCTGCGCGACCCGCGCTCCGCCGAGACCGCCCGGGCCCGCCTGGAGCTGATGGACCGCGTCGACTTCCACTCCCGTCTCGCCTGGCTCACCGACGCCCAGCTCACCGCCGCCCAGCGCACCGCGCGGGAGGCCGGCATGCCCCTCGGGATCGTGCACGACCTCGCGGTCGGCGTGCACCCCGGCGGCGCCGACGCCTGGGCCCAGCAGGACCACCTCGCGGCCGGCATGTCGGTCGGCGCGCCCCCGGACGCCTTCAACGCCCGCGGTCAGGACTGGGGCCTGCCCCCGTGGCGTCCCGACCGCCTCGCCGAGTCCGGCTACGCCCCGTACCGCCACCTCCTGCGCGCCGTCTTCCGCTACGCCGGCGCCCTGCGCATCGACCACGTGATGGGATTGTTCCGGCTCTGGTGGGTCCCCCAGGGCGAGCCGCCCACCGAGGGCACCTACGTCCGCTACGACGCCGAGGCCATGCTCGCCGTGCTGGTCCTGGAGGCGTCCCGGGCCGGCGCGGTGGTGATCGGCGAGGACCTCGGCACCGTGGAGCCTGGCGTGCGCGAGGCCCTGCGCGAACGCGGGGTGCTCGGCACCTCCGTCCTGTGGTTCGAACGCGACTGGGAGGGCGACGGCCGCCCGCTGCCCCCCGACCACTGGCGCGCCGACTGCCTCGCCACCGCCACCACCCACGACCTGCCCTCCACCGCCGCCCGCCTCACCGGCGAGCACGTCGAACTCCGCCACCGGCTCGACCTGTTGACCCGCCCGCTGGAGGAGGAACGCGCGGAGGCCGCCGCTGACACCGGCGAGTGGCTCGACCTGCTGTCCCGGCTCGACCTGCTCCAGGGCACCGGCGGAGGCGGCGACACCTCCTCGGAGGAGGCCGAGATCCAGGCCTTCCACCGGTTCCTGCTGCGCACCCCGGCCCGCATGATCGGCGTCTGGCTCCCGGACGCCGTCGGCGACCGCCGCCCGCAGAACCTCCCCGGCACCTGGGACCAGTACCCCAACTGGCGCCTGCCGGTCGCGGACGCCGACGGCCGGCCGGTCACGCTGGAGGAACTGTCGGCGTCCCCGCGCCTGCACGCGCTGATGGAGGTGCTGCGGGAGGAGGCCGACGGCTGAGGGCGACGGGTGAGGCCGACGGCTGAGGGCTGAGGGCGGCGGGTGAGTCCGGTGAGTGAGGGTCCCGGGCGGGGCCGACGGGCGGTGGCGGCGTGCGGGGCGGCCGGGACGCGCGGGGCGGCCGGGCGGGGCGGCCGGGCGGGGGTGTCCGCCTCTCGTGCCGCCTCATACGGCACCCCGGACGCGCGCGCCCGAACCCCGTTCGCTAACTTGGCACCGTGGACAAGAAGAACGCCCTGCGCGCCGGCGCCCTGGCTGCCGGTACGACGCTGATGATGCTGCTCATGTCGTCCCCCGCGCTCGCGCTGACCCGCGACGACGGCGACGACCCCGGTCAGGGCCTCAGCGTCATCGAGACGCTCGGCCTCTACGTGCTGGCTCCGCTCGCCCTGTTCGCCGTCATCACCGGCCTGGTGTGGGTGCTGGACCGGTCCAAGGACCGTGCCGACACCACCAGCTCCAACATCACCGTGAAGGGCGACGCCGCCAAGGCCGCCAAGGCCGGCTGACCCTTCCCCGGCACACCTCTCGAGGGCGCCGTCCCCGCCGTCCGTACGTGCACACCGCCGTACGACGCCGGAGACGGCGCCCTCGCGCTTCGTACGGCCACCGCGCGCCCACCGCCCACGGCGTCCACGGGTGCGGCGCGGTGGGCTGCCGTGCCCTCCGCGGTGCCTACGGGTGCGGTGCGGTGAGGTACCGCTGCACGGTCGGCGCCAGCCAGGCCACGGCCTCCTGCCGGGTCAGCGCCACGGCGGGCGGGAAGCGCAGCACGTAGCGGGTCAGCGCGAGCCCCAGCAGCTGAGCGGCGCAGAGCGCCGCACGGGCCGGCGTCTGCTCCGGGTCCGGGCACAGCGCGCGGGTGACCGGCAGCAACTGGTCGCGGAAGATGGCCTGCATCCGCTCGGCCCCGGCCTGGTTGGTCACACCGACGCGGAGCAGGGCGGTGAGGACCTCGTTCTCCTCCCACATGTCGAGGAAGTGCGTGACGAGGGCCCGCCCGGCGTCCTCACGGGCGAACGCGGACGGGTCCGGCAGCCTCAGGTCGACGGAGACGGCCGCCGCGAAGAGGCCCTCCTTGCTGCCGTAGTAGCGCATCACCATGGACGGATCGATGTGCGCGTCCCGGGCGATGGCCCGGATGGTGGCCCGCTCGTACCCGTCGGCGGCGAACCGCTCCCGGGCGGCGTCGAGGATTGCGCCGCGCGTGGCGTCGGAGCGGCGGGTGGTGGCGGGGGCGGTGCCGGTGGGGGTGGTGCCGGTGAGGGTGGTGAGGGTGGTGGGGGTGGCGGCGTCGGGTCGGCTGTCAGGCATGCCAACGAGCGTAGGCCAACATCTGTTGACACGCCACTCGTGACCGCTCTAACGTTGCCAACAAGTGTTGGTCAACAGTCGTTGGCGAGCGGATGCGGGCAAACGGCTGTTGGTGATCGAGCGTTGGCGAACAGGCGTAGGCAAACAGGCGTAGGCAAACAAATGTTGGCGAACGAGTGTTGGCACCCCAGGAGGCCCTCATGAACGGCACGACTGGCACCACCGGTTCCACAGGCACCACCGGTTCCACAGGTTCCGCCGACTTCACCACCCGCCCCGTGATCGTCGTCGGCTCCGGTCCGACCGGCCTCCTCCTCGCCGGGGACCTCGCCACCGCCGGCGTGTCCGTCACCCTGCTGGAGAAGCGCCCGCACGGGATCAGCAACCTCTCCCGCGCCTTCGTCCTGCACGCCCGCACCCTGGAGCAGCTCGACGGCCGCGGTCTCGCCGATCCGCTGGAGGCCGTCGGCCGCCCCCTCGACCGGCTCCGTCTCTTCGGCCGGCTCACCCTCGCCCTCGACACCCTCCCCTCCCGCTTCGGCCACCTCCTCGTCATCCCGCAGTACGAGGTCGAGAAGGTCCTGGAGCGGCGGGCGGTCGAGGCGGGGGTGGAGTTCCGGTACGGGACCGAGGTGACCGGGCTGGCCCAGGACGCGGACGGGGTGACGGTCGAGGTCCGGACCTCCGCCGGCGCCACCGGCACGCTCCGCGCCGGGTACGTCGTCGGCGCCGACGGCATGCGCAGCGCCGTACGGAACGCCCTGGGGCTTCCCTTCCCCGGCCGCTCCGTCATCCGCTCCGTCGTCCTGGCCGACGTCCGTCTCGCCGAGGAGCCCGAGACCCTGCTCACCGTCGACGCCGTCGGCGACGCCTTCGCCTTCCTCGCGCCCTTCGGTGACGGCTACCACCGGGTGATCGCCTGGAACCGGGCCCGCGACGTCCCCGACACCGAGCCCCTCGACCTCGACGAGGTCAGGGAGGTCACCCGGCTGGCCCTCGGCCGTGACTTCGGGATGCACGACGCCCGCTGGATGTCCCGCTTCCACAGTGACGAACGCCAGGCGCCCGCCTACCGCGTCGGGCGCGTCCTCCTCGCCGGGGACGCCGCGCACGTGCACACCCCGGCCGGCGGGCAGGGCATGAACACCGGTCTCCAGGACGCGGCCAACCTGAGCTGGAAGCTCGCCCGGGTGATCGACGGTCACGCGACCGCCGACCTCCTCGACACCTACCAGGCCGAACGCCACCCGGTGGGCAGGTCGGTCCTCCGCAGCAGCGGCGGCATCGTCCGCCTCGCCATGGCCGAACGCCCCTGGACCCTGGCCCTGCGGGCCGCGCTCACCACGTTCCTGAACCACGTAGGTCCCGCCCGGCGCAGGGCGGTCGGCCAGGTCACCGGCATCGGCTATCGCTACCCGGCCCCGCGCGGCGCCCACCGCCTGACCGGCGCGCGCGTCCCCGACGTCACCTTCGCGGACGGCAGCCGTCTGTACGAGGCCCAGCGCGGCGGCCGTTTCGTCCTCGTCACCCCGAAGGCCACCCCGCCGGGCGTCCACGACGAGGGACCGGACGGGCCCCGCGAGCGCCGCCTGGCGGTGCGGCACTGGGCGAGCGACCGGCGCACGGCGCTGCTGGTGCGGCCCGACGGGTACGTCGCCTGGGCGGCCGACGACGCGTGCCCGGCGGAGATCGGGACGGCGCTCGCCACGCACGTCGGCTGAGCCGCCCGCCGCCCGCCGCCCGCCGCCCGCCGCCCGCCGCCCGCCGCGCACGTCGGCTGAGCCGCCCGGCCCCGGCCCCGACCCCGCCGTCCGCCGTCCGCGGCTACCGTTCCGTCGCGAGCAGCAGTTCCCTCAGCAGGCCGGCCAGTTGGCCGGCCTGTCCGGCGTCCAGGGCCGCGGTCAGGGCCTCCGTCTGGACGGCGAGACCCGCGCCCACCGCCTCCTCGACCAGCGTCAGGCCCTGTTTGGTGAGGGTCACCCGCAGGCCCCGGCGGTCGTGTGGGTCGGGGGAGCGGCGCAGGAGTCCGGCCCCTTCCAGCTTGTCGAGGCGGCCGGTCATGCCGCCGGTGGTGAGCATCAGCGTGGCCGACAGCTGGCGGGGCGAGAGGGTGTACGGCTCGCCGGAGCGGCGCAGGGTGGCCAGCACGTCGAACTCGCCGCGCGAGATCCCGAGGCCCGCGTAGGCCTTCTCCATGCGGTCGCCCATCGCGCGGGCGAGCCGGGAGACGCGGCCGAAGACCTCCATGGCGGTGGTGTCGAGGTCGGGCCGTTCGGCCGCCCACTGCTCGACGATCGCGTCGACCGGATCCCGGCGCTGTGCACTCATGCGGGGAGTATCCGCCCGCTTCCGGTCGACCGCAAGAAAGTAGCTTGACGGCAAGTTGCTTACCGCTAAGCTAATCATCGCCAAGCCGCTTCCTCCGAGAGGGGTGCCGGTCATGAACCGGGCCGCGACCGTCCTGCTCACCGCCCTCGCCCCCGTCTCCTGGGGCACCACCTACGCCGTCACCACCGAGTTCCTGCCGGCCGACCGCCCGCTGTTCACCTCCCTCGTACGCGCCCTGCCCGCGGGCCTGCTGCTGCTCGCCCTCGTCCGGGTGCTGCCCCACGGCGTCTGGTGGGGCAGGGCGACGGCGCTCGGCGCCCTCAACATCGGGGCGTTCTTCCCGCTCCTGTTCCTCGCCGCGTACCGGATGCCGGGCGGCATGGCCGCCGTCGTCGGCTCGGCCGGACCGCTGTTCGTCATCGGGTTCTCGGCACTGCTGCTCGGGCAGCGGCCCGCCGCCCGCACCCTGCTGACCGGGGTCGTTGCCGCGTTCGGGGTCAGCCTGGTCGTGCTGAAGGCGGCCGGCGCGCTGGACGCGATCGGGCTGTCGGCGGCGGCCGCCTCCACGGCCTCGATGTCGGCCGGTCTCGTCCTGGCCAAGAGGTGGGGCACCCCCGAGGGGGTCGGCCCGCTGGCGCTCGCGGGCTGGCAGCTGACCATCGGCGGCCTGCTCGTCGCGCCCCTCGCCCTCCTCGTCGAGGGTGCCCCGCCCGCCCTGGACGCCACGGCCGTCGGCGGCTACCTCTACCTGGCGCTGGCGGGCACGGCGGTCGCGTACTGGCTGTGGTTCCGCGGGATCGGCCGGCTCAGCGCCACCCAGGTCACCTTCCTCGCGCCGCTCTCCCCGCTGACCGCGGCCGTGGTCGGCTGGGCGGCCCTCGGGGAGGCGCTGACGGCCCCGCAACTGGCCGGCATGGCGCTGGCGTTCGGCGCGACGGTGGCCGGACAGCTCGGCCCGCGCCGCACGACGACCACTCCTACGGCCATGACCGCCGCCACGGCTGCCACGGCCGCCACCGCCTTTACAGCCGCCACTCCCGCGACCACCGTCACCGCCCCCGCGACCCCCGCCCCCGCCCCCGCCGCAGGCGCGGTCCGCCCGCAAGGTCCCCCGCCTGCGCCGGAGAAGGTCGTCGCCCGACGCGGTGCCGCCGTGGAAGGATGACGCAACCGACACATCACGAGGAGATGACCGCGTGCCTGGCACAAACCTGACTCGCGAAGAGGCGCAGCAGCGGGCGAAGCTGCTCACCGTTGACTCGTACGAGATCGATCTCGACCTGTCCGGTGCGCAGGAGGGCGGGACCTACCGGTCCGTGACCACGGTGCGCTTCGACGTCGCGGAGGAGGGCGCCGAGTCCTTCATCGACCTGGTGGCGCCGACCGTCCACGAGGTGACGCTCAACGGGGACCCGCTCGACCCGGCCGAGGTGTTCGCCGACTCCAGGATCGCCCTGCCCGACCTCCCGGCGGGCCGCAACATCCTGCGCGTCGTCGCCGACTGCGCCTACACCAACACCGGTGAGGGACTGCACCGGTTCGTCGACCCGGTCGACGAGCAGGCCTACCTGTACACGCAGTTCGAGGTCCCGGACGCCCGCCGCGTCTTCGCCTCGTTCGAGCAGCCCGACCTCAAGGCGACCTTCCAGTTCACGGTGAAGGCGCCGAGCGGCTGGACCGTCATCTCCAACTCGCCGACGCCGGAGCCCAAGGACGACGTCTGGTCATTCGAGCCGACCCCGCGGATCTCCACCTACATCACCGCGCTGATCGTCGGCCCGTACCACTCCGTGCACAGCGTGTACGAGAAGGACGGCCAGAGCGTGCCCCTCGGCATCTACTGCCGGCCCTCGCTCGCCGAGTTCCTCGACTCGGACGCGATCTTCGAGGTCACCCGGCAGGGCTTCGACTGGTTCCAGGAGAAGTTCGACTACGCGTACCCGTTCAAGAAGTACGACCAGCTGTTCGTGCCGGAGTTCAACGCGGGCGCGATGGAGAACGCGGGCGCGGTGACCATCCGCGACCAGTACGTCTTCCGGTCCAAGGTGACCGACGCGGCGTACGAGGTGCGGGCCGAGACGATCCTGCACGAGCTGGCCCACATGTGGTTCGGCGACCTCGTCACCATGGAGTGGTGGAACGACCTGTGGCTGAACGAGTCGTTCGCCACCTACACCTCCATCGCCTGCCAGGCGTACGCCCCGGACAGCCGCTGGCCGCACTCCTGGACGACGTTCGCCAACTCCATGAAGACCTGGGCGTACCGGCAGGACCAGCTGCCGTCGACCCACCCGATCATGGCCGAGATCCGCGACCTGGACGACGTCCTCGTCAACTTCGACGGCATCACCTACGCCAAGGGCGCCAGCGTCCTGAAGCAGCTCGTGGCGTACGTCGGCATGGACGCGTTCTTCGCGGGCGTGCAGGCCTACTTCAAGCGGCACGCCTTCGGCAACACCCGGCTGTCCGACCTGCTGGGCGCGCTGGAGGAGACCTCCGGCCGCGACCTGGGCACCTGGTCGCAGAAGTGGCTGCGGACCGCCGGCATCAACATCCTGCGCCCCGAGATCGAGACCGACGCCGACGGCGTCATCACCTCCTTCGCCGTCCGCCAGGAGGCCCCCGCCCTGCCCGCCGGCGCCAAGGGCGAGCCGACCCTGCGCCCGCACCGCATCGCCGTCGGCCTGTACGACCTCGACGAGGCGAGCGGCAAGCTGGTGCGCGGCGAGCGCGTCGAGCTGGACGTGGACGGCGAGCTGACCGCCGTACCGCAGCTGGCCGGCAGGCGCAGGCCGGACGTCGTGCTGCTCAACGACGACGACCTGTCGTACGCCAAGGTCCGCCTCGACGAGCAGTCCCTCGCGTTCGTCACCGAGCACCTCGGCGACTTCGAGGCGTCCCTGCCGCGCGCCCTGTGCTGGGCGTCCGCCTGGGACATGACGCGCGACGCCGAACTGCCCACCCGCGACTACCTGTCCCTGGTGCTGTCCGGCATCGGCAAGGAGTCCGACATCGGTGTCGTGCAGTCCCTGCACCGCCAGGTCAAGCTCGCCCTCGACCTGTACGCCGACCCGGCCGCCCGCGAGGCGCTGCTGACCCGCTGGACCGACGCCACGCTGGCGCACCTGCGGACCGCCGAGGCGGGCAGCGACCACCAGCTGGCGTGGGCGCGCGCGTTCGCGGCCACCGCCCGCACGCCGGAGCAGCTGGACCTCCTGGAGGCGCTGCTGGAGGGCACGCAGACGATCGAGGGCCTCGCCGTCGACACCGAGCTGCGCTGGACGTTCGTGGAGCGCCTCGCGGCGGTCGGCCGCTTCGACGAGGCGGAGATCGCCGGCGAGTACGAGCGCGACCGCACCGCCGCCGGCGAGCGGCACGCGGCGACCGCCCGCGCCGCCCGCCCCACGGCGGAGGCCAAGGCGGAGGCGTGGGCGTCGGTCGTCGAGTCCGACAAGCTGCCCAACGCCGTCCAGGAGGCCGTCATCGGCGGCTTCGTGCAGACCGACCAGCGCGAGCTGCTGGCGCCGTACACGGACCGGTACTTCGACGTCGTCAAGGGCGTCTGGGACTCGCGTTCGCACGAGATCGCCCAGCAGATCGTGACCGGCCTCTACCCGGCCGTCCAGGTCTTTGAGGAGACCCTGCGCAAGACCGACGCCTGGCTGACCTCGGCCGAGCCGAACGCGGCCCTGCGCCGCCTCGTCTCCGAGGCCCGCTCGGGCGTGGAGCGCGCCCTGAAGGCCCAGGCGGCGGACGCGCGGTAGCAGCCGTCGTCCGTGTGGTCCGTACGGACCGTACGGGGGTGAGGGGCGCCCGGTGTCCGGCCGGGCGCCCCTCACCGTGCCGGGGGAGCGGCCGCGCGCCGCGGCGGCGGGCACGGCCCCGCGGGAGCGTTCACAGCCGCAGGGGCAGTCCGAAGGCCGGGAGGAGATGCGGCTCGAAGGACGTGATCTCCACGATCCGGTCGCCCTCGGCCCGCAGCACGTCGAGGGCCTGGGCGCGGTACACGTTCGTCCCCGGCCGGCGGAGGTAGACCCCCGTCGCGGGCTGCCCGTTGGCGCGGGCGGGCAGGTGCCGCCAGTGGCCCGGGAAGGCGGGGGAGGCCGGGGCCCGGCCCGGCCGCAGGAAGGCCAGGACGGCGTCCCGGCCCCGGCACCAGTACGGGTTCGGCGGCGTCGTCAGCAGCACGTCGTCGGCGAGCAGCCCGCCCCACGCCGCCGGGTCGCGTGCCTCCCCGGCGGCCATGTACCGGCTGAGCAGGGCGGCTTCGCGCTCGGCCGGCTCCCGCGTACGCCCGCCCGGCAGCAGGTCGCGCAGGGCGGGCCGGGCCCGCTGCAGCGCGCCGTCGACCGAGACCGGCGCCAGGTCGAGCGTCTCGGCGGTCTCCCCGAGGCTCAGCCCGAGCACGTCCCGCAGGACCAGCGCGGCCCGCTGCCGGGGCGGAAGGTGCTGCAGAGCCATCACGAGGGACAGCTCCAGGGACCCGTACGCGTCCACCGCGTCCCCCTCCCCGGCGGTCTCCGGCAGCTCGTCGTCCGGGAAGGGCTGCAGCCAGGTGACCCGTGCGGGCGGCTCGCCTCCCCGGCGGTCCGCGCCGGGCAGCGGCTCGTGGCCGTGGGGGCGGCGCGCGGTGCGGCGCAGCAGGTCCAGGCAGGCGGTGGTGGCGATCTGGTACAGCCAGGTCAGTACGTCCGTCCCGGCCCGGAAGGTGTCGCGGGCCCGCCAGGCCCGCAGGAAGGTCTCCCGGACGAGGTCCTCGGCGTCGTCGTAGGAGCCGGTCATGCGGTAGCAGTGGACCAGGAGCGCGCGGCGGTGCGTCTCGGCGAGCGCGGCGAAACCGGCCGCGGGCAGGGCGAGTCCGTACGGGCCGTCGTCCGGCTCGCCGCAGCCCCCGTCGTCCGCCGCCGCGGCCCGCACCGTCCAGGCCACCCGCCGCAGCCGGTCCACGGAGGCCGTCAGCCGCGCCACCCCCGCGTACAGCGCGTCCGGCTCGTCGGGCCTCAGCTCCGCCGCCCCCCGCCCGATCTCGTCGACGAGCCCCTCGACGGTCACCGCGCCACCGGGACGGGCGGGCGGCGGCTCCCCGCGGCCGGGGCGGGACTCTGCGGCGGACGAGGCCACGACACCTCCTGAAAGTTGAGATCGTGACGACCGTACGCCGGATCACGACCTCCGCAGCCCTGGAAGGTGAGATGCGCGCGATGTCCCGTGCCACGACGGCAGCGCGACGTCCGGAACCCGCCGGTGGGACGTCCCGCGGCGCGTGAACCTGGACGGCATGACGACCACGACCCGGACCTTCACGGCCCGTCCCCTCACCCCCGGCGCGCTGGCGGAACTCCGCGTCGTCGACGACGCCGGACGCCCCACGGCCGCGTTCACCGACGACGAGGGCGGCGCCCCGCTGCGCTGCTGCCTGCGCCACAGCACGCCGGGGGAGCGGATCGCCCTCGTCTCCTACGCGCCCCTGCGCCGCCGGGCCGCCGAGACGGGCACCGACCCCGGCGCGTACGACGAACAGGGCCCCGTCTTCGTCCACGCCGACCCGTGCCCGGGCCCGGACCGGGACGGCGGGGCCCTGCCCTTCACGAACGCGCACCGCACGGTCCGCCGCTACTCCGCCGAGGGCCGCATCCTCGGCGGCCGGCTCGTCGCGGAGCCCTCGCCGGAGGCGTTCGAGCGGGCCCTGGGGGAAGCGTTCGACGACCCGGCCGTGGCGCTCGTCCACGTCCGGGCCGTCGAGTACGGCTGCTACCTCTACGAGGTGACCGCAGAGGTGACCGAAGAGGTCACCGGGGGCTGACTAGCCCTTCAGCTCCTTCGCCACCAGCTCCGCGATCTGCACCGCGTTCAGGGCCGCGCCCTTGCGCAGGTTGTCGTTGGAGACGAACAGGGCGAGGCCGTTGTCCACGGTCTCGTCCCGGCGGATGCGGCCCACGTACGACGGGTCCTTGCCGGCCGCCTGGAGCGGGGTCGGGATGTCGGTGAGGACGACGCCCTCGGCGTCCGCGAGCAGCTCGGTGGCGCGCTCGGCGCTGATCGGGCGCGCGAAACGGGCGTTGACCTGGAGGGAGTGGCCGGAGAACACCGGGACGCGCACGCAGGTGCCGGAGACCTTCAGCTCGGGGATCTCCAGGATCTTGCGGGACTCGTTGCGGAGCTTCTGCTCCTCGTCCGTCTCGTTCAGGCCGTCGTCCACGATCGAGCCGGCCAGCGGGACGACGTTGAAGGCGATGGGCCGCCGGTAGACCTGCGGCTGCGGGAAGTCGACGGCCTCGCCGTCGTGGGTGAGCCGGTCGGCGTCGGCGACGACCTTCTGCGCCTGGCCGTGCAGCTCCGCGACGCCCGCGACACCGGAGCCGGACACCGCCTGGTAGGTGGCGACGACCAGCGCCTCCAGGCCCGCCTCGGCGTGCAGCGGCTTGAGGACCGGCATCGCGGCCATCGTGGTGCAGTTCGGGTTGGCGATGATGCCCTTGGGGCGGTTCGCGATCGCGTGCGGGTTCACCTCGGAGACGACCAGCGGCACGTCGGGGTCGCGGCGCCAGGCCGAGGAGTTGTCGATCACGACGGCGCCCTGCGAGGCGACCTTCTCGGCCAGCGCCTTCGAGGTCGCGCCACCGGCGGAGAACAGCACGATGTCGAGGCCGGAGTAGTCGGCGGTCGCCGCGTCCTCGACCGTCACACCGTCCAGCTCGGTCCCCGCGGAACGGGCCGAGGCGAACAGCCGCAGCTCCGTGACCGGGAAGTCACGCTCCTTGAGGATCCTGCGCATGACCGTGCCGACCTGACCGGTGGCTCCGACGATTCCGACCCTCACGGCGACTCCCTCTGTCTGTGCTTCTGCGTGCATGGTGCCTGGCCGAGGCTTTTCCATGATGCGGCCGACACGGGCCCGCCTGTCCAATCCTTTGACCGCCATGCCCGAGGACTGGGACGCCCCGCACCCCCGCACGGCTCCGGAAATCCCGCCCGCACCCCCGCTGAGCTGGAGGAATTCGCTCCGTCCAGGCTCCCCGCCGCAAGCTGTGCTGCCGCGCGCGGCGGTGTGACGTACGCCTCCGAACGATTTCCCGGCGCCGCGCCGAACGTTTCCGCGCGCGACGGCGTCGTAGAGGGGACACGGGGAGGGGAGGGGTGTCCGTGCTGCGCAGAACGGCCCGCCGCGGACCGGGGGAGGACACCGGGCACGGTGACCCGCTGGACGCGGCGCAGGAACGCCGGGTGCGGGCGGTGCTCGCGCTGGGCGGGGTACCGCAGGCGGACCTGCCGGACGGGGTGCAGCAGGTCCGCCTGCGGCTGCTGGAGCGGGCCGCCAAGGGGCACGACGCCCCGCGGGACGTCTCGGCGTGGGCGGCCGTCGTCGCCTCCAACCTCGCCATGGACTGGCACCGGGCCAAGCGCCGCCAGGAGCGCCTCGGGGAGCGGCTGGCGTCCCTGCGCCCGCACGAGCACCCCTCCGGCGAGGACACCAGCGTGCTCTCCCTCGCCGTCGCGCAGGGCCTGGACGACCTGCCCGACGCCCAGCGCCAGGTGGTCGTCCTGCGCTTCTACGCCGACCTGCCGGTGCGCTCGATAGCCGAGGAGCTGGGCGTCCCGGAGGGCACGGTCAAGAGCCGCCTGCACACGGCCGTCCGGGCCCTGCGCGCCCGCCTGCACGAGGACGAGGTGGTGTGACATGACCGCCGGACACGAACCCGACACCCACGACGACGGCCGCGAGGACCCCGGCGGCCGGTACGGCGACGGCCCTCGCGGCGGCCCGGACGGCCCGGACGGCACGGACCCGCTGATGGCGGCCATCCTGGACGTGCCGCTGTCCGGGGACGCGCGGACCGATCCCGCCCTCGTGGCCGGACACCGCGCCGCGGCGGCCGACGTGGCGCTCCTGCGCGAGCAGCTCGGCGTCCTCGCCGAGGCCCTCACCCGCCCGCCGGCGGCGGAGCCCGCGCTCCGGCCGGCCCCCGTCCCGCTCCGGCCGGCCCGCCGGCGCCTCCCGCCGGCCTTGAGGACGGTCGGGCTGGCGGCGGCCGGTGCGCTGGTCGCCGGGAGCGGATGGCTGCTCGTCCAGGTGAACGGGGGAGCCGCCGACATCGCCTCGTCCGGCGCCGACAAGTCGGCCGCCGACGAGAAGGCCGCCTCATCCGGCGCCCACGGCCCCCTCGCCGACCCCGGCTACCTCGCCTGCGCCCGGCTGGTGGTCGAGGGCGACGTGACGGACGTCGTCCCGGTGCGCGGCACCTCCCGCGAGCGGGTCACCCTGCGCGTGACCCGCTCCTACAAGCCCGGGGCCACGGCCCGGGAGGAGGTCGACTTCGTGGTGGAGCGGGACGTGGACCCGCCGGCCGCCGAGGGCGATCACGTCCTGGCCGGCTTCCCGCGGGGGTCCGCGTCCCCCGACGTGTGGATCGTCGGCGAGGCCGACATCGCCGCCGGCCGCTCGGCGCTGGCCCGCGCGCTGCCCGAGGCGGGCGGCGCGACCTGCGAATGAGCGAGGGGCGGGCGCCCGACCGGACGCCCGCCCCCCTTCGTTCAGCGGCTCAGGCGCTCATCGCGCTGCCGAGCCCCTGAGGTACCGCGTTACTGCGTGACCTTCTCGATGACCACGCTGCCGAGGCCCGCGACGGTGCCGCGCGCGTTCACCAGCTGGACCTGGCCGAAGAAGGACCGGCCCGCCGGCGCGGGGGCCGCGGCGGTGACGGTCGCGGAGACCGTCGCCGAGGCGCCCGTGGCCAGCTTCACCGGCGTCGACTCGTCGACGCCGACCGTGCCGAGCGCGGACGAGTAGAACACGTCCAGGTAGTCGTACGCGGTGGTGCCGGCCGGCACCGAGTAGCCCGCGACCTCGATGGTGTACGTCCCGGCGGCGGGCGACGGGATGGACACGGCCTCCTCGGAGTCGCCGTCGGCGGACTTGCCGACCTCCGTGCCCTCAGCGTCGTACACGGTCAGGTCGAGGTCGGCGGAGGCGTCGGAGACACCGCCGATGGAGACGTCCAGGGACTTGG
Organism: Streptomyces sp. NPDC017202; assembly: GCF_044331705.1. NCBI lineage: Bacteria > Bacillati > Actinomycetota > Actinomycetes > Kitasatosporales > Streptomycetaceae > Streptomyces > Streptomyces sp. NPDC017202. The sequence goes on along the minus strand of NZ_JBIRNP010000001.1, from coordinate 710,351 downwards.
CGCCCGCGGGCACCTCGACCGTGGTCGTCTGGTTCTCGTGGTCCGCGATGGTCGGACGGGCCGCCTTGGACGAGCCGAGCGGGCCCCCCTTCAGCTTGCCGTCGATGGCGGCGAAGTTGTTCGTCACCTTCCAGGAGACGGCGGCCGGGGTGCCGACCTTCGCCTCGGGCACGGTCACGGTCGCCGGGTCGAAGGCCGCGCCGTACACGGTGACGTCCAGCTTGTACGGGTTGTCGAGCAGCGGCGACGTGCGGCGCGACTCGACCTCGATCTCCCAGACGCCGGGCTGCGGGTCGGCGTAGGAACGCGCGTCCGGCTTGCAGCCGTTGCCGTCGAGGTAGTTGTTGTAGCAGTAGACGGTGGCGCTGTCCTCGACGGCGACACCGTAGGGGTGGATCGAGATGAACCGGGTCTGGCTCTTGTCCTTCAGCCCGCTCATCGCGACCTCCAGCGACGTCGCACCCTCGGGCACGGTCAGGAAGTAGTGCTGCGAGCTGTTGCGCTGCACGGTGTTCTGCGCGGAGAACGTGTGCGCCACCGGCGTCGAGACGACGACCGTGTTCAGGACCTGCTTGTCGATGCCCTCGGTCCGCGGGTCGTCGACCTCGAGGATCGCGCTCTTGATGCCGGCGGACTTCGGAGCGGCCTGGACCTTGACGGTCACCGGCTGGTTCAGCGGCAGCTTCACCTCGTCCGAGCCGAGGATCCTGAAGGTGCCGGCCGCGTTGTTCTCGAGGTGCAGCTCGTGGCGGATCGCCTTGTCGGCGCCGGTCGTACGGGTGATGGTGACGTCGTACGTCTTCTTCTGACCGGCCTTCAGACCGCCCTCGCGGTCGTAGATGCCGGTGCCGAAGCCGGGCGTCTTCAGGGCGAAGTCGATCGCGGTGTCGACCGGGGCCTTGACCGCGTACTCGTGGGCGGTGGCGCCGTCCTTGATGGAGTCCCAGGCGTCCACGATGTTGATGGCGCCCGCGCCCTCCTCGTAGGCCTGCAGGCCCTTGATGTGGTCGGCGGTCGAGGTCAGCGCCGTGCGCAGGGTGGCGGGCGTCAGCTCGATGCCCTTCTGCTTCGCGGCGCTCAGCAGCAGCGCCGAGGCGCCGGCGGCCTGCGGGGAGGCCATCGAGGTGCCCTGGAGCATCGCGTAGCCGGCCGGCAGCTTGTACCCGGACTCGGCGACCGGGGCGCCCGGCAGCCAGGTCTGGATGGTGTTGATGGCGGCGCCCGGCGCGACGAGGGTCGGCGTGAAGCCGCCGTCCTCACGCGGGCCGCGCGAGGAGAACGGCAGCAGCGCGTACTTCTTCTCCACCTGCGAGCCGTAGTTGGCGGCCCAGGTCTCCTTGGAGATGGCCGCGCCGACCGAGATGACCTTGTCGGCCAGGCCGGGGTCGCCGATCGTGTTGGCGCCGGGGCCCTCGTTGCCCGCCGAGATGACGAGCTGGACGCCGTAGGTGTCGATGAGGCGCGTGTACAGCTCGGCGCGCGCGTTGTTGCCGTCGTTCAGCGCGGGGAGGCCGCCGATGGACATGTTGACGATGTCGACGCCGCGGTTCACGACCAGGTCGATCATGCCCTCGGTGAGCGCGACGTTGGTGCAGCCGCCGGTCCAGGAGCAGGCACGGGAGGAGACGACCTTGGCGCCGGGGGCGGCGCCGTTCATCTTCCCGCCGAACAGGCCGTTGGCCGCGGTGATGCCCGCGACGTGGGTGCCGTGCTCGGACTCGATGACGCCGACGTTGACGAAGTCGGCCTTCTTGCCGACCCAGTCGCCGCCGTACGGGTCGGTGGGCACGTCCTTGCGGATCTCGACGACGAACGGCTGCCGCTCGACGATGTCGGTGGCCGGGTCGTCGGTACCGAAGTAGCCGACCTGGTAGCCGTCCTTGTACGGCTTCATCGGCGCGTCGTCGGTGAAGTCGAAGTTGTTGTTCAGGTCGACGCGGACGGTGCCGGCGGCCGGGTCGTAGAGCAGGCCCCAGACGTCGGTGGTGTCGCCGTCCCGGTTGGCGTCGCCCTTGGCGTCGCCGCCGGCGGTGACCGACTCGCGGAACAGGTTGACCTGGTAGCTGCCCTCGGGCGCCTTCCAGGACGCGCCGCCGTAGGTGAAGGCCGGGCCGCTGACGGGGTTGGTCATCCGGCGCCAGGTGCCGTCGCTGTCGACGATCGGGTCGGTCGCGGTGACCCAGTCGACGATCTTGCGCTCGCCGGTGGTGGTCTTCTGGAGTGCGGGGTGCCCGAGGTCCACGCCGGAGTCCAGCACGCCGATGGTGACGCCGCGGCCGTCCGCCTTCGGGTGGTCGCCCACGAAGTCGACGGCGCCCGTCTCGAAGGACGGGTTGTACGGGTTCTCGGCCGGGGTCTTCCTGCCGGGCGCGGGATACGTCTTCGCGCTCGCGGTGGCGCCCGCGCCCTTCGCGGTGTCGGCGCTCGGCGTCGGGTCGTCGAGGGCGATCTCCTGCCGCAGGTCGATCGCGTGCACCGAGGACAGCTTGGCCGCGGCGGCGATGGCCGCGTCCGCCTTGGCGGTCGGGACGGTGGCGCGGACGTAGCCGAGCTTGTCGTAGGACCGGCCGACGGAACCGCCCTTGACCGCGTCCAGCTCGTCGGCGACCTGCTCGGTCTTCCCGGGCGAGGTGGCGACCATCAGGGTGACGTTCTTGTCACCGGCGGCCTTGGCGTCGGCGAGGACGTCGGCGTCGTCGGAGCCCAGCTTGTCGGCGGCGGACTTCACGCCCGGGTCGGCGGCCGGAGTCTGGTCGGCGGAGAAGGCCAGCGGTATCGGCCCGGCCGCGGACAGCGCGGCCACCAGACCGGCGGCCACGGCTATCCGGGCCGCACGTCTCGCGCCCGGTATCGGTTCGCGCTGGGGGGTGTGGGTCATCGGCATCCCTTGGAGGTAAAGGAACGAGCGTCACGCGACCGGGCCGTTCCTGCCTGATCGCGGTCGCCGGAAAGTGATCCCGGACGATCGCACAGCCTTGTCCAAGGGACAGATGTTTGGGGAGAGTTGACCGAATCGATATGGATGTATGGGGAAAACCCTCTACGAGTCACCTGTGCAAGGGCTTTCGGCCGTCCGGATCTCGACGGCCGGGCGACGGCCGGGGTTCGCGGGGGCGTTGACATGGTGTCGCGGGGTGCCCGCGTGGTGCGGTGCGGGCGTCGGCTGGTGCCGCGGCAGGCAACGTCTGCCCGTCGAGGAGCGGCGTCCGGTGCTGTGCTGTCGGTGTGACGGCCGGCAGTCCCCGTGCTGGACGTAATGGGGCTTTCGGCCGGTGCGGCGAGAGGGCGTGCCGGGCGTCGCGACGGGGCGAACGTTGCCTGATGCGGCACCAGGTGCCGGTGGGGCGTCGTGCGGGCGTCGGTCGGACGCGCGCGGGCGCCGGTCGGGCAGGGTGCGCGACCTCGCCGACCACGTCGGCCGGTCCGTCGGCGAGGGCATCCGGTCCGTCGCCGCCGCCTTCCTGGAGCTCCAGCCGCAGCTGGTCCTGGGCGCCGCCGATCCCGTGACCGGCGAGGTGTGGGCCTCGGTGATCACGGGTACCCCCGGCTTCGTCCGGGCCACCGGGCCCCGGCGGATCTCCGTCGCGGGAGGGCCACCCCCGACCGACCCTCTCGCGACGGCCTTCGCCACTCCCGGCACCCCCGTCGGCACGATCGCCCTCGACCCGCGCACCCGCCGCCGCATGCGCCTCGACGGCCGGCTGCGGCCCACCCCGCACGGCTTCGCCGTCGAGGCCGACCGGGTCTTCGCCAACTGCCCCAAGTACCTCCAGCGGCGGGAGACGTACGGGACGGTGTCCGGCCGCCTCCCCGGTCCGCCCCGGCACGGCACCGAACTGACCCCGGAACAGGCCGGGTTCGTCGCCGCGTCCGACACCTTCTTCCTCGCCAGCGTGCGCGAGGGCGGCGCCGACGCCAGTCACCGCGGCGGCAACCCCGGCTTCGTCCGGGTCGTCTCGCCGGGCGAACTGGCCTGGCGCGACTACCCCGGCAACTCCATGTTCCTCAGCCTCGGCAACCTCGCGGCCGACCCGCGCGCCGGACTGCTGTTCCTCGACTGGACGACGGGCCGCACCCTCCAGCTCACCGGGCGGGCCCGCACCGAGTTCGGCCCGGACGGCGAGCGCACGGTCCGGTTCACCGTGACGCGGGCCCTCGGCACCCCGGCCGCGCTGCCCCTGCGCTGGTCCGCGCCCGAATACTCACCTGCCAACCCGGACCGGGACCGCTAACGTCCAGGTGTGCGCGAGAAGCTGAGGGTGGCGGCCTACGCCGTGTGCGTCCGGGACGGACAACTGCTGCTGGCCCGCTCGCCCGCGCCCGACGGCACCCTTGAGTGGGTGCTGCCCGGCGGCGGCATGGAGCACGGCGAGGACCCGCACGACACGGTGGTGCGGGAGCTGGAGGAGGAGACCGGCTACCGCGTCGAGGTGACCGGTCTGCTCGGCGTGGACTCCTCCCGCCACACCGTGCCCCGCGGGAACCTGCGCGGTCCCGTCGACCACCACGCGGTGCGCATCGTCTACGAGGGCCGGGTGACCGGCGGTGAACTCCGCAACGAGATCGGCGGCTCGACCGACCTGGCCGCCTGGCACGACCTGTCGGCCGTACCGGAGCTGACCCGGATACGGCTGGTCGACGTGGCGCTGAGACTGTGGCGCGAGCGGCCCGCGAACGGGCGGGTGCCGTCCTGAGGAGGGGCCCGCCGGGCCGTACCCGGCGGGCCCCTCCTCTCCCCTCCGGGCCGTGCCCGGCGGCCCCTCCTCTCCCCTCCGGGGACCGCCCCGGTCCGTCACTACCGGGGCAGCACCACGACGTACGCCGCCGGATCACGGTCCCCCGACGCCATCAGGGCGGTCCGCACCACCGCCGCCTGCTGTTCCGTCCCCTCCCTGAGCTTCCTCGGCGTGATGTGCACGACCGTGATGCCCAGCCGCTCCAGGTGCTCCCGCTTGCGGGTGTACTCCGACCACATCGCGTCCTCGTCCTGGCGCGGTGCCCGCGTGTCCAGCTCCACCGCCACCGCCTGCTGCGGCCAGTACGCGTCCAGGCCCCCCAGGTGCGGGCCGCCCGGCAGCCGCAGGTCCACGTTCCACACCGGGTCCGGCAGGTTGAACTCCCGCACCATCGCGTAGAGGCGGTCCTCGGCGATCGCCCGTCCCTCGGCCAGCAGCGCGTCCACCGCGTCCGCCACGTGCGGACGGCCCAGCAGCTTGGCCTGGTCCAACTCCCTGATGATCGCGGCCGGTTCGCAGTGGCCGGCGCGCACCGCCTCCGACAGCAGCCGCCGTACCGTCCCCGCGTCCGTCAGCTGCGACACCGCGTCCGCCAGGGCGCGCGGCACCGGTGCCACCGGCACCCCGGTGGCCTCCTCCGGCGTCGGCAGGGCCGCGGCGCGCAGGACGTGCGCGCAGCCCGTCGAGCGCAGCCGGCGCAACCGGGGCACCAGGACGTCGATGCGGTCCAGGGAGGGCAGCGCGGGCGCGGAGGCGAAGCCGTGCAGGGTGAGCGCGGCCAGCCCCGTGATCATCGCCTCGCGGTACCCGGGCCGGTGCGGCTGCCCCGGCTCCGGCTGGGCCGGCACTGCGGGCGCCGTCACCTCGCGGGCCGCGTACAGCAGCACCGCGTGCAGCCGCTCCTCGCTGGTCGGCGGCCCCTGGTGGAGCAGGTAGACGCCCGGCAGGAACTGCTGCCAGGGGCCGCCGGACCGGCACTGTTCGTTCCGCTCGCCCGGTGACACGCCGAGCGAGCGGAGCTGGGCCGTGGACAGTACGCGCCGCTGCGCGCCGGGGAGGTGGCGCGCGGGACGGGCGGCGGCCGGGGTGAGGGGGGTGTTGTGGTTCATGACCCCGAGATTCCCGTCCCCGGTCCCTCCGGTAACCGTTGTTACGAGTCCGTCGACAAACTCGGACAAGCTCACCCTAAAGGACGGGTGTTCGGATGCCGAGTAGGGGCCGGAAACCCCTGGTCCGCTCGGGGGGGAGGCGGGGGTTACGGTTCCGATTGACTGAATTCCGTAACGGTCACCGTCCGCCGGAGTTCAGGCCAAGGGTCAGGTGGATGCCGGGCCCGGCCGGGCACCGCCGACCGGGCGGGCGGTGGTTCTCGGCCGGCAGCGGCGGGGGGGGGGGGGGGGGGGGGGGGGCCCCGCGGGGGGGGGGGGGGGGGGGGGGGGTGGGGAGGCGTTCGGGGTGTGAGGGGTCGGTGTGC